>JAEYYV010000321.1 GCA_023428295.1 Pseudomonadota bacterium
TCTTTGCATCGGCGGTCTCTTCGTCGACCGCCTTCTTGTCCACGATCTTCTTGTCGCCCGCCTTCGCGTCGCGCGTCGTGTCCTCGGTCGCGATCGGCGCGGCCTGGGGCTCGTCGTGCTGATCGAGATGCGAGCCCGGGTCGTCGGACGATGGCTGGTCGGTCGCAGCGCGCTCGCCGCGCTCGCCGAGCGCGACATAGACGAGGGCGCCGACGCCGCCGAACAGGATCGCGCCGAGCAAGAGCCAGCCGAACATGCCGAGCGCGCTGCGCTTGGGCGCGACCGGCATCGACGGCATCGAGTCGTAGCTGCGGCCCGAGAGCGACGCTTCGTCCGTGGATCCGGAGATGGAAGCGGCGCGAGGTACCGGTACCGGCGTCGCGGCGCGTGGATGCTCGTTGGGCAGGGTGCGCGCCGGATCACTCTGCGCGCGACCGAGCTGCGCCGAGAGCCCCGTGGCCATCACGGGACCGGACCACATGCCGGGCATCTCGCTCACGCCGGAGTGCGTACCCGCGCGTGGAACTTGGTTGCCCGGCGACGACTGACTCGAGCGCGGGCTCACGATGCCGTCGTCGTGGTGACGCATCGACAGGCCCGGGTTCAGCGTGGCGACCACCGTGGGGTCCGTCGTCATGCCGAGGATCTGCGCGACCGCGACGCCGCGACCGGAGAGACACTTGTTGAGCTCGTACTCGAGCGTCTCCATCGTCTGCGGGCGGTGATCCGGGTTGCGCGCCATCGCCGCCTGCACGAGATCCGAGACCTGCGACGGAATCTCGTGGCGCACCGTGTTCGGTGGCGGCGGATCCTGCGTCGCCTTCTTCGTGAGGATCTCCATGAAGTTGTCGCCGGAGTACGGCGGCATCCCCGTGGTCATCTCGTACATGATCGCGCCGAGCGCGTAGACATCGCAGCGTGCATCGGCGGGACGACCGGCGGCTTGCTCGGGCGCCATGTACTCGGGCGTGCCCATCGCCATGCCCGGGCTCGTCAAGCGACGCTCGCGTGCGGCCTCGGCCTCGGTGGTCTTGGCGATACCGAAGTCGAGCACCTTCACCACGTCGGCCGCGCCATCGCGGGTGATGAGGAACACGTTCTCGGGTTTGAGATCGCGGTGAACGATGCCCTGCGCGTGCGCGGCGGCGAGCGCGCGACAGATCTGCGAGCTGATCTTGAGCGCGCGCGCGATGTCGATCGCGCCTTCGCGCTCGATCACGCTGCCGAGCTCGACGCCCTCGAGGTACTCCATGACGAAGTACACGCTGCCGTCACTCGTGGTGCCGGAGTCCGTGACGTCCACGATGTTCGGGTGACCGATCTTCGACGCCGCGCGCGCCTCGCGGCGGAAGCGCTCGACGAGATCCGGCATGCGCGAGTAGCTCGGGTGCAGGACCTTGAGCGCGACGCGCTTTCCGATCTCGACGTGCTCGGCGAGGTAGACCTTGCCCATGCCGCCTTCGCCGATCAGCTCGATGACTTGATAGCGACCGTCGACGGTCTTGCCGAGAAGATCGACCTCGGCCTCGTCATCGGCGAGCGCGAACGCCGCCGCTGCAGCCGCCCCACTCGCCTCGTCCGCGGAGGGTGGGCTCAGGCGTTGATCGCCGCGCCGGTCGGGCGCCTTGCGCCGATCCTGTCCTTCTTCGTTGCGATCCGAGGCGCGGCGTCCGGTGGATCCAGGCTGACGAACCGGCGGCGACTTGGTGCCGTCGAGGCCGAGCTGGCTGAGCGAGCCGATATCGACCTTGTCGCTCTTCTCGATCATCTGCCGCAGCTCGTCGGTCGGTGGCAGCGTCAGTGCGCGCGTGCGAACACGAGCGAGCATCTCGGCGCGCTCCGTGCGCTCGCGCTGGATGTCCTCGGCGAACAGCTCCTGGAGGAACGTCGACATGCGCGTTCCGTCGGTGGTGGGCGCGTGCTGCGCGAGCCACGTCTGGAGCGCCATGCGCATCTCGTCGCAGTTCGCGTAGCGCTGGTCGCGCGCGCTCGCGAGCGCCTTCACGCAAATCTCGTCGAGCTCGACCGGCACGCGCGGCGCGCGCTTGCTCGGTCTCATTACTTCCGGGTTCTTCGCGCGGGTGAGCAGATCCTGCGGCTGATCTTTGCCCGGCGGGAACAACTGACGTCCCGTGAGCAGCTCCCACAGAACGATCGCCGCCGCGTACATGTCCGAGCGGCCGTCGAGCTTTTCGCCGCGCGCTTGCTCCGGGCTCATGTACGCGACTTTTCCGTAAATGATGCCGGGCGCGGTCTTCTCGAGCTTCAGCGTGGAGCTCGCGAGACCGAAGTCCGTCAGCTTCACCTCGCCGGTGTACGAGACGAGGACGTTGGGCGGCGACACGTCGCGATGGACGAGGTTGAGCTCTGGATACGAGTGCGCGTACGCGAGGCCGCGGCACAACTCTTTGACGATGTAGACCGCGACGTCGATCGGGAACGCGACCTGCTTCTTCGCGCAGCGATTCCACACCGCGCGCAGATCGCGACCTTCGACGAAGTCCATCGCGAGAAACAACTCGCCACCCACGAGGCCGGCGTCGAACACCGGAATCAGGTTCCCGTGCGACAGCTTCACGACAACTTTCGCTTCATCGCGGAATCGCGCGACGTACTCCGCGTCGGCAAGATGCGGAAGCACGGTCTTGATGACCATGAGCCGCTCGAGGCCGCGATCACCGGTGACCGCGAGATAAAGCGCGCCCATCCCGCCCTGAGCCAGGGGCCCCAGCAAGTGATACTTGCCGAATTTCCTGGGATAATGCTCCAGGTCTCCCTCGTGGAGCGCCACGCGTCTACGAAGCTACCACGCGCCCAAACCCGCATCTAGTTGTGGGCTCGCAAGCCTCATCCATCTAGATCGCAAGGCGCGTCGATTGAAGCCCCCTATCGAACCACCTAAGATGTCGATCCCGAGCGCTTGTGGCCCGGAGTGAGGGGTACACCGACATGGCCAATGAATCGGTCTTGGTCATCGACGACAGTCCGACCATTACGAAAGTCGTCCAGCTCGTCCTGACGAAAGCTGGGTACACCGTCGATACCGCACCGGACGGTGAAGCAGGCTTGGCCGCGGTTCGGGCAAAACGCCCCGAGCTGATCCTGCTCGACTTCGTGATGCCGCGCATGAATGGCTACCAGTTCTGCCGAGAGCTGGTGGCTGATCCGAACCTCCGGGACATCCCGGTCGTCCTGATGTCTGCCAAGGGCGATCAGGTCGGCGAGCGCTTCGTGAAGGTCATGGGCATCGTCGACTACATCACCAAGCCGGTCTCGCCCGAGGCGATCACGGCCGTGGTGCAGCACACGATCGGCAAGTACGGTCCGGCCGGCGGATCCGATGACGACAATCCCTCGCTGGTCACGGGCGAGGATCTCGCGGCCAATGACGACGCGGATCGGACGCACGCGAAGTCGTCGGCGCTCGCGCACCTCCGCGAGGAGATCGCGGATGTCGTGAGCGCGCGCATCGCGGCGCTGTTCCAGCTCGCCAAAGAGTCGCAGGATCAAGCCGACGACGACGCGAAGGTCGCCACGGATGCAGCCGCGATCCGCGAGGCCGCGCGCACCGCGCTCGACGACACAGCGCTCGGCAGGATCATGTCGTCGGTCGACCTCGGCCTGTTCGGCGAAGGCACGCCCGGACTGCGCGGCGATCTTCGCGTGGTGCCGCTCGCCGAGGTGCTCCAGCTCCTCGACGTGCAAGAGCAGTCGGGCATCCTGACCGTCGAGCGCAGCGGCGCGCGCGTGGACATCTACTTCCGCCGCGGTCGCGTGGATCAAGCGATCGCCGACGGCGTTCCCGAGGAGTTCCTGCTCGGTCGCTTCGTCCTCGACGCGGAGCTCATGCAGCGCAGCGATCTCGAGTCGTTCCTCGAGTCGCGCGCTAACAAGAGCGGCCCCATGGGTAGGCTGATCGGCCAGCAGATGGTGAAGCTCGGCTTCTTCAGCGAGGCCGATCTGAAGACGTGCTTGACCAAGCAGTCGAGCGAGCTCATCTACGAGATTCTGCGCTGGCGTCACGGTCGCTTCCGGTTCGCTGCGGGTCTCGAGCTACCGCCGTCGGTGATCGACGCGGCCCTCGGTCTCGACGTCGAAGCCGTGCTGATGGAGGGCTATCGCCGCGTCGACGAGTGGCACTTGATCGAGCGCGCCATCGACAACTTCGACGTCGTGTTCCTGCGCAACGAGGACTCGGTCGCGCAGATGGGCCGCGGCCGCCTCACGCGCGAAGAGCTCGCGGTGCTCGAAGCCGTCAACGGCAAGAACACCGTGAAGGACATCATCCGCAAGTCGCGCATGGGCAGCTTCGAGGTCAGCAAGATGCTGTACCGCCTCTTGAGCATCAAGCTCGTGCGCCGCCGCGTCCTGCCCGTCGCGGTCTAGGCTCTCGCGATTATCGACGGCGGCGGCGGAACACGAACGCGAGCGTCAGGAGCGACAGCGCGATGCCGCCGTAGGGCTTGCCCCCCACCGAGCAGCAACCGTTGTCCTCGACCCACTCGATGTCGCACGTATCGGTCGCTTCGCACTCGGGGGCGGGCTTCGCGATGACCACGCAGACGTCGTCGATCGTCCAGCCGCCCTTGTTCTCGCCTTGATCCGCGAGGAGCTCCCACTTGAGCTTGATCGTGCCGGTGGTCGACGCGGCCGCGACGGCCGAGAGATCGATGTCGTGGAAGCGCCACTCTCGATCCATGTGATCGAACCCGCCCATCTCGTCGCCCGACGCGTAGTTCGACCACAGCGCCGTGTCGTTCGCATAAATATTCGCGTGATCGTACGTACCGTCCTCGATCGTGAGCCAGCGGTAGTACTGGAGACGAACGTTGGTGTTCCCGTTCAGCGGAATCTCCGGCGACTCCGCCGACGTGTTGGCGTTGCGGCGATAGTTGCCGTCGTTCGACAGATCGATGCCGAGGACGTTGGTGCCGCCGTGCGCGACCTTGGGATCGCTGCCGATGCCTTGCGGCGGTCCGATCTCCCACTCGTCGCGGTTCGCGGGGATCGCGCTGTGCGTCCAGTCCTCGCCGCCGGTCTCGAAGTCCGCGCACCACAGCGTCTCGACCTCGCCCACGTAGTACTCGTAGTACGGGTCGGCGACGTTGTTCGGGTACGTCATCGTGCTGCCGTCGGAGAGACGGATCGTCACCTTGTACTGCAGCACCGTGCCGGTCTTCTGCGACGGCAGCGCGCCGGACCACGTGGTGCCCTCGGCTGCGAGCGCGACCGGCGCGCCGGCCTCGCCGCCGCGAACCTTCCACTCGAGCGTGGCGGTCTGCACGTTCGGCGGCGGACACGCGCTCGTCGCCGACGGAGCGTTGGTCTTGAACGAGACCGTGTAGCCCTCGCGCACCGGATCGGTGAGGCCGAGCGTGATGCGCGGATCGGCGAGGCCGTGCTGGCCGAAAGCCGTGTTGATCTCGCACTGGTTCGGCGTGCCGTTCTCGAGGTTGCCGTCGTCGTCGTCGGCGAGCAGCGCCTCGGCGAACGTCGTCGGAATATCGGAGGCGCGCTCGAGCGCCGCGTAGAAGATCTTGCGCGCCTGCGCGTCACCCGCGTTGGCGCCGAGCTTGGCGATGAGCGCCTTGCGCAGATCCCACATCGTACCGCCGATGATCTCGCCGTCGTCGTGCACTTCGCCCGTGGTGTCCTCGGGCCAGCGCAAGTCGGTCGCCGGATCGAGATTGCGAAGCGGCGCCTCGCCGAAGAAGAAGCCGCGGCCCATGCCGTGATCGTTGGTGATGAACGCCGCGAGCATGTCGGACATGCCTTCGGACAGCGCGCCATCGAAGCTACCGACGCCGGGGATGACCGACTGCGCGTGAAGCGAGTGACCGAACTCGTGATAGACGACATCGGCGATGCGCGCCGTGTTCTGGCAGTTGCCACCGGCGATCGGCGAGGACGAGAACCGCGCCTTGTAGAAGTGAATGTCGTCGCCCGTCGAGAACGCGTTGCACGTTTGGTTCTCGTTGACGACCACCTGTAGCTGATCGTCGAGCCACTGGAGCTCCGGGTTGAAGTGCGTGCGCGCGTACTCCTTTGCGGTGCTCGCGAACACGAACGCCGAGATCTGCGCGTCGTTGAACTCTTCGGCGGACTTGTCCCAGACGAGCTCGCCGCCATCCGCGAGCGTGAACGACTCGCTGACGAGCATGCCCGCCCTGTTGGTCACCTGGATCAGCGGACCGACGAGGCCGGGGATGACCGTCGCGTCGCCCGCATCGGCCCACGTGATGGTGCCGTCGACGCTTGCCATCGTGTCGATGGAGTTGACCTTGTGCGAGACGTTGGGCGCGGGCTTGGGCGAGCGCGGGCCGAACGTGGGCGATCGATCGGGGACCGCGAACAGCACGCGACCCGACGCGAAGTGCAGCGTCGACGAGCGCGCGACGGGCGCGCCCGTGGTCGCGTCCATCCACACGTTCCAGCGCCCCGGATCCGACGTCGTCGATTCGACCGACAGCTGATCGACGACGTGGAGCTGCGTGCCGCCCGCGAGGCGCGAACGCACGAGCGGAAGGATCACGCGCGTCACGGGGACATTGCGCGCGGCGACTTGATAGCCATCCGCGGCGAGCCAGGTCTGCGCGGTCGCGACGAGCTTGGGGAGATCGATCGCGCGCGGTGTCGCGTTGATCGTCACGTTCGGCAGCGCCGTGGAGCCGACCATCACGAGGCGATCCGCCTTGAACGAGATGCCGATCGCGCCACCCATCACGGGCAAGCCGCCCGCGTATTGCTGGAAGCCAACGCTGCGCACGTCGCGCGAACCGCCGAGCTGAT
Organism: Pseudomonadota bacterium; assembly: GCA_023428295.1. Lineage (GTDB taxonomy): Bacteria > Myxococcota_A > Polyangia > Haliangiales > Haliangiaceae > JABFXX01. The sequence goes on from JAEYYV010000321.1 coordinate 6,790, forward strand.
TCGACACCACGACGAAGTCGGAGAGCTGCGCGCCCGGCGCGAGCGTGTGCAGGTGACGAGCGATGAAGTCACGCGCGAAGGTCTCGGCGACCTGCGGGTTCGCCATCGCGCCGAACGCGGGGATGCCCGCGCCCCACATACGAACGGGAACACCGGTGTCGCGATCGAACTGCGCGGTCCAGCCGGAGAGGCCGAGCGCATCCATCTGCGAGGCACGCGACCACGTGATCGTGCGATGCGCGCGCGGGGCGCTCTTCTGCGACGCGGTGACGACGGGCTCTTCCGCGCCACGCGGACGAACCACTGCATCGCTGGTCTGGAACAAAGTGGCCGATAGCGCGGCCGCGAGACCGATCGTGCGCAAACGCATGAGCCCTCCCTGGGTGGCGCGCATCACACACCGGTGACGGCAGATCGCCAATGGCCCCCCCATGACATCTCCTGCCGTCCCAGTGCTGTCGCAACGCCTCAGATCACGAGGTGCTCAGGGCGCGCCCAGGAGCGCTCGCGCGTCTGCGATGTCCTGGCGGATTTGCACGAGGAGCGCGTCGACACCGTCGTACTTTGCTTCGTCGCGCAGGCGCGCCACGAACGTCGTTCGAACCTTGCGATCGTAGAGATCCCCATCCCAGTCGAGGACATGAACCTCGAGGACCAGGCCACCCTGCTCCACGAACGTCGGGTTTGTCCCGAGGCTCGCGACGGCGGGCATCGCTTGCGGGCCGTTCTCGACGCTCAGCGTCACCGCGTAGATGCCGGGCGCCACCACGAGGTCCGAGGTCGGGGCGATGTTCGCGGTCGGGATGCCGATCGCGCGACCGCGCTTCGCGCCGTGAACGACGCTCCCTTCGATGTCCCATCGCCGGCCGAGGAGCCGCTCGGCGGCAGCGAGGTCACCGGCCTTCAGATACGCACGGATCTTCGTCGACGAGCTGACCTCCCCGGCGGCCTCGACAGGAGCGACCACGGCGAGCTGCGTGTTCGTGCGCGCGCAATGCGCGGCGAGCGTGTCGACGGAGCCCGAGCGCGCGTGACCATAGTTGAAGTCGTAGCCGACGACGATCGCGCGTGCACCGAGCTGCCCGAGGACGATGTCGTCGATGAACGCGTCCGCGGACAGCGACGCGAGCTCGCGCGTGAACGGTAACGCGACGACCTCGTCCGCACCGGCGCCGCGAAGGAGGTCGATGCGGCGCTCGAGCGAGCACAGCATCGGCGGCGCGCCGTGCGGCGAGAGCACCGCGGAGGGATGCGGGTGGAACGTCAGCGCGATCACGCGAGACGTCGCGAGCTCACGTGCGCGCGTGATCAGCGCGCGATGTCCAATGTGGACACCGTCGAAGTTGCCGATCGCGACCGCCGTCACTCAGCGCACGATGACGGACCACGCGGGTGCGAGCAAGAGCAGCGCGCCAGCTGTTGCACCGGCGAGCGCTTGTCCGGGAGCGAGGCGGATCTGAGCGGCGAAGCGCCCGACGGCGAGGCCGGCGGTGATCGCGCCGAGCGCGACGATCGGCGCGGTGATCGCGTGCTCGCGTGCACCGAGCGCACAGGCGAGGGCGATCGACGCGGCGAGCGCGATCTCCGCGTGACGCGGGCGGAGCAGCGCCACGAGCCCACCGAGTGCGGCCACCGCCATCAGCGGGCCGAGCCCGGTAGCGACGAGTGACGCGTACGGCGCGAGCTCGACGGAGCGCGCTCCATCGCCCCCGTGCACGCCGAGGCGAATGATCGCCGCGAGAGCGGTGACGATCGGAATCGCGAACGCCCACCGCGGCCGCTGCCACGGCGCGGTCATCACGCGCGCCCCGGCGATCGGCAACATCGCCGAGAACGCGGGATCGATCGCGGCGATGCCCGCGGGCAACAGCGCGACGAGCGGCGACGTCGACGGACGCGCGAGCTCCACGCAGGTCCACGCCGCCGCTGCGATGGCCACGAGCTCGCGCGACGACGCGATGCCGAGCTCGAACAGCGTGGCGATCGCGAGCAACGGTGCGAGCACCATGGCGACCATCGATGCGGGCGAATCACCCGCGAGCGCGCGAACGCACGCGGTGATCGCCGCCCCCGCGCACCCCGTCGCGATCACGAACATCGGATCGATCGGCTGCGCGTGCAGGGCGGCGAGCCCGGCCGCAGCACCGGCGCACACAGCGCCGAGCGTGGGGATCGCGATCCATGAACGCACGGGTCCGCTGACGGTAGTAAGTGCGGCGAGCGATCGCGAGTTTTTCGCTACGGAGCGTTCACCTATGGAAGCGGGTGAACGTCCCAGCGCTCCACGTGCCTCGTCTGCGTGTTGAAGACGTAGAGTTTGGTGCAGTTCGCGACGAGCACCGGATCGCGATACGGCCCCCCAGCGAGCCCACGGCCGTACGCACCATCGAACCCGTCGAACGATCCATTGACGCGTACGCGCAGGTGGATGCCGTTCTCGTTGGGACCTTCGAGCGTGTAGACCAGGAAGTTCCCGTCGGGAGACAGGTTGCCCGACGTGATCTTCGACTCGGCCTCGTTTCCGAAATGCTCCGGGCGATAGTTCCGCACGAGCAGCCACGTGCCGGCGTTCCGCGCCCACTCCTGCGGGATGAGATCGTTGTCGAGGAACATACGCTGGTCGTCGGCGGTCGGGCGCCCCGGAAAGCTATCGGGCAGGCCCGACCACACGTCGGCCTGCCACGTGCCGAAGGCGCCATTTCGCACCGCGCGCCGCGTCCCCATATTGTTCAGCTCGAGACCCATGAAGTACACGACGGTTCCGTCGGGCGAGAGGTGCGCGCGGCGAATGACCTTCGGGTTGCTCGTCGGCGAATAGCTCTCACCGAGCGGCACCGTGTCGGTGTAACCAAGGTTCATTTCCGGGAGCCACGAGATCGCGAACGACTCGTCCTCGGCGGGCGAGAAGCCGGCGACCTCGATGCCGGGAAGCTCGACCATGTTGTCGATCGACCCGGGCTCGAGGCACGGCGGCGTCACCATCTCGTCGGGCGTCGCGTCGTCACCCGCATCGTCGTTCGCGTCGTGCGGACGATCGAAGCCCGGGTCGGGGTACTTGCATCCGACGACCAACAACGACAACGCGACGATCGCCTTCACCGCGGTGATGTTCTCACTTCCACCCAGTGCGCGACAATGGCGGCGATCACGAGCGCGGATGGTCACGAGGTTGGTACCGTCGGCACCGCGCAGTACAATTTTTGCCAACGCGCTTGGTTGGTACCGAACATTTCGTGCGACGCGCACTGCGCTGGATCGCCCCGAGCTTTGTCGCGGCCTGCACGGGCGGACTCGCCCTCGGCCTCGCCGACAGCCTCTACGGCGATGGCGACCTGGGGCTCGATACGTTCGCGGCGATCGGGTTCGTGCTGGTCCTGGCGCTGCCCGCCCTCGTGCTGCTCGGCGTGATCGCGCGTGGCACGTGGGCGGGGTGGCGTCCTCGCGAGATCGCCGCGCGCTTCACCGAGGAGGGCGGCGGTATGCCGCGGCTCGCCGGTTGGATCGCCACCGCGGTGCTCGGGACGGCGCTGTTCGCCTTCCTCGTGTTTCGCGGCACGTGGCTGCTCGTCGCGTGGACGCAGTTCCGGCCGAACGTGGTGTCACTCGCGCAGCCGGTGATCGCCGTCACCAGCGCGCTCGTGATCTTGCTCGCGGCGCCGATCGCGGTGTCGATCTTCGCGTGGATCGCACGAGGACTCGATCGCCGGTGGCAGCGCCGCGGTCACCAAACGCTACTCACGCCGCGCACGCTGTTCGGTGCGGGTTCCGTGATCTCGATCGCCGCGCTCGTCGTCGTGTGGCTCGTGGTCATCTCGCCGCGCATCGGCCCCTTGGCGATCGGCGTGGTGATCGCGCCGGCACTCGGCGTGGTGATCGCGATCGCGACGCACGTCGTCGATGCGCGATGGCACTCGCGCGTGATGCGCATCGCGGTGATCGCGCTCGCGCTCGGCTGCCTCCTGTTCGCGGGCATCACCGGCCTCGCCCGCCCTGCCGCCGCGCTCGGCATCTGGGGCGATCAGCCGATCGCGGGTGTCGTGGTGGAGCGCGTGTTCGTCCTCGATCGCATCCGGCGCGCGCTGCCGCTCGATGACTATCGGCCAACGGCGCGTCCCGGGGAGAAGCATCGCGACATCATCGTGGTGATGATCGATACCGTGCGCGCGGATCACACGCCGCCGTACGGAGGCAGCGCCGAGATGCCCGTGCTGAAGGCGCTCGGCGAGCGCGGCGCGGTCTTCCAGTGGGCATTCTCGCCGAGCAACGTCACGCGCCGCTCGGTGCCGACGATGCTGACGGGGACATCGCCCGATCGCGTTCGCGGGCGCGTGGTCGGATGGGGACTGCGCCTCGATCCGCGCCACATCCTCGTCGCGGAGCGCCTGCGCGCGGCCGGCTACGACACCGCGGGCTTCGTGTGCTGCGGCGGGCTCTACGGCGAGGATCTGCGCACGGGCTTCGATCGCGGGCTCGCCACGCTCGTCATCGACGAGTCCGCCGCGCAGCTCGGCGCCAGAGCGGCGCGGTTCGTGACGGAACGCGCCGAGCGCGGCGACAAGCGCCCGCTGTTCACGTGGATGCACTTCCTCGAGCCGCACAACTGGTCCGTCAACACGCCCGCCAGCGGCTCGCTCGGCGATCAGTACGATCGCAGCCTCGCCATCGTGGATCGCGCGCTCGTGCCGTTGATCGCCGCGTACGCGAACCGCCCGCCCGACGATGCGCCGATCATCATCGTCACCTCGGATCACGGCGAGGGCCTCGGCGAGCACGGCCAGCGCAATCACTCGACGAACCTGACCAACTCGCAGATCCGCGTGCCGCTCGTGATCGCGGGGCCGACCGTCGCTGCGGTGCGCCCCACCGCGACCGTCGGCCTCGTCGATCTCGTGCCGACGATCATCGACCTCGCAGGGTTCGAGCCGCCGCGCGGAACATCCATCGATGGGGAATCCATCGCCGATCTCGCGCGCGGGAAGCCGAAGACCACGCGCAACACCGCGTTCGCCGCGATGATCGCGGACCGCTCCAACCCCGGCGGCGTGACCGTGATGATGGACGGGAAGTGGAAGCTCGTCGAGACGGGGAACCAGCGCGAGCTGTTCGACGTGCATCAGGATCCCGACGAGAAGACGAACCTCGCCGCGAAGCACCCCGACATCGTGCAACGACTTAGCGCGATGCTCGCCACGCATCGTGCGCGCGCGCGCATGTCCGCGTTCGATTAGCCGAACGGCAGGCCGAGCGCCTTGGCGAGCGCATGAAACGGCAACAGCGCGCACGTTCGCCGCGAGCGCGCTTTCTTCACGCCGGCGAACACCTCGAGATCCGCGAGATCGATCGTCCAGCGATCACCGTCGGACGACACCACGAAGCCCTCGAACGTGTCGACCACCTGGTCCACCCCGGCGAGCGTGTAGCCCAGCACGCGCACCGATAGCATCGACGCAGCAGCGCGACACAGCGCGCATCCACGCGCTTCCCACTTCACGTCGGCGATCGTCGCGGCGTCGCCCTCGCCTGTCACGACCACGCGCATCGTGACGACGTCCCCACACAGCGGGTTGTCCATCGTCGCGGCGTGCGTCGCGCCCGGCAGCGGGCCACAGTTTCGCGGGGACCGATCGTGCTCGACGATCGTCGCGTGATACAGGGCGTCGGTCATGCGCGCCTCATCGGGGTCCGAGCACCTCGCGCACCGTGGCGAGCGCGCGTGCGAGTTGCTCCACGTCATCGAGGCCGCTGTACATCGCCACCGATGCCCGCGTGGAGGCGTCGACGCCGAAGCGACGGTGGACGAGCTGCGCGCAGTGATGTCCGCTGCGCAGCGCGACGCCGTCGCGATCGGCGATCGTCGCGATGTCGTGCGGATGGTAGTCCCACACGAACGACACCACGCCGACCTCCGGTGCACCGAGAATGCGTGCCCCGGCGGCGCGGATCGTCTCGACGAGCGCTGCGTGCACGCTCGCCTCGTCGTCGCGCATCGTCGACGAGCCACGTAGATCGCGCGTCCACTCGAGCGCTCTCGCGAGAGAGGCGATCGCCGGCAGGTTCGGCGTCCCCGCTTCGAAGCGCGCAGGAGCGTCGCGATATGTCGCGTGCGAACGCTCGACGGTGGAGACCATGCCGCCGCCGAGCTGCCACGGCGCGCGCAACGCGTTCGCGGTGGCCCACAGCACGCCGGCGCCGGGCGCGCCGTATACCTTGTGCCCCGAGAACGCGTAGAAGTCGCAGCCGAGCGCGTGCACGTCGACGTCGAGATGCGCGATCGCCTGCGCGCCGTCGACGAACACGCGCGCGCCGATACCGTGTGCGATCTGCGCGAGCTCCGCGATCGGCGCGACCGTGCCGAGCACGTTGCCGACGTGCGCGATCGCCACGAGCTTCGTGCGCTCGCCGTGCTGGCGCGCGAGCGCGCGAAACGCATCGAGATCGACGTGCCCTCGATCGTCGAGCGGCGCGAGCACGAGCGAGGCGCCGGTGCGCTCGCACACCCGTTGCCACGGCAAGAAGTTCGAGTGGTGCTCGCCTTCGCCGACGATCACCACGTCGCCCGCTCGCACGTTCTCTGCGCCCCACGCATCCGCGACGAGGTTGACCGACGCTGTGGTGCCGCTCGTGAACACCACCTCGTTCGCGGAGCGCCACGCATCGCGATGCCATCCGCCGAGCGCACGCGCGACCGTCTCGCGTGCGTCGCGTAGTGCATCGTTGGCGGCTTGCACACGTGCATACGCACCGCGGCCCGGGTTGCCGAGCGAGACGATCGCACCCGTGGTCGCGGCGAGAGCCGCGCGCGAAACGAGCGTCGTCGCCGCGGAGTCGAGGTACGCGAGGCGAGGTCCGTCGCTCGGAGCGTCGAGCGCTGGAAACTCGCGGCGTCGCGCTGCCAGGTCCATGGCCACGAGCTAGGCTGGCACGAAATGGCCGAGGACACGCGCCCCGACGTTCACGACATCGATGGCGTTCTCGCGCACGCCGCCGAGTGGCTCGCGCGCGGAGACGCCGTCGGGCTCGCGACCGTGGTGCGCACGTGGGGAAGCTCGCCGCGGCCGGCCGGGAGCAAGCTGGCGGTCGTCGGTGCGGGACAGTTCGTGGGCTCGGTCTCCGGCGGGTGCATCGAAGGCGCGGTGATCACCGAAGCGCTCGAGGTCGCTGCCGGTCGCGAGAAGCCGCACGTGCTCTCGTTTGGCGTCAGCGACGAACGCGCGTGGGAAGTGGGGCTCGCGTGCGGCGGCAAGATCGAGGTCTTCGTCGACGCCGCATCGCCGTCGCTCGTCGCCGAGCTCCGCGAAGCACGCGCCAAAAAGCAACCCGTCGTGACGATCACGCCGCTGACCGGCACCGGATCCGCGCGCATCGCGCGCGCGACCGACGAGCTCGACGCCGCGGTGCGCGACGCGATCGAAGCTGCCACGCGAACCGACCAGACGCTGGTCGTCGAGACGCCCGAAGGCGCTGTGCTCGTCGAGCCGCACAATCCGCCGACGCGGCTCGTCATCATCGGCGCGGTGCACGTCGCCGAGCCGCTGGCGAAGATGGCGCGCATCGCGGGATTCGCGGTGACGATCGTCGATCCTCGTCGCGCGTGGGCGACGCCCGAGCGATTCCCGAGCGACACGCTCGTGGTCGACTGGCCCGATGTCGCCATGGACGCGCTCGCGATCGATGCGCGCACGGCGATCGTCGCGCTCACGCACGATCCCAAGATCGATGACCCCGGCTTGATCGCCGCGCTCCGGTCACCCGCGTTCTATATCGGCTGCCTCGGGTCCACGAAGACGCACGCCGCGCGGCGCGCACGCCTCGGCGCGCAGTTCGACGAGGCAGCGCTCGCTCGCTTGCACGGGCCGGTGGGCCTCGCCATCGGCGCGAAGAGCCCGTCGGAGATCGCGGTGTCGATCCTCGCGGAGATCATCGCCACGCTGCGCGGGCGCGATCCTCGCGCCTGAGCGCTGCGCGGCCTACGACGACTGCGCCGCGATCGCGTCGAGCTCGGACCAACGCGCGTAGAGGCGCTCGACCTCGAGGCGCGCGGCGTCGAGCTGTGCGACGAGGCCTTGCACCTCCGTCGGTCGATCCTTGAACACCGCCGGATCGGAGAGCGTGGCCTCGAGCTCGGTGACCTTCTTCTCGGCTGCGCCGATCGTCTCCTCGATCGCGGCGAGCTCGTGCTTCTCCTTGAACGTCAGCTTGCGCGGACCCGCGGCCTTCACCGGTGGTGGCTTCGTCTCTTTGGTCTCGGTAGGAGCCTTGCGTGTCGACGCGGGCTTGGGGCGCCGCTCCGCGTAGAACGAGTAGCTGCCTTCGTACAGCGTCACCTTGCCGTCGCCCTCGAACGCGAGGATCGCGGTGGCGACGCGATCGAGGAACCAGCGATCGTGGCTGACGATCAGCGCGCAGCCCGGGAAGTCGATCAGGCCTTCCTCGAGCGCACCGAGCGTCGGCAGATCGAGATCGTTGGTCGGCTCGTCGAGCACGAGCAGATTCCCGCCGCGGCGGAGCAGACGCGCGAGCTGCACGCGATTGCGCTCGCCACCCGAGAGCTGGCCGACCTTGGTGTCCGCGACGTTGTCGGGGAACGCCATCATGCGCAGAAAGCCGCGCACGTGAACCTTCCCGTCGGGGAGCTCGACGTGATCGTAGCCGTCGCCCACTTCGTCGAGCACCGTGAGCTCGTCGCGCAGCTCGGTGCGACCTTGCTCGAGGTACGCGGGCCGCGTGTTCGGTCCCACGGTGACCGTGCCCGTATCCGGCGGTACGAGGCCGAGGATCGTCTTGATGAGTGTGGTCTTGCCCGCTCCGTTGGGGCCGACGATGCCGATGCGATCGCGCGGCTTCATCACGTACGTCAGGTCTTTGAACAGCAGCTTGCCGCCGAGCGACTTCCCGACGCGATCGAGATCGATGATCGTCGAGCCGAGGCGCGGTCCGGTGGGCAAGCGCAACGCGAGCTGCGCGGGACGCTTGTCGTCCTCGGTGGGCTTGGCCCCGACGGCCGCGTCGAAGCGATCGATGCGCGCCTTCGCCTTCGTGGTGCGCGCCGGCGGGCTCTTGCGGATCCAATCGATCTCGCGGCGGATGAACGAGACGCGCTGGTACTCGGCCTCGGCCTCCGTCGAGAGCCGCTCGGCTTGCTTGAGCAAAAACTCGGCGTAGTCGCCCTCGTACGCGTAGACCTTGCCGCGATCGACCTCGAGGATGCGCGTCGCGACGCGATCGAGGAAATAGCGATCGTGCGTCACGACGATCAGCGCGCCTTGCCAGCTCGCGAGCTTCTGCTCGAGCCACTCCACGGTCGGCGTGTCGAGGTGGTTCGTGGGCTCGTCGAGGATGAGCACCTCGGCCTTGCCGAGCAGCGCGCGCGCGAGCGCCGTACGCCGCTTCTCGCCACCGGACAGCGTGTCCATGCGCGCATCGAGCGGCGGGAGGTGCAGCGCGTTCGAGATCGATCCGATCTCGTAGTCCTCGACGCCCTCGCGCGCGAGCGTGGAGCCCACCGTCGCGCCGTCGGGAAACGTCGGCTCCTGCGAGACGTACTCGAGGATCAGGTCCTTGCGCCACGTGATGAGGCCCTCGTCGGGAACGAGCTGGGCATCGACGCCGTGGTCTTGGCCCATGGCGCGCGCGACGAGCATCTTCAGGAGCGTGGTCTTGCCTGCTCCGTTGGCGCCGATCATGCCGACGCGATCGCGCTCGTGCAGCGCGAACGATGCGCCACGGAGGACCGTGCGCGTGCCGTAGCGCTTCTCCAGGCCTTGAACCGTCAACAGCGCAGACACGTGTTAGCTCAGGCGCGCGTTATCGGTCTGCACGAGCAGGTACGTCAAGCGCAGCAAGTTGAGACGCGCTTCGGCGGAGCGCACTTTGCCCGCGAGCTCGCCGAGGCGCGTGCGGCCGTCGAGCAGCGAGTAGACGCGCAGGAGCGCATCACCGAGGCCGAACTGCGCGAGCTCGCCCTCGGCCACCGGCTCGCGCACGGGGAATGCGGTGCTGTTGGTGGCCAGCCAGTCCTCCACGAGCGGCTCGCCGAGCTGCGCGGCACCCGCACCGATCACGCGGAACGCATCGAGGTGCAGCGAGCGCGCCTTCCACGGATTGGGATGGCGCGGCGTCCACGTGTAGCGCCCCTTCTGCCACGAGAAGGTCTCCATGAGCTTCGCGGCCACTTGCTTCGCGAGCAGCCGGTACGCCTCGAGCGGATCGAGGATGTCGAGACCGACGAGCGTGTCCGCGAGGCGACCACCGAAGTGGTGCATCACGGAGAGCGCGCGCTGCAGTGACTGCGGCGTCAGCGCGCCTTGCTGGATCAAGAAGTTGCCGAGGCGCTCGCTCTCGACGTTGGAGTGCACGAACTGCGGCTGCCCGTCGACGAGGTACGCCTCTTTGAGCACGCCCGCGCGGCCCTCGATCGAGAGCATGCCCGTGCCCTTTTGCTTCGCGAGCCGATAGGCGACGCGCATCATCGGGTGCTCTCTCAGATCGCCGACCTCGCGTGGCCCCGACGGAATCTCGACGTTCTCGGCGACCATGTCGTCCTCGCCGACGGTCATGGTTCCGCTCGAGCGATCGTCGCCCGTCACACCGGTCGGGATCGCGTCGCCCGCGATGTACGCCGCGCGCGCGACCGCTGCTTCGGCCTCCGCCTTCGCGATCGACATGCGCGTCATCGGTCCCGACAGTCCCACCTCCGGATCGATCGACTCCTGCGGGATCGCATCCGGCTCGAGCGCGGCGGTCGGCGAGTTCATCACCTGACCGATGAGGTTCGCGAGATCGCGCGGGCCCACGCGTGTGGTGCGGCGGATCCATTCGTCGATCGCGTCGCGGAACTGCGCGGCGCTCTGCCAGCGATCTTCGGGCCGCCGCTGCAGCGCGCGCACGGTCAGCACGCGCAGCTCGACGGGGAACTCGCTCGCGTACTTGTGCAAGCGATCGAGGCGCGCGTCGCGGACCATCAGCAAGATGTCGAGATCGTTCGTCGACGTGAAGAGGCGACGCGCCATCACCATCTCGGCGAGCAAGATGCCGACGGAGAAGATGTCGCTGCGCGGATCGATCTCGCCGCCCGACACTTGCTCGGGGCTCATGTAGCCGTACTTGCCCTTGAGCGTGCCTGCCTCGGTCTTGTGGCGCCGCTCTGCCGCGCGCGCGATCCCGAAGTCGGTCAGCTTGATGTCGCCGCGCCACGACAGCAGCACGTTGCCCGGCGAGATATCGCGGTGAATGATGCCGAGGCGGCGCCCGTTGTGATCGACGGCGTTGTGCGCGTAATCGAGCGCGTCGAGAACGTCGCGCGCGATGAGCGCACACAAGTCCGGCGGCAAGCGGATCTGCACGCGCGCGCACTCGCGGAGGAGCGCGAGCACGTCGAGCCCGTCGACGAACTGCATCGCGATGTACGGCGTGTCCGCGTCGGTCCCGAGCTCGAACACTTGAACGATGTGCCGATGATCGAGCTGCGCCGTGATGCGCGCCTCGTCGATGAACATCTCGACGAACGACTTGTCGACCGCGAGGTGCGGCAAGATCTTCTTGATCGCCACCAGCTTGGCGAAGCCGTGGTCGCCTTGGAGGTGCGCCTTGAACAGCTCGGCCATTCCGCCCACGGCCAAGCGATCGACGATCTCGTATCGTCCGATCTGTTTGGGCATGGATCCGTCGCTCACGGCGCGGTCATCATACATGCGCGACTCGTGCAAAGTACGCGGCCTGCCAGATTGGCAGGACTTTGCAGAGACTGCCGGTCGCGCTGGCGCGTCTGCCGATCCCCGTCGGCGCGAGTCGCGTACTTGCGCGCTCCCTGCCCGTGGCACGCCGGTTGATGAACCCACGGGCATCATGCTCGAACGCGTTGCCTCGGTGGTGTACTCGCTCGCGCGTGGTCTGGTCCGTCGGACCTGGGTCCTCGCGCTGGTCACGGTGCTCGTGTGCTCCGTGTTCGCGGCGCACGCAGCGAGCTCGCTCGTCGAAGCAGAAGCGTTCGCCCCCTCGATCGCCTCGCCACGCCTTCCTCCTCCCGTGGCGGCCCCCGCTCCGACGCGCGCACCGCTCGACGGCGCTGCCTTTGTCGAGCGAAACATCTTTTGCTCGACGTGCACGCCGGCCGACCCAGGGCCGACGGGCTCGCCGTCTGCGACGTTCGCCGGCAAGCCCGCGATCCTCATCGCCACGGCGATCGGCAAGGAGCCGCGCGCCACGGTCCGTGTCCCGGAGACGGAAGTGCAAGGCGACTGGGGCCTCGGCGATCGCATTCCCGGCGTCGGCACGATCGATCGCATCGGCCCCGTCTCGATCGATGTCCTCGACGCGGCCAACGTGCGCGCGACGCTGCGCCTCTTCGATCTACCGGCGGATCCGCCGCGCAAGGACGCGGCAACGTCCTCGCGCGCGGATCCGCCCGACCCGTATGCGGACTCGATCACGAAGATCGATGCCAAGACGTACGAGGTCCGCCGCGAGCTCGTGCGCGAGCTGGTCACCGGCGTTCAGAAGCCCGGCAAGGTCCGCATGATGCCGATCGTGAACAAGGACGGCGAGGTCGGCGGCGTGCGCGTGTACGGCGTGACCGCCGGCTCGCTGCCTGCCTCGATCGGCCTCCAGTCGTCGGACGTGATCGACGCGATCAACGGCGAGCCGATCAAGAGTGCGCAGCAGCTCCTCGATCTCTACGCGAAGCTGGATCAGCTACCCGCCGTCGAGCTGGGCGGCAAGCGCGGAGGCAAGCCGCTCGCGATCGAGCTCCGGCTGAAGTAGCGGCTGCGCGAAATCTCCACGCCTCGTTATTTGCCGCCCGCCCCCGGCGCGCAGAATATCGGTCGATGCCCGACGAACCCACTGCTGCGCCCGCTGGCGGTGGTGCACGCGGCGCGAAGAGACGCGGTGTCGGAGGTGCGCTCGCGGTCGGCGCAGGCATCTTCCTCTCGCGCATCGCGGGGCTCGTTCGCGAGCGAGTCATCTCGTTCTACCTGGGCCTCTCGCCGGCAGCCGACGCGTTCAACGCAGCGCTGCGGATCCCCAACGTCCTCCAGAACCTCCTCGGCGAAGGCGTCCTCAGCGCATCGTTCATCCCGGTCTACTCGCGATTGCGTGCGGAGGGACGCGAGCACGACGCGCAGCGAGTCGCGCGCACCGTCGCCACGCTGCTCCTGCTCGTCGCGTCGCTGATCTCGCTCGCCGGCGTGGTGGCGGCCGATCCGTTGGTCAGCCTGCTCGCGCCCGGCTTCCCCGACGCGAAGCGCGAGCTGACCGTCACGATGGTGCAGATCCTGTTTCCGGGCATGACGCTCCTCGTGATGAGCGCGTGGTGCCTGGGCGTGCTCAACAGTCACAAGCGCTTCTTCCTCTCGTACGTCTCGCCGGTGCTATGGAACACCGCGATCATCGCGACCGCGATCGTCGCCGGGCGCCAGTTCGCGGGACGCACCGAGGACATCGCCGTGTGGCTCGCGTGGGGGGCGGTGATCGGAAGCGGCGCGCAGTTTCTCGTGCAGCTGCCGCTCGCGCTGCGCCTCGTCGGAAGCGCGAAGCCGGCGCTGGCCACGACCGATGATGGCGTGCGCGCCACGATCCGCGCGTTCGGCACGGTGCTCGTCGGTCGCGGCTCGGTGCAGATCAGCGCGTACATCGACGGCGTGCTCGCGAGCTTCCTCGGTATGGGCATGGTCGCCGCGATCGCCAAAGCGCAGGTGCTCTACATGCTGCCGGTCAGCCTGTTCGGCATGGCGGTGTCCGCCGCCGAGCTGCCCGAGATGTCGGCGGCGATCGGCTCCGAGGATGTGCGCGCGAAGAAGCTGCACGAGCGCCTCGCGCCCGCGCTTCGCCGCGTCGTGTTCCTCGTCGTCCCGAGCGCGATCGCCTTCGCCACGATCGGCGGCGCGATCATCGCGCTCCTGTTCCAGACCGGCCGCTTCGATGCGGACGACACGCGCGCCGTGTGGATCATCCTGGGCGGCTACGCGCTCGGCGTCGTCGCGGGAACGCAGGGTCGGCTCCTCGCGTCGGCGTTCTACGCGCTCGGCGATCCGAAGCCACCACTGCACGCGGCGCTCGTGCGCGTCGTGTTGACCGCGATCATGGGCTACGCATTCACGCTGCCGCTCCGCGACGCGCTCGGCTACTCGGCGGTGTGGGGTGCGTTCGGCCTCACGGCGAGCTCCGGGTTCGCGGCGTGGGTCGAGCTCTTTCTTCTCCAGCGCTGGCTGTCGCGGCGCATCGGAACGGTCGCGCTGCCCACGACGCTCGGCGTCACGACCCTGTTCGTCGCCGCCATCGCGGGCGCGGCCGCTTACGGCGCGTACTACGCGGCGACCGAGCTCGTGCACCTGCGCACGTCTCTCGCCGCGATCGGCGCGATCGGCGTCTACGGCGGCATCTATCTCGGCGCAGCGGCGATCGGTGGCATCGCCGAGGCGCGTGGCCTCCTCCGCCGCGTGCTGCGCCGACGCTAACGAGTGACGACCAAGGTGCAGTAGCCGTGTTATCCACAGCTCGGATGCGTCGGCTCATGTTCGCTGTGCTCGTACTCTCCGCGTGTGGCGATGATCCGGACGAGACGTGCAGTCCCGAGGGGTTTGCCGACGGCGTGGGCGTGGTCGCCGGTGCGCCGCTCGGTCCGTTCGCACGCGCGGCGCTGATCACGCCCGAGCGGCGGCCGTTCGGTGGCGTCGCGTGGGCGCTCGGGCTCGACGAAGGCCCCGGCGAGTGCGGGCAGCCGGGACCGGGACGGCGGATCAGCGTGCTGTTCTGCGATACGCCGGCCGTGGGCGTGTACGAGATCAGCGTGGCGACGGCGTTCCGGTGTCCCTCGGAGAAGATCGTCGCGATCCTCGAGGACGAGCGCGGGATGGATGTCGCCGAAGCGATCGGCGGCTCGGTCACCGTCGAGTACGCGGGCGGCTGCGTCGCCGGCACGTACGAGCTGCAGCTCGGCAACGATCAGATCGCCGGATCGTTCGACGCGGTCGTCTGTCTACCCGAGTGAGGTTAGACGCGCGCGCGCCAGCGAACGAACGTCTTCTTGCCGAGGCGGAGCTCCATGGTCGCGTCGAGGACGACCACGCGCACCTGCTCGCCCTTGTCGAACGTCCCGTTGCTGCTCGCGGTGTCGATCAACAGCAGGCGATCCTCGACACGGATGAGCAGCGCGTGCACGCGCGACAGCGACGAATCGTCGGTGGCGATGTCCTTCGCGTCGCAGCGATCGTACCGACCGATCAGCACGCCGTCCTTGAGCGCGGACTCGCCGATCGCGAGCGTCACGTTCTTGGTCGGACAGAACAGCTCGAGGTAGCCCGCGGCGTCGCCGTGCACGAGCTTCATGCCGGTGTCGCGCACGCCCTGCGTTCGCGTGATGAGCGTTGTCGACCCGAGCTTGCCTTCCCGCTGTTGCGGGATGCGCGGCAAGGAGCCGTGCGCGAGGTCCGGGGGGAGCTCGTCGAGGTACACGCGCGCGGGTAACATCGACCACGCGTCGTCGGCGGTCGCGGGCCAGTCCGACGGATCGCCGAGCGGCAGCGCGAACATCGTGTAGCCGCCGCAGCGCACGATGGCCGGCCCTTCGGCGACGAGGCCGCGGATGCGCTTGCCGTCCTCGCCTTTCATCGCTTCGCTGGTGCGCAAGTCCAGCATGCGATAGCGGATCGTCGTCGAGCCAGGCGCCCAGTCCGTGACGGGCTCGAGCACCACGGCGAACTGGCGGAGCGAGAGATCCTCGTGTGCGGTGAGGAACAGATCGCAGTGGTCGTGGCGACCGACGATGGCGGCGACGGGTCGCTGCACGCGCGCGGTCAGCCGCACGATGCCCGCAGGCCGACACGTGTCCTCGTCGACCGCGATCACGGCGAGGCCGGGCTCGTCGAACGCGCGGCACTCCTCCGCGAACTTCGCGTACGCGCTCACGAACAGCGTCTTCGCGTCGGTGGAGCCCCGCGCGATGCGCCGCGGATGCGCGGCCGGGAACATCAGCGTGGCAGCGTTGGCCGCGGGCACGTCGCGACGTTGGCCATCCCAGAGGCTCGCGTGGATCGTATGCCGCGGGCTAACCACCGTCTTCTAACGGTAGTGGGCGGCCCCTGTCCCAGGCAAGGAAAACAGCCCCGCTCGTACCCGAGATCCGTCTCTCGGCGAGCCGGGTCCTGCGTCACCATGGAGCAGGTTTGTAGTCCTTCAGAAACAGACCCCACAGGTGGGTGCCGGTGTTCACCCCGTCGAACATCGGGTCCACGATGCGGGCCGCACCGTCGACGATATCGAGCGGCGGGTGGAACCCGTGAATCTTGGTCTTCCGCTCCGCGTGGTGCAGCGGATCCTCGTCGGTCACCCAGCCGGTGTCGACGCTGTTCATGTGGATGCCGTCGCGCACGTACTCCACGGCGGACGTCCGCGTCATCATGTTGAGCGCGGCCTTGGCCATGTTCGTGTGCGGATGCTTGTCGGTCTTCCAGCGACGATAGAACTGGCCTTCCATCGCGCTCACGTTGACCACGTGCGCGTCGCGTGTCGGCACCTTTGCGAGCAGCGGCCGCAAGCGCGCGTTCAGCACGAACGGCGCGACCGCGTTGACCAGGTGCACCTCGAGCAGCTCGGCGGTCGGCACCTCGGCGAGCGTGAGCCGCCACGAGTTGGTGTCGCGCAGATCGACTTGCTGCAGATCCTGATCGAGGCGCCCCGTCGGGAACAGGTGCTCGCCGCGCTCGAGATCCTCTTCGAGCAGCGGCACCTGCGAGAGCACCGCAGACCTCCACAGCCCCGTCGCGTGGATCTCGTGACCCGCCGCGCGCACGATGCCTTCGCCGAGCGAGTGGTGACGCTCGAGCATCACCTTCTCCGCTGCGGGCAGCTGCGCGTACGGCTCGTTCTCCGGCGCGAGCACGTGATCGTACCACCCCGACGGACGGCGCACTGTCTGGCACGCGTTGTTGATCAAGCAGTCGAGCCGCGGCAGCGAGCCGAGCAAGTGCTGGCACAAGAGCTCCACGCTCGGCGTGTGGCGCAGATCGATCCCGTAGACGTGCAGCCGGTGCGTCCACTCGCTCGCATCGACCTCGCGCGAGAAGCGACGAGCCGCGTCGCGCGGAAAGCGCGTGAGCACCACGACCTCCGCGCCCGCGCGCAAAAGGAACATCGCCGCCTGGTAGCCGATCTTCACGCGCGCACCGGTCACGAGCGCGACGCGCCCGCGAAGGTCCGCCGTCTGGTTCCGCTTCTGCCAGTTGAGCTCCGCACACGGCGGGCACATCTGATCGTAGAAGTGGTGCAGCTCGTGAAACTCGGTCTTGCACACGTAACACATGCGCGCGGTCTGCACGCGTGCGCTCTCGGCCGCTGACTCCTCGCGCGCAGCCTCGGCTGCCGCCCACGCGTCGACCTCGCCTTCGTCGTCGCGAAGCGGCGCGTCGAGCTGCATCTCTTTGGGCTTGGGCAGCGGCGTGCGAAACACCGGCTCTTTGCGCAGCTGGCGAATGCCCGTCTGATCGAGCACCGCGCGATCGGCCTCGCGCTTCGCGGCGACGCGCTGTCGTGCGAGCACTTTGCCGAGCTGCTTGCGGCTGTATCGATCGGGCCGCGACAGTTGACCACCGGCGCTGACGAGACGGATTCGCAGCTCCTCGGGGAGCTCGGCCAGACGGCGCAAGTCCTCTCCGAGATACTCGAGGACCGCGATCGCGCTCGTGATCGCTGCTTCGTCGGGCGGAGGCGCAGCGCCGCCAGGCTTGTGTTCGGACACGACGGCGGACTATGTACAGCCGGAAATGATCATCGCCAAGCGCCTAAAAGGGAAAGCCATCTCTGCCTGGCTCGGTGCGCCGGGTGATGCCATCCGCCGCGCCGTGACCACCGTGAAGTCCGCGGTCACGAGCACACCGAAGCGACTCGACGTGTACTTCGACATCAGCGACCCGTGGAGCTACATCACCGCGCAAGCGGTCTCGCGGCTCGTCGAGGCGTACCCCGTCGAGCTGTCGTTCACCACGGTCACACCACCGGCGACCGACGTGAACCCGCACCCCGCGCTCCGCACCCAGTACTCGCTCAAGGACGCGACCGAGCTCGCGGACTACTACGACATCGACTTCCCCGGGAAGCGCGAGGCGGATGCCGGCATGGTTCGCGATATCGGCGCCGTTCTCGTTCGCCCGCGGCCGGCGCGCGAGCAGCTCGCTGCCGCCCTCGAGCTCGGCGCCGCGCTGTGGTCGAACGACAAGAAGAAGCTCGTCACGCTGATGGGCCAGTACGGCTCGGAGTCGCATGGCTCGGTGCTGCCGATCTTGAACACCGCGTACGGCGAGCTCCGCAAAGCAGGCCACTACCAGGGCGCGATGATCCACTTCGACGGCGTCTGGTACTGGGGCCTCGATCGCCTGCCGTACCTCGAGGCAGCGCTCGCGAGCGCGTTCGGCACCGCCAAGCCCAGCGTCATCACCGTGCGCCCCGAGAGCGAGCGCGGCGCGAAGAAGGTCGTCGAGAAAGACAAAGCGATCGCGTGCGAGATGTGGTTCTCGTTTCGCTCGCCGTACAGCTACATCGCGCTCGAGCAGATCGAGGACATCCTCGCACCGCACGGCGTGCCGCTGATCCTGAAGCAGATCTACCCGATGGTCGCGCGCGGCGCGCAGCTGCCCAACGTGAAGCGCATGTACATCGCGCACGACGCGAAGCGAGAAGCGGATCGCCTGAACATCCCGTTCGGCGAGATCTGCGATCCGCTCGGCAGCGGCGTCGACAACTGCCTCGCGATCCAGCACTGGGCCAACCAGCGCGGCGCGGGCCTGGCGTTCGCGAAGTCCGCCATGCGCGGCATCTGGTCGGAGGCGCGTGACGTGTCCGAATATGTCGACCTGAAGGTCATCGTCGAGCGCGCCGGCCTGCCCTGGGAGGAGGCGAAGGCTGCGCTCCAAGACCCCGCCGCGCCCAAGCAGGCCCAGGACAATGCCGCTGATCTCAACGGCATCGGGCTCTGGGGCGTGCCATCGTTCCGCATCGGCGATCTCATCACGTGGGGGCAGGATCGTCTGCCGCTCCTCGTGGATCGCCTGCGGCGGCACCGACTTGCGACTTCCTGATCCGACCAATCGTCCGGAATGCCACGATGCAGCCGTATACTGAGGTAGCAACGGGAGGACCGATGACTGATCTACACACCGACGATCGAGCGCCCTCGGACCAAGGTCTGACGACGCTCGGCCTCCTCATGCAGCTCGGCGGCTCGCTGTTCGCCGCGTACGGATCGCTGCTCCTTCTGTTCTTCGTGTTCCTGCCGCTCGGTCGCGTGGGTGACAAGGGGCTCGTGCTCCTCGCGATCGCGTTGTCGGTGGCGCGCTCGGCGTTCCATCGCGCTGCGGGCACCGAGCTGCTCTACGGTCGCCGCACGCTCGACGGCGTGGGCAGCCCGCTCACGGGCCTGCGGCGCTACATCATCATCGCGCTCGCGCAGTCCGCCTGTGTCGCGATGCTGATGAACATGAAGTTCCACATCGCGGGCAAGGCGTGCCTCGGCCTCGCGCTGGGCCTCGTCGCATGGCCCGTGCTGCTCGCCGTCCTCTTCTACGCCGTTCCCCGCTTCAAGAAGTTCGACACGGAGATCCCGGTTCCCGAGGACAAGGGCTTCGAGGGCGTCTCCATCGTGATGACCGTGCTCGGTCTCTGCGGTGCGCTCGGCACCGGCGCGTTCTTGTTCCTGATGCTCAAGTCGGGCGGCGCGATGCTGTCGCAAGGTCCGGGCGTCTTGCTCCTCGTCGCGCTCGGGATGTTGTTCGTTCGCTCGATCTTCCACGTGCAGGCGGGCCTCTCGGGCCTCCGCGAGACGAACCTCGAGAGCAGCGTGCAGAAGGCAAACCGCTACGCGAACTTTGGTGTCATCTCGTCGTTCTGCGCGTCGGGTGCGATCCTCGTCGTGTCGATGATGGGCGCGATGAACATCGTCGTCGTCGCGATGGTCGCTGGCGTGTGCTGGCTGCTCATGGCGTGGCCGCTCATCATTCGCCGCTTCTTCGGCGAGCGTCAGTTCGCGGATCTCATGTCCGGCGAAGGCCCGGGCTCGCACCGCCGCTCTCCCGATGCGGGACTCACCGGCCTCGGCTGGCTGCTCCTCGGTCACGCGTTCTTGTCGGCGACGATGCTCATCCCGCAGCTCGTGGGGGGCCCCGAGATCATGCGCCTGGATGCGATGAAGATGGCGTCGTTCATGGGCCCGATGGGTACGAAGTCATTGTGGTTCAGCGCCGGCATGGTCGCGTTCCAAGCATGGGCAGGGTACGAGCTCATCCGCATGAGCAGTCCATCGCGTATCATCGCGATCGCGTATGCTGTCGTGGTCGGCGCTCTGACTGTCTGGACCATGTACCCGATCCTCGACGAGCTCAGGAACGTCAGCCGTCACTTCGCGCCCGAGGCAGTGACGATGTTCATTCCGCTCGCGATCAACCTGGTGATTCCCGTGGCGACGCTTCTGCTCGTCACGCGTAAGACCGCGCCCGTCGCGACGGCGCGGTTCGTATCGAAACCGCCGAGTAATACACCCGCATGAAGCACCTCACGTTCGTTCTGGTAGTGGCTGGGCTGGCAGGCTGCCAGGACGACGTGTCGACGCCGTTTCCGCCGGGGCTCGAACCGCTCGAGGACAACCGTGTCCCCGACGCGACGGGCGCTCCGAAGGAAGAGCTGCGCTCCGTGCAAGGACGCAGCGGAGGAACGGCCCAGGTACATGGACGCGGCTACGTGTTCACGGATCCCGCGAGGCTGTGGGCGTTGACCAAGGATCCGCAGGCGATGGTCGCGCGGTGCCGCACGAACTCGCAGACGGTGATGCTGGGTGATGACCCGATGTACGAGCTCGACTTCGTCGTTCACTACGTGGTCAACGACATCGTCACCGTCGAGTGGGACGATCAATGGCGCTACGGCGTCGTCGACGGTGATCCCGACGACCCGATGCTCGGGATGATTCGGCATCAGAAGATTCAAGGAAGCGACTTCATCACGCTGTCCGAAGGAACGGTCCAGGTGCTCGCCACCGACGACCCGAACCTCTCGGAGCTCGCGTTCGTCGAGCACCTGAACGCGGTCACCGCAAACGCGAACGACGTGCTCGAAGGTATGCAGGACAACTACGCGCGCTTGGTTGCACTCGCGCATGACTTGCCGCGACCCAGCTGTCCCTAGACCGTAGTCGCGATACCATCCGATCGTGAGCGGTCGCCCGCCGGAAGTAGATGTGTTCGGGCCGTACCGCGTGTACGAAGAGCTCGGCAAAGGCGGCATGGCAACGGTCCATCGCGCCGAGAAGAGCGGCGTCGAGGGTTTCAAGAAGACCGTCGCGTTAAAGCGAATGCTGCCACACGTCGCCGCGAACGAAGAGATGGTCGCGGCGTTCGTACGCGAAGCGCGACTCGCGAGCTTTCTGCGCCATGGCAACGTCGCGCAGACCTACGAGCTCGGCAAGGTCGGCGACATCTACTTCATCGCGATGGAGCTCGTCGAGGGACGCAACCTGCGCGAGGTGTTGCGCCGTCTCGCGCAGAACCGCAGCTCGATGCCGGTGCCGATCGCGATGAACATCGTGAACCAGATCTGCGACGCGCTCGACTACGCGCACAACCTCTGCGATCACGACGGCCAGCGTCTCGGCATCATCCATCGCGATGTCTCGCCGGCAAACATCATCGTGTCCGACGAAGGCATCGTGAAGTTGATCGATTTCGGCATCGCGAAGGCATCCGCGCAGGGCATGCAGACGATGTCGGGCACCATCAAAGGCAAGTTCGGCTACATGGCGCCGGAGTACCTCGCGGGCCGCATCGACGCGCGCGCGGATCTGTTTGCCGTCGGCGTGATCGCGCACGAGCTGCTCACGAATCGCCCGCTGTTCTCGACGGGTGACGACATGCAGACACTGCTGCGCGTGCGCGAGATGCCGATCGATCCACCCTCGCGCACGAACCGGCAAGTGCCACACGAGATCGACGACATCGTCATGACGGCACTCGAGCGCGATCCGGACAAGCGCTGGCAACACGCCACCGCGCTGCGTAACGCGATGACCACGGTGACGCGCCGCCTCGGCTTGCACGTCGAGTCGACGCGCGTCGTCGAGTGGCTCGAGAGGTTCGACTTCGACATGTCGAGCGCACCGCTCGCGCGCAAGAAGAGCCGCGCGTACATCGACGAGTTCGAGGTCGGCGGCGATTCGATGGTGATCTCCGTCGAGGACGCGCCGGTCCCCGCCTACGACGCCATCACCAACAACGCGCTCGCGAGCGCCGTGGGTGCATTGCCCGCGACGATTCCACCACCGCCCGCCGTGCCGCTCGGCTCGCAACCGCCGCACGAGCTATCCACGGGCAGCCGCAATCGCGCGGAGTACCAAGCCGCGCTCGCGCAGTACGAGCAGCGCCAACACGGCGGATCGGCCCACTACGAGGTGCCGGCGTCGGCACCGAACGTCGCGCTGCCGCGCACGGTGACTCCCGCGTCGGTCGCGTCGATGGCCACGCAAGGCCGCACGACCGGCCCGCACCGAACGCTCATCGGCGTGAGCGGTCAGATTCCGATTCCGCAGATGGGGCCAGGTAGCGGACCGATCGCGATTCCGCGGACCAGCAGTGGACCGATGAGCGCGCAGGTGGCCCCGCAGAGCGCGCAGATGCCCTCGGCAGTGCGTTCGTCGGCGGACATGGCGGCTACACCCTCGTCGGAAATTTCTGCGCCCGCCCCCGTGACGACAACGGCGCCGAGGAGAGGTCGCGCGATCGCGGTCATGTTATTGGTGCTCGTGCTGATCGGCGGTGCTGTCGCCGCGGCGTACTTCCTCCTATGAAAAAGCGCATCGCTCTTATCTCGACCGGCGGCACGATCGAGAAGACGTACGACGAGCTCTCGGGTGTTCTCGCCAATCAGGTGTCCGTGCTGGACGTGATGCTCGTCTCGCTCGAGCTGCGCGGCGTGGAAGTTCAACGCGTCTCGCTGATGAACAAGGACAGCCTCGAGATGACGCCCGAGGACCACACGCTGATCGCGGAGATCGCCGGTCGCATGGCGCGCGAGTGCGCCGGCGTCGTGGTGGTGCATGGAACGGATCGCCTCGCGACGTCGGGCGATCGTGTCGTCGAGCTCGTCGGAACGCCAGCCTCGCCGATCGTGTTCACCGGCGCGATGCGTCCGTACGAGCTGCGCTCCACCGATGCGCTGCAGAACCTGACCGAGGCGCTGCTGGCCGTGCAGCTGCTCCCACCCGGCGTGTACGTGTCGATGCACAACCAAGTGCTGCAGTTTCCCGGCGTCACCAAGGACAAGGGGCTCGGCACGTTCGTCAAGGCAACGCCATGAGCCAGCGCACCGCACCGGGTGTCGACATCACGCCGCTGCTCCCCGCCCTCCTCGACGCGCTGATCACCACGAACATCGCAGTCATCCTCCTCGCCGATCACGGCGAGCGTGGCCTCGAGCGTTTGTACATGAACCGCGCTGCCGCCACGATCCTCGGCTACACGCTCGACGAGATCTGGGGCATCCCACCGATCGACACGTTGATCGTCGAGCAACACGCGCTCATCGGTAACCTCTCGACGGCGTTCCGCTCGGGGCAAGCCGTCCCCGCGGCGATCGAGCTCACCGCGCGGCACAGGGCCGGCCACACCGTGCCGATCGAGTGCGCGATGAGTCGCGTACCGCTCGGCAACATGGACGCGTACGCGGTCCTGATTCGCGAGGTCGGCGCGCCGCAGGACACGCAGCTCTCGCTGCTCGAGGCCGATCGCATCAGCCTCGTCGGCGCGCTCGCGGCAGGCTTCGCGCACGAGATCAACAACCCGCTCACGTCCGTGCTGCTGAACCTGCGCTCGCTGCGCAAGCAGATGGCGGCGATGCCCGAGCCCGCGCAGCGCCAAGCGATGCGGTGCCTCGACGACATCACCACGGGCGCCGAGCGCATCGCGTCCAACGTACGCGCGCTACAGACGCTCGCCACGCGCAGCGCGACGCAGACGGTGGACCTCGCCGCGATCGTCGCGTCCGCGCTTCGCCTCGCGGCACCGACGCTCGAGCCGCGCGCGCACGTGATCCGCCAGATCTTCCCGGTACGTCCCGTGACGGGCGAGGAGTCGCGCATCGGCCAAGCCGTGCTCGCGATGATGCTGTTCTCGAGCTCCGGCTTCGATGGCGAGCTCGGCACCACGAGCAATCGCATCGTCGTCGCCGTGGAGGAGCGCGATCCCGACATCGTCGTCGAGGTGAGCGACAACGGTCGCGACCTGACCGCCGAGGAAGTGCGCGGAGCGTTCGATCCGTTCTTCCGCTCGAGCGCGCGCGGCGCCGGCATGGGCGTGGGCCTGGGCGTCGCTCGCTCGGTCGCGACCACGCTCGGCGGTGAAGTCACGCTCGCGCCGCGGCCTGGCGGCGGCGCGGTGATCACGATGCGCCTGCCGGCCGCGTCCGCGTGATCACGTCATGACGAGGAAGATCGCGTTGCCGGGGGCGCCCGGGGTGTTTGGCTAGCGGCCCGCCACCC
>JAEYYV010000353.1 GCA_023428295.1 Pseudomonadota bacterium
AATATGACCCAATGAAAGATATTCCTACGTATCTTCTGAGGGCCTCCGCACTCCACTCTTGCTGAGAAGAAAGAAACGGCGAGATATGATCGACGACTTGATCGGATAGCTTCCGCAGGCCTTTCCATAGGCCATTATGAACATGAACTCTGCTGGTGACGACAGAAGCGGCGCCAGGCCATGGCTCATCAGGGAAAGCAACGCGAATGGTTGCGCCTGCTTTAGCCATTGCTTCAAGGCCAACTTGTCTTGTTTCGCCTTCAGCGATGGTATTAACCGCAAGCAAGCCAAATTCACCAGCCTCTTTTAGAAGCTCTAGTGATCGCAGAAAAAAGTATGCGACAATATCTGCCGAGCCCTTCCTGCCGAGCGCGATTTGCGTAACTAACCAATCCCGATACTTGCTTCCAAGCGCGCCCGCGATTTTCTTTCCGCCAAGAAAGGGAGGGTTTCCTACAATCGCGTCAAAGCCCGGCTTGGCGCTTTTAAATATCTCTGGGAATTCTAGGGGCCAGTGGAACGGATCACGAGATTGCCCATCGGGCGCATCAATGGCGAGGTCGGTCATTGCGTCTCGACGCAGCCGATCCATTGCGGCATCGGTCCCGCTTGCCGCTGCATCGGCCAAGGCCTCAAGAGCCTGCAGTCGATCCGCACGTTCGGCCACGCGCGCTTCTGCCAGAAGGATCCCGACGAAGGCATCTGCCACGGTCTGAGGAAGCAGCAGCGCCCGTCGTGACTCGGCATCGAGTGCGGCCATTGCATCCACATCCCCGATGTCCCGGATCGGAATTGAGCGCAGCCGGGTGCGCAGTTGGATGGCCTTCTCCACGGCGGTCTGGATGCTCCGCCCAAACAACCTGAGCTGCTTCGAGCCTTGTGGGGTCATGCTGAGCTCAGTCAGTTGCCTGATATCGCGAATCCCGAGCAGGCTGTCGCCGCTGCGCAGATTGTGGTCGAGGAAGCCGAAGGGGCGCCCCTTGGACATGGTGGTGAGCCAGATCGAGAGCTTGGCCAGCTCCGCGGCCAGCGGGTTCTTGTCCACACCGTAGAGGCACCGCTCGGCCACAAGACGGCGGGCAACGACGGCGCGTTCCTCTACGTCCTGCGACAAGGGGTCGAAGCCCCCAGCGGTGGCGTCGTCCACGATGCGCCCTTCGCTGTCGATCTGCTTGCCGCGAGCCTCCGTCACCGACCAAGCCTCGACCAGACGATCCGCGAGCCAGCGGCACGCCTGCACCAGAAAAGCTCCGGACCCCATGGCAGGGTCGCAGATCTTCAGGTCGAGCAACTCCTCGGCGCTCCTCAGCTCCCAGCCCTCGGGCGCCTTGCCCTCGGCCGGCCCGCGATAGGCAACCGGCGTCAGCGTCTCCTCGACGATCTTCTCGGTGAGGCTCTTGGGCGTGTAGTGCGTGCCGCTCTCGCGCCGGTCGGCGCCGAGTACGACGACGAAGGCGCCCTTGTGGTGCACGAGCGGATAGCCCCACGGGTCGGTCCGCAGGAGGGGCGCGTAGGGCAGGATGCGATCTCGCAAACCGACGTCGCCGCGACAGACGGTGAGCAAACGTGCGGCGAGACGATCGTCGGCCGCCCGCTCGAGGGCGTTGCGGATGGCGGACTCCGATCTCTCGCTCCGATCCTTGAGCAGTTCGGCCACTTTTGCAGGGCCATCAAGCCGCGCCGACTCCATCTCACCGAGCGTCACGCGCGGGCTCTTGGCCTTCGCGCCGCTGTCGAGTTCCAGCGTCACGTCGTCGACGCGCTTCACGGTGCGTTCGAGCAGGCCCTCATAGACATGACCGATCTGCTCCACGTCTAGTGCGCGGTAGGATAGCGTACGGCCCTCGAAGGTCTGGATCGCTTCCAGCAAGAGCAGAACGGTGCGGTCGTCGATCGGCAGCGGTTCGGCCGCATCATTTCGCCAGCTCGTGCCCTTCTTTCGTCCTTCAAGAAAGGGATAGCGATCGGGGTCGAACAGAGATCCCCCGAGCGCCGGAAGGCGCAGCGTCGGATGTTCGATCCCGCCATACACGCCGCGAAACAGGGCGAGCAATCGCGACCAGGCAGACCGGCGACGCTCTAGGATCTCTTCGGAATCTGCGCGCAGCTGCATTCGCAGGCTGGAGATGGCGTAGAAGGAGTCGTAGCGCGGATCGCCGAGCAGCAGCAGGGCGCGCTCCTCGGCCGCCAACAGGAAGACGAGCCGCATCATGACCGTCAGTCCGGCCTCGTAGAGCTCTCGCGGATCGACGTCGCGCAAGAGCTCACGATTGCGGTCCTGGTCGGCGCGGTCGAGAGCCTGGACGAGCACTTCGACGGCGCGCCGGACCTGCTCGCCGAGCGCTTCGGTCACGTCGTCCTGGTGCTTCAGGGACCGCTCATAGAGCGCCGGCAGCTTGCCCTCGTCGGGTCCGAAGAAGCGACGGACACCCAGAAGGCTGACGAAGGCGCGCAGCGTTTCCGGTTCCTGACCCCAGAGGCGCGCATACCAGCTCGCGAAGCCTGCCACGGCGCCGACGGGCGCGTGGACGAGCATCCAGCGCTCGCCATTGGTGACGATGCCAGTGGGGCATCCCGTCGCCCGTAGCAGAGCGACCATCCGATCGGCCGGGGTGATCGCGAGGCCATCGAAACGGCGCGTCGCGTCCAGATCGGTGTCCGGCTCGTAGACGTGGATGAGCAGAAGCGGTTCGTCGGAGTTCGTCGGATTGACGCCCGCAAGGTCCGGCGAGACCGTGACACCGTGCTCGGGCATCGAGACCGTCAGGCGCTCGGGCAGAGCCGGGCCCTTGCGCAATACCGCATCATCCATCTCCAGCGCGGCGAGCAGCACGTCGTCGATCCAGGCCGCGTGCAGTGCCTGCAGGTCGATGTCGTCCATGTCGACGGCGTCGCGCCATTCCTCATAGGTTCGGCGCAGCCGCTGTGGCCGCCCGGACGGCAGCGCTTCGAGCCCCTGCGGAAAGACATCCCTCAGTACGGGCACCGCCAGGAAGGGCCCGGAAACTTCGATGAGGTTCAGCCACTCGTGATCGTTGCTCATCCGCGCTTCTCCGTCGCGAGGGAATTCGGAACCAGCAGCACGACGGCCACGGGAAAAGTATGATCGGTCGCGCTGGAATGCCGTTCCTCGATCGAACGCAACTCCTGTTCACGCTCCTTAGGTATCCGTGCCAGACGCGCTTCAAGCGCTGCCCTATCGCGCTTGAGCTGCGTGCGTTCGTCCTCGGAAAAGAGAGAGAGCTGTACGGGCTGGTGTTCTGCTGCGATTTCGGCGTTCAGCGCCCGTTCGAGATCGTCCAGTATCTGGCGGATGTCGTCTGCTTCCTTGCGCTTTCGGGTATCGATCGTGTTCACGAGGAAGCGCAACCGGTCCTTCGAGCGTGCCTCGACCGCGGCAAGAATGGCATCACGCTGCTTTTCGAAGCGGGTCCGCAGCGCATCGAAAGTAGAATCCGACAGCGCCGCAGGCTTGGACTCCTCCAACCAGCGGCGCACCTCGGTGACGCGCTCTTCACGACGGAAACCGGCATCGCGCAAATAGCCACCGGCTTCCGTGAGCTCCTCATGCAGGCGATGATGGTTCCCGCCGGTCACGACGAGCCGGGACATCACGACTACAGTCGGCCCCTCTATCCGCCCGTCCGGAAGCGCACGAACGGTTACGCGGTGCAGTTTCCTTACGTCGTCACGCGCCCAAATCTGCGCCCGCAGGAGCCGGAGGCTCATCTGCACGAGCCGGTGGTTCAGGTGGACGAGAACGACGTCGTCTCGTCCCTTGGCCACTTCATGGT
This sequence comes from Pseudomonadota bacterium, assembly GCA_023428295.1. Taxonomy (GTDB): domain Bacteria; phylum Myxococcota_A; class Polyangia; order Haliangiales; family Haliangiaceae; genus JABFXX01. Next base: position 3,795 of record JAEYYV010000353.1, read on the forward strand.
CGAAGGTGATGGGGCGAATTTTCTGGGTATAGGGATGTTCGAGCCCCTCTAGGC
>JAEYYV010000394.1 GCA_023428295.1 Pseudomonadota bacterium
TCCGGCGGCGACCACCACGACCACCTGATCGACATCGAGACGGGCGACGTCATCGAATTCAAGTCGGATCGGATCGAGCAGCTCCAGGACGAGATCGCGCGCACGCTGGGCTACGACATTGTCCACCACCGCCTGGAACTCTACGGACGCAGACGCCGCACCGCCGACGGTTGACGAAGGCAGGGTCGCCGTCGATGATCGCCGGCGACCGCGCAAGCCACGACGGTCGAAACAGTGGGACGGGAAGCCTAGTATGCAGAAAGCCGAGATCGGCCTGATCGGGTTGGGGACGATGGGTTCCAACCTGGCGCTCAACATCGCCGAGAAGGGCCACCGGATCGCGGTCTTCAATCGCACCACGGCGCGCACCCGCGCGTTCGCGGCCGAAGCCGGTCCGCTGAGCGACATGGTCGTGCCCTGCGACACGATCGAGGCGCTGGTCGAGGCGATCGAGCCGCCGCGGCCCGTCATCATCATGACCGCCGCGGGCGCGCCCGTGGACGAGCAGATAGCCCATCTGCGGGGCGTGCTGTCAGCCAACGACATTATCATCGACGCGGGCAACGCCAATTTTCGCGACACGATGCGGCGCTTCACCGAGCTGGACGGGTCCGGGCTGACCTTCATCGGAATGGGCGTTTCGGGTGGCGAGGAAGGTGCCCGCCACGGGCCTTCGATCATGGTCGGCGGCGAGCAAGACTCGTTCAAGCGCGTCGAGCAGGTGCTGCTCGACATCTCGGCCAAGTACAAGGGCGAGCCCTGCGCGGCCTGGTTGGGCCCGAACGGCGCCGGCCATTTCGTCAAGACCATCCACAACGGCATCGAGTATGCCGACATGCAGATGATCGCCGAGATCTACGGGGTCCTGCGCGACGGCCTCGGAATGGGGTCCAAGGAGATCGGGGCGATCTTCGCGCGGTGGAACGAGGGCCGCCTGAATTCCTACCTCATCGAGATCACGGCCAAGGTGCTCGCGGCCGACGACCCGAAGACCGGCCGGCCGATGGTCGAGATGATCCTGGACCGGGCCGGCCAGAAGGGCACCGGCAAGTGGTCTGTCATCGAGGCGCAGCAGATGGGCGTCCCGGCCACGGCGATCGAGGCCGCGGTTGCCGCCCGCGTCATATCCTCCCTGAAGGACGAGCGTCTCGCGGCGGAGAAAACCTACGGCGCGCTTGACGTCACGCCGATCGGCGGTAACCGCGACGCACTGCTCGCCGACCTCGAACTGGCGCTGTTCGCCGGCAAGGTCGCCGCCTATGCGCAGGGTTTTGCCGTGCTCTCCGCTGCGTCGAAGGCGTTCGACTGGAACCTGCCGCTGCCGACGGTGGCGAAGATCTGGCGGGCCGGTTGCATCATCCGCTCGCAGTTCCTCGGCACGCTGGCAGACGCCTTCGACGGCGCGCCGGTCGCCAATCTGCTGATGGCGCCCGCCTTCGTGGATATGATGAAGGAGGCGCAGGCGCCGCTGCGACGCGTCGTGGCACAGGCCGCTGGCGCGGGTCTGCCCGTGCCGGCGCTGTCGTCGGCGCTCGGCTATTTCGACGCGTACCGCCAGGGCCGCGGCACGTCCAGCCTCATACAGGCGCAGCGCGACTTCTTCGGCGCCCACGGCTTCGAGCGCGTCGACGAAGCGGGCGCCCATCACGGCCCGTGGGGGATGTGACGCTCATCCTGTGTGCGCCCCGGTACCGCTTGGACCGGGCCGGCCCCCTCCGTCACCCCGGGACCGGCATTGCCGCAGATGCCACGAGGGCGTCCGGGTTTTAGGATCGGCCGCCTAGCAGGACTCGACCTCCGTCGGCACCGTGAGGCTCTGCAGCTCCTTCACGGGGCGGCCTTCGATAGCGCCGAGGACGGAGCGTGCGAGTTCGCGACCGGCGCCGCGCACGCTCTCGTTGACGACGAAGAGCTGCGGCCGCAGCAGGTGCAGCAGCCGCGCCGACTGCTTCGAGACGATGTCGACGTCGACGCCGACCTGCAGCCCGATGTCCTCGATCGCCGCCACCAGCGCGAAGGTCGCTTGTCCGCTGCCGGAGACAATGCCGTCCGGACGGTTGCCCCGCTGCATCATCTCGATGGTCCGCGCCCGGATCTCGTCGATCGAATGGTCGACCGTCGCCGCCGTGAACGGCATCTCGGTAAGATCGGCCTCGGCGAGCGCCTCCAGGAAGCCCTCGCGCATGTGGCGATGGTAGGCAAGGTTGGCGGGTGGCGCCAGCAGTGCGAGCCTTCGCCGACCCCGCTCCGCGAGCTTGCGAACGGCGGCCATCGCATAGGCATGGTTGTCGAAATCGTGGAACGGGTGTTCGATGCCCATTGCGGTGCGGCCATGGGTGGCGAAGGGAAACCCGCGATCGGTCATGTAGCGCACGCGCGCATCGTTGGGTTCGGTACGCGAGATGATGATGCCGTCGGCCGAACCCGTGCCGACGATGTAGCGTACCGGCTCCAGCGGATCGTTGTTGCTCGAATAGGGCGTGACGATCAGATGGTGGGGGGTCTGCGCCAAGTCCTCGGAGATGCCGTAGATCAGGTCGGAGACGAAGCCGCCAACCTGCTCCTGCGTGTTGAGCACGAGGCTGATGACGTTGGTCTTGCCGGTGCGCAAGCGCACGCCCGCGCGGTTCGGCCGGTAGCCGACCTGCCTGGCGACCAACTGCACGCGCCGCCTTGTCTCTTCGCCGATCTCCGGCGCGTCCTTCAGCGCGCGGGAGACCGTTGTGACCGCGAGGCCGGTCATGAAGGCGATGGTCTTCAACGTCGGGCGCGGAGGCTCGGCGGCGGCGACGCGGGAAGTGCGCGAGATGTCTGAGTCCATGCCTTCGCCTACCAGCAGGCTTGCCGGGCCACAATCGGCGCGGGAACAGATTGCTTCAAACCCTTCAGCGCCACGGCAGCCTTATTCTGAAACGTTGCAGATCACAAGCGCGTTGCTTGGGGATATTCTCGCAGCGAGGTGATAGGGAGGCGGTGAGCGGGCAAAACGCCGCGCTAGAAGGTCGCCTGGATGGGACAGGAGTACTGTCCAAGTGAATTTTCGACCGAAAGTGGTGTTGCGGCGCGGAATCCATGCTGCTTCGCCGCACGAACGTACAGTGTTTTCTTCGAGCGGCGAAAAAAACGAAATGCCCGCGGCGATTCTCGGTTGCGGGCCGCCGGCAAATCCCGTACAGCAAAATCTGTAACGTTTCAGTTTTGGGAGGACTGCCGATGCGTTATCATTCTTCGCGTATTGCGCTCGCCGCTGGCGCCGCGTTCTTCATGATTGCCCCGGCTCAGGCCACCGATCTCGAGGTCGCTCATTGGTGGACGTCCGGCGGCGAGGCGGCCGCGGTCGCCGAATTCGC
>JAEYYV010000398.1 GCA_023428295.1 Pseudomonadota bacterium
GGCGGGCGCCTACCGTTCGAGCCGGTCGCGACGTACACGTCGACGGTGCGCGAGATCGGTGCAGCACGTCTCGGGCCGGTGCGCTGGGGAATCCGCCAGCCGTTCAAGGATCCGGTCGTGAGCGTGCGAACGTGCGACGAGGCCGCGGCCTGCGAAGCGGAGCCGTGGACCGCCGTGCTGCACGGCGAGACGCCCGCGGCCCCCGCCCGCAAGTACTTCCAGTACCAGATCGAGATTTTTTGCGACGAGAGCGTGCCGACATCTCTCGATTGGATCGAGGTCGAGTACGTGGGCTACGTCGAGCCATAGATCTATAGTCGCGTCGTGCCTACTCACGTCGAGACGGATGTCAGCGTCCAACGGTTCGCATTCTCGCAGGACGACGGCGGTCGACGGCTAACCTTTCCGCACGCGGAGACCAAGCGCATCGAGGGGCGCGCGAGCTCGGTGGCGTACGGCGCCGAGGACTGCACGTTCGAGAACCTCGGCGGTCGCCTCGACATGCTGCGCTGGACGGCCGATCGCTCGACGATCCGCGGCGCGTGGCTGCGCGATGACAACGGCCGCTTCGATATCAGCGTGGCGAGCCTGGAGCTGCCCGATGACGTGATGCTCACGCGCGCGGAGCAGGGCATCGAGATCGTGGCGCCCACCGTGTCGTTCACCGACATGAAGCTCTCCATCCGCGGGCCGTTTGGCCGCAGCCACGCGGAGACGCCAGCGCCACCGCCCCAGGAGAAGCGCGCGCTGCGACAGGACAGCCTGCACTTCCTCGACAGTTTGTCGGGTCGCATCTATCTGACGATCAAAGTCGTCCTCGATCTTCCGGTCATCGGAAAGCGCACGCTCGATCAGAAGCTCAAGGTGCCGATCCAGGAAGGCGAGCTCGACTTCCGCGCGCTCGAAGAGAGTCTGGACTGGCTCGAGGGCACGTTCCTCGATCTCGAACATCAGAAGAACAAGCTCGCGCTCCAGTGGAAGGTGCCGATCGTTGGCTCCGCGCGCGACCTCGTGCTGTGGGATCTCGACGAGGATGCGTCCAAGCTCGCCGCGTTTGGCAAGGTGCCGGTGCGCTCGCTCGCAGACTTCCGCACCGCGCGCTCGGATAAGCCGACGCAGAAGTCAGACAACGGGAAGCAGATCCTGAAGTCGCTCGCGCTCGAGAGCCTCGATCTCGCGCTGTCGTTGCTCGCGCCGCGCTCGCTCGAAGTCGGCGATGGTCTGATCATGTTCGGCGGCGACGATCAGCCCGGCATGGTGGATCTGAAGGTCACCGGCGGCATCAACGATCGCGGACCGGGCACGCTCAAAGGAGCGATCGGCAGCATCGACATCACGCTCAAGGACGTGCACCTCGGCCCCGCCGCGGTCACCGCGGATCGCTTGCACTTCGACGGGCTCGATCAACTCGTCGTCACGTTCGAAGGGTTCCGCCCCGTGAAGATCGACGTGCTGATTCGCAAGGTGACCGCGACCAACCTCGCGCTCGCCATCGGCGGCAAGCGCTAAGCCTTGGGCCCGACCATGTCCTCGGGCCGGACCCACTGCGCGAACTGCTCGTCGGTGACGTAGCCGAGCGAGAGCGCCTCGTCGCGCAGCGTGGTGCCGTTGGCGTGCGCTTGCTTCGCGATCTTGGCTGCTTTGTCGTAGCCGATGTGTGGTGCGAGCGCGGTGACGAGCATCAGCGACTGATCGACCTTGCGCTTGATCTCCGCGCGATCCGGCTCGATGCCGCGCGCGCAGTGCTCCTCGAACGACGCGCATGCATCGCCGAGCAGGCGCACCGACTGCAGCGCCGCGTTGGCGATCATCGGCTTGTACACGTTGAGCTCGAAGTTGCCGCTCGCGCCACCGACGGAGATGGCGACGTCGTTCCCGAGCACCTGGCAGCACACCATGGTCATCGCCTCGGCCTGCGTGGGGTTCACCTTGCCCGGCATGATCGAGCTGCCGGGCTCGTTCTCCGGAATGCGCAGCTCGCCGAGGCCACTGCGCGGACCGCTCGCGAGCCAGCGCACGTCGTTGGCGATCTTCATCAGGCTCGTCGCGAGCGTCTTGATCGCGCCGTGCGCGGCGACGATCGCGTCGTGACCGGCGAGCGCCGCGAACTTGTTGGGCGCGGTCACGAACGGACGGCGCGTGAGGAGCGCGATCTCCGATGCCACGCGCACCGCGTACTCGGGATGCGTGTTGAGCCCCGTGCCGACGGCAGTTCCACCGAGCGCGAGCTCGTGCAGCGCCGGTGCGAGCGCGCGGATCGCGGCGACGCCGTAGTCCATCTGCGCGACCCAGCCGCTGATCTCTTGACCGACCGTGAGTGGTGTCGCGTCTTGCAGGTGCGTGCGTCCGATCTTGACGATGTCCGCGAACGCGTCGGCCTTTGCCGCGAGCGTGTCACGCAGCTGCTTGACGCGCGGCAAGAGGTGCGCCTCGATGCGCGCGATCATCGCGATGCTCATCGCCGTGGGGAACACGTCGTTGGAGCTCTGCGACATGTTCACGTGATCGTTGGGATGCACGGGCGACTTGCCGCCGCGTGGCTTGCCGGCGAGCTCGTTGGCGCGCCCCGCGATCACTTCATTCACGTTCATGTTCGACTGCGTGCCGGATCCCGTCTGCCACACGACGAGCGGGAACTCGCCATCGTGCTTGCCGGCGATCACTTCGTCGGCCGCCTGCACGACGAGCTTCTCGAGGTCAGGGGAGAGCAACCCGAGCTTCGCGTTGGTGATCGCAGACGCCTTCTTGATCGTCGCGAGCGCCGCGATGATCTCGCGCGGCATCCTCTCCGTGCCGATGCGGAAGTTCTGTAGCGAGCGCTGCGTCTGCGCGCCCCAGTAGCGCTCGTCGTCGACGTCGACCGAGCCCATGCTGTCCGATTCACTTCGCGTCGCCATCGCGACAGGCTTACCAGTCACGCGTCGTCGGCGAAAGGTGCCCTCGCCTGCCTCACAAAGCGCTCTCGTAGGGCGAGCGCACCCGCACACCGGAGTTGCGTTCTGCGATAGTGGACATCGTGGTGGAGCACTTCGGCGCCGTGGTGATCGGATCGGGGTTTGGCGGCTCGGTCTCCGCGTACAGGTTCGCCGAGCGCGGCCTTCGCGTGTGCGTCCTCGAGCGCGGCGCAGCACATCCACCCGGCACGTTTCCGCGAGCACCTCACCGCTTCGCGCGTGCGTTCTGGGATCCCAGCGCCGGGCTCTACGGGATGTTCAACGTCTGGTTCTTCCGCCACATCGCTGCGGTCGTCGCGAGCGGGCTCGGCGGTGGATCGCTCGTGTACGGCAACGTGCTGCTGCGCAAGGACGAGCGCTGGTTCGTGCGCGACGATCTCGCGAGCGGCGGATACGAGCACTGGCCGATCGGCCGCGAGGATCTCGAGGAGCACTACGCGAACGTCGAGCAGATCCTCGTGCCACAGCGCTATCCGTCGGGCGATGGCTACGCGAACGTGAAGATCAGCGCGTTTCGCGAGGCGGCTCGCCGTGTCGCCGCGCGCGCTCCTGGCAAGTACACCGTCGAGGAGTTGCCCCTCGGGATCCACTTCGGCCAGAGCGCCGGCGCGCCATTCAGCGAGGAGCACGCCAATCGCTACAACGCCGCGCGACGCACCTGCACGCTGTGTGGCGAGTGCTCGATGGGCTGCAACGTCGGCGCGAAGAACACGCTCGATCTGACCTACCTGTCGCGCGCCGAGAAGCTGTCCGCGACGATCCGCACGTCCGCCGAGGTCCGCGCGTTTCGTCCGCGTCGCGGCGGCGGCTTCGAGGTCGACTACGTGGTCCACGATCTCGCGCGCGAGGGCCGCCCGTTCGACACGAGCGTGCTCGCGCCGACGACGATCACCTGCGATCGGCTCGTGCTCGCCGCCGGCTCGCTCGGCACGTCGTACCTGCTGCTGAAGAACATGGGCGCGTTCCCTGCGATGTCACGCGCGCACGTGGGCACGCGGTTCTCCGGCAACGGGGACATGCTCGCGGTCGCGCTCCTCGCGACCAAGCGCGTCGACGATCGCGTCGAGCCGTGGGCGATCGATTCGTCGATGGGTCCACCGATCACGCACGCGCTCCGTCGCGCCGACGCCGTGGACACCGGCGATCCGCGCGATGGTCGCGGCTTCTACCTCGAGGACTCGGGCATCGCGACGCCGCTCATGTGGATGATCGAGGGGCTGAGCACGCCGGGATGGATCGCGCGCGGCTGGCGGTTCGCGCGCCGCGTGCTGTGGAAGCTCGTGGGCCGCGATCACGATACGGACCTCGGCAGCGAGCTCGCCGACTTCCTCGGCCCGATGGCGCTCAGCTCGCGATCGATGCCGCTCCTCGGCATGGGCCGCGACGTTCCGGACGGGAGGTTCTCGCTCGACCGCGATCGCTTGCAGCTCGATTGGTCCAAGCGCCGCTCGTCCGCCTTCTTCGACGAGCTGACCGACGCGGCGCGCGCGGTGGCCGAGGAGCTCGGCGCGCAGTTCAAGATCGATCCGCTGTCGGATCTGTTCGGCCGCACGATCACGGTGCATCCACTCGGCGGCGCACCGATGGGCAGGAATCGCCACGAGGGGGTCACCGACTCGCACGGGCGCGTGTTCGGCCATCCGGGCCTCGCGATCATCGACGGATCGATCCTGCCAGGCTCCGTCGGTGCGAACCCGTCGCTGACGATCGCGGCGATCGCCGATCGCGCGTCGCTCGCGCTCGCTAGCTGGGCGCCCGGCGGAGCGTGGCCTAGCTAGATATCGTCGTCGACGTGCTGTGCGCGCGCACCCATCGCACGCAGGTGGTTCACGCGCGCGCCGGCGTCGGCGAAGTTGGGGTCGCGCTTCAGCACCATCTCGAAGAAGTAGATGGCTTCGCCCGCATCGCCGAGCAGCTCGTACGTGACGCCGAGCTCGTAGTACAGGCTCTGGCGCTCCCGCTCCGTCGGCTCGGCGTGGAGCCCTTGCTTCATCTGCTGGATCGCCTCGGTCATCGCGCCCTGATCGCGATAGATCATGCCGATCATCATCCGGCAGCCGACCTCGCGACCTGGCGCCGCGGCAGCCTTCTCGAACTCCTTGATGGCCTCGTCGTGCAGGCCCATCTCTTTGTAGGCCAGGCCGAGATCGTAGTGCGTCTCTGCATCGCCCTCGTCGACGGGCTTCTCGAGCATGACCGTGGGGCCACGCTTCTTCTTTCCCGGTGCGGGGACGAGCTGCGAGTCGGGCACTTCTTCGAAGTCGTCGACCTCTTCGATCTCGTCGAGATCGATCGCGTCGGTCGAAGCGGACCCCATGTGCTGCTCCGAGTCACCCGGCGCATACGTGTTGCCGCTCATCATGGCTTCGACATCGCGATACTTGGTCAGCAGCAGCGGATGGTTGGGATACCGACCGAGCAGCTGCTGGAGGATGTCGAGCGCCTCGGCGTACATGCCTTGGCTCGAGTAGAAGTCGGCCTCCTCGAGATCGTCCTCGACGAGCGACTCGGCGCGCGGCGCGTCGGCGATCGGATCGTCGTAGCCCATGCTCGTGTCCACGGCGTGCGCTTGCGTGGGATCGCCGTACGACGGCGGCGTCTGCGTGGACTCCGTGGAGTACGGATCGTACGAGCCGCTCACCGCCAGCGGATCGTCGAACGACGTGGTGTCGCCGTGATCCGGAAGCTGCACGTTGCGCATCGCGGCCGCTTGCGCGCGATGTTGCGGCAGCTCGGTCTCCTCGAAGCCCGACACGTACACGGGCTCGGTGTTGACCTTGTTGCCCTTGACCGCGGCGTCGAACGCGCGCGCTTCGTCGGGATCGAACGGCAGATCGTCCTCGGGGCCACCGAGCTCCGCGGCGACACCATCGTCGATCTCGCTCGCGTCGATCTCCGCTTCCACGAGCTGCTGATCGATCGAGTGCGCGGCCGATCGCGGCGCCTCGGCGCCCCAATGCGAAGGCGGGCGATCCGTGATCACCGGCTCGTCTTCATCGACAGGCGCGTGCGCGAGGGCGTCGACCATCTCGGGCGACATCTGCCGCGTCGATTGCGACGGCGACGGATCGAAGTCGAGGTCGTAGTTCTCGCTGTAGCGCTCGGGCGGCGGGCGAGACGGCGGCCGCGACGGCGCCGGCGAGCCATGCGCCATGTTGCTGCTGATCAGCTCGTCGGGATCGAAGTCGTCGATCTCGTCGCGATGATGGCCACGCGCCACGCCCATCGGACGCGGACCACCGCGCGGATCGTCGAGCGAGAGCTCGTCCATGTCGTTGTCGATCGCGGCGACACCACCGCCTTCGTACGCGACCTCCGAGCTGACCGAGCTCATGCGCGCGACACGCAGACGGAACCTGCGCGCGAGCTCGAACGCACCGGTGTGCGTGCCGTTCATGGCGAGCAGCTCTTGCAGATACGCTTCGGCGCGATCCGGATCGGACGGCGCGACGACCTCGGCCAGCTTGAGCAGCTCGACCTCGGCCTCCTGCTCGCGTCCCTGCCCGACGAAGATGTCCTTGAGACGCTCGTGCGCCTCGACGTTCTCGGGATCGAGCGTGAACACGCGGCGCAGGTGATCGACGGCCTTCTGGTGCAAGCCGTACTTCACGTAGACATCGGTCTCCGCGAGGATCTTCGAGATCTCCTCGGCGTGACGCTCACCCGCCGCCGACATCGCGCGCGGATCCGGCGCCGGCTCCATGTCCGCCGAGAAATCGGCGTCGTCGTACTCGGGCAACGCGAAGTCGACACCGGACAACGACTGCTCGTCGACGAGCGGCATCGATCCCGTGAGTCCGGGGCCCTGGCTGCGATCGACCTGGTACGCCGGCAGATCGCCCGTGATTCCGAACTTCGCGGCCTCCGATGCAGCGCGAACCTGCGGAGGCAACGGCGTCGCCGGACGCATCACGGGCGGCGGCATCGGACGCGGCGGTGGCGGTGCCACGGGTGGCGGCGTCGAGGGACCGAGGAAGTCGCGCGCGTCCGGATCGGTGGGAACGAACTCGAGGATCTTGCGATAGACCTCGGTCGCCTTGTCGCGCTGCTTGTTCTCGACGTGAACACGCGCGAGCTCTTTGAGCACGCTGACTGTCTTGGCCTTTTGATCGAGCGCCTGGAACGCTTGCGCCAGGAGGCCGAGCGTCTCGACGTCACGCGGATCCGCCTTGAAGCACGCTTGCAGCTTCTGCAGCGCGCGACGCGGATCGTTACGGCGCAGATAGAGACCGGCGAGCTCGCGATTGAGCGGATGGTTGTCCGGCTTGTGCCAGAGCAGACGCTCGGCGACCTTGAGGAAATCGTCGAGGCGATTCTGCCTGCGCAGCTGTTCGCACGCGACGGTGAACTCCTGTGCGGCCTCGTCGATGAGGCCTTCTTTGGAGTAGAGCTCGGCGAGCTTGATGCGCGTCGCGATGTTCTCGGGATCGAGATCGACGAGCTTGCGCACCGTCGCGAGCGCTTCCTTGGTGTTGCCCTCGCGGTGGAAGTGCGCGGCGACCGACTCGAAGTGCTGCATCGCATCGGTCATCAAACCGAGTTGGCGATAGAGCTCGGCGAGCTTGAGGATCACGTCGACCAGCCGCGGATCCAGCTTGAGGATCTGCTTGTAGACCGCGACCGCTTTCAGGAAGAAGCCCTGCTCGTGATAGAAGCGCGCGACCTTGAGATACGTCTCGATCGCGTCCTGCTTCGCGCCCTTCTTCGCGTAGAGATCGCCGATCTTCAGCCAGACGCGGACGTCCTTCGGATCCTCGTTGACGATCCGTAGGTACTCCTTCACCGCTTTGTCGATCTGTCCCTTATCGACAAACTTGCGGGCCGCATCCATGACCTTTTCTTTGTTGAAGGCCACGAGTGCTCAGGTGCTCCTAGCGCGATGGAACGTGGACCGAGTCACGGTTTGCTGATGCATACAGGGCACGCGGAAATTTGCCCCGTACATCTGGAAAATCGTACGGCTCTGCGCGCACTACGGTCAAGGAAAAGCACGAGGGTTTCTCGTGCTTTGCGCTCACATGTGATCCAGCGTGAAGTGACCGGGTGGACACCGATCAGATGCCCAGTGTCCTTCGCAGCCTGGTCGGCTAGGCCGTGGGTGTGCGCTCGGCGAGGAGACGCGCGACGAAGCCGGTGTCGAACTCGCCCCGGATGAAGTCCGGGTTGTTGATGATCCGGCGCAAGAACGGGATGTTGGTGCGCGGTCCCTCGATGACGATCTCGTCGAGGCAGCGTCGAGCACGGCGGATCGCGGCGGGCCGATCCACGTCGTGGACGATGAGCTTGGCGAGCAGCGAGTCGTAGTTCGGCGGAACCACGTAGCCTGCGTACACGTGCGTATCTACACGCACACCGAGGCCGCCCGGCATGTGGAGGCTCGTGATCTTGCCCGGCCACGGCGCGAAGGTCACCGGATCTTCCGCGGTGACCCGCAGCTCGATCGCGTGACCGCGCGGCTTGCGCTCGTCGGTCCACGACAGCGGCTCGCCAGCGGCGATGCGGATCTGCTCGCGCACGAGATCGATGCCCGTGACCAGCTCGGTCACCGGGTGCTCGACCTGGATGCGCGTGTTCATCTCCATGAAGTAGAAGCTGCCGTCGGAGTCGAGGAGGAACTCGAGGGTGCCGACGTTCGTGTAGCCGATCGCTTCGATCGCGCGAACCGCCGCCTCTTGCAGCTTCTTGCGCGTCGCCTCGGGCAACACCGCCGACGGTGCTTCCTCGATCACCTTCTGGTGTCGACGCTGGATCGAGCACTCGCGTTCGCCGAGGTGCGTGTAGTGACCGTGCTTGTCGGCGACGACCTGGATCTCGATGTGGCGCGGCTTCTGGCAGTACCGCTCCATGTACATCTCGGGGTTGCCGAACGCGGCCTGCGCCTCGTTGCGTCCCTTGCTCCACGCGTCGAGGAGCTTCTCCTTCTCGTGGACGATCTGCATGCCGCGACCACCACCACCGGCGGTCGCCTTGAGGATCACCGGGAAGCCGACGCGATCCGATGCTTCGAGGAGCTGCACTTCATCGTGCAGCCCCGTCGAGCCGGGGAGCACCGGCACGCCGGCTTTCTCCATCGCGGCGCGCGCGCGGATCTTGTCGCCCATGAGGCGCATCGCATCCGGCGGCGGGCCGATCCACGTGAGCTTGCACTTCTTGCAGACCTCGGCGAAGTCGGCGTTCTCCGAGAGAAAGCCATAGCCGGGATGGATCGCATCGGCGCCCGTGACCTCGGCCGCCGAGATGATCTGCGGAACGTTCAGATAGCTCGAGCGCGACGGCGGCGGACCGATGCACACCGCTTGATCCGCGAACTTCACGTGCAGCGCGTCGGCGTCGGCCGTCGAGTGAACAGCGACAGACTCGAGCCCGAGCTCGCGACATGCGCGGATCACGCGGAGTGCGATCTCTCCGCGATTTGCGACGAGGACTTTGCGGAACATCGGCTACGTCCGGATCTTGAACAGGGGCTGACCGTATTCGACCGGGGCGCCATCCTCGACGAGGATTCCGACGATCACGCCGGCTGCGTCCGCTTCGATCTCGTTCATCAGCTTCATCGCCTCGACGATGCAGAGCACGGCGCCCTTCTCGACGCGATCGTTCAGGTTCACGTACGTCGGTGAGTCCGGGTTGGGCTTGCGATAGAACGTGCCGACGAACGGCGACGTGACGACGTGTGCCTTGTCATCGACGGCGGGAGCCGCAGCGGGTGCCGCCGCAGCGGGTGCAGCGGCCGGCGCGCTCGGAGCGTGCGCTGCGTACGCGGGCATCTGCATCGGCATCGCTTGCATCGGCGCCGCCATCAGCGCGGGCGCTTCGCGGCGCACGGTGATCGTGGTGCCGGCCGACTCGACGACCAGCTCGGTCAGTTGATGCTCGGAGACGATCTCGGCGAGGCCGCGAGCCATCGCGACCACAGCACCTTTTCCCGCGTCCTGATCAGCGTCGTCGTTGCCTTTTTTGGCCATCGCGAGCGGAAGCTTCCACATGCGATAGCGCCGCGTCTAGGCCCAGGTAGTAGCTATTTGCGCCGAAGCCACAGATCTGCCCGATGCACTTTGCGCCCGTGATCGAGACCTGACGAAACGACTCGCGCGCGTGGAGGTTCGACAAGTGAACCTCGACGGTGGGCAGCGCGACGGCATCGATCGCATCGCGGATCGCGACCGACGTATGCGTGTAGCCGCCCGGGTTGATCACGATCGCGCTCGCCCACGTCTTCGCCTTCTGGATCCACTCGACGAGCTGACCCTCGAGGTTGGATTGCGAGCAACGCACGACCGCACCGCGCGCCTTTGCGCGACGCGTCAGCTCCGCATCGATCTCGGCGAGCGTCGTGGTGCCGTACTGCGCGCGATCGCGCGTACCGAGCAAGTTGAGATTCGGTCCGTGAAGGACCTGCACGCGAAGCGCGCCGGTCCTCGGCGACGTCACAGCGCCGCGACGAGCGACGGCTGCGCGAGCCGCGCGAGGAATCGCGCTTTGCCGAAGTTGCCCTCGGGCGCGATCGCGATCGCGACGAAGTACTGCGGCGAGATCATCCGGCAGACGAGCAACAGACGCTGCGCCTTGACCGAAAGCTCCTCGAGGTTTCCGACGGCGAGGCTGTCGCCCGCTTTGCGAACCTGCGTGAGGATGAAGGAGAACTCCATCGCCACGGTGGTCACGTCGACCTTGTCGGACTGCCGGACATAGGTTTCGACGGGGATTCCGTCGAGGCCCATGATCACTGCAGCAATTCCACCGTCGACGCCGTCAACGAGCTTCTTGAGTGTTTCAGCGAACAAAGGTCACCTAGATACGAACGGTACTAGAGCGTTCGGGTAACGCGCTAGGCCGCCCGTCAGTTTTGGACGCCGATGGGTGCGGGACAGTTGAGGATGTTGTCGGCGTCGATGCAGCAGTCGACGACACCGTCCTGGTACGGATTACACGCGTTGCCCTGCCGCCCTGCCGTCATGACGGGACAGGTGGGAAACTCCGCGAGCCCGAACGCTGCGGTGACGCAGTTCGAGCAGATCGTGACCGGGAACTGGAACTCCTGGCTCGTCACCTCGCTGCCCGCGAGATCGCCGAACACGACGAGCTTGCCGACCACCTCGGTCTCGACCTCACCCGTGGCGCCGAGCGATGCCGCGATCGATGCGAGTGCACCCTCGGGGATCAGCGTGAACGTCGTGTCGGTGACGCTGCCGGCATTGGGCGCGAGCGGCGCGGAGTACAGCGTCTGGAACTTCTTGTTGTTGGCGTCGACGAGTTTGCCGATGGCAGCATCTTTGAAGTCGAGGTTCACGCGCGCGCCGCGGATCTGGATCGTCTTCAAGTCCATCTGACTCGCATCGGTGGTGGTGATGCGGCTCTTCAGCTGCGGATGGATCAGGTACGGCAGCGGCGAGAACACGGAGATCGTGCCGTGCCCGATGTACGGCGCTGACTCCGAGGCGTTGAACGTACAGTCGTCGTTGGCCGCGAGCGCCTTCGAGATGTAGATGGCCTCGTCACCAGCACCGTCGGCAGCGACGCAGCCGACGAGTGGGAGCAAGAGCGAGGCAAGAGCTAGGCGAAACATGGTTCCTCCGAGGAGAAATCGTATCAAGCGGTCTGATTCGATCGCAAAATTCTTCGTAGCTCGCTGACGTCGATCTCGACGGGCTCACAGTCCCCCACGTCGCGAATGGCGATGTACTTCAGCGTCTTCCCTACCCGCTTCTTGTCGACGGACATTCGTCCGAGGACCTCGTCGGTGAGCCAGCGATCGATATCGACCGACAGGCCGCTCGCGTGTAGCCCTTCGATAAGCTCGCGCTCGAGATCCGCGCGCGTGCCGAGGACCGCCGTGGACACGCGCGCCGCCGCGACCAGGCCCAGCGCCACGGCTTCACCGTGGAGCATGCCGGACGCGCTCTCGATCGCGTGACCGACCGTGTGGCCGAGGTTCAGGAGCGCACGCACGCCGCGCTCGCGCTCGTCGCGTCCGACGACCTCGGCTTTGTAGGCGATCGAGCGGCGCATCAGCTCGCGGAACTCTGCCGGCATCTCGCCGCCATCGCGCGACCAGCTCGCGCAGCTCGCGACCAGGCGCCACGTCTCGGCCCCGTCGAGGAGTGCGTACTTCCACAGCTCGCCAAAGCCGGCTTGTCGCTCGCGTGCCGGCAACGTTTGCAGGGTCTCGAGCGCGCAGTCGACGATCCACGGCTGATGGAACGCGCCGACGAGGTTCTTGCCAGCGGGGATATCGATCGCGGTCTTGCCGCCGATCGCCGCGTCCGTCATGGCGACGATCGTCGTCGGGACTTGCACGAAGTCGATGCCGCGAAACAGCGTGGCCGCGACGAAGCCGGTGATGTCACCGACGACGCCACCGCCGAACGCGACGAGAATAGACGCGCGATCGAGCCCGTTCGCGACCAGCTCGTTGCACAGCCGCGCGTACGTGTCGAAGGACTTGCTCGCCTCGCCCGGCTCGATGACGAGCTCGATGCGGTCGTTGCCCTCGGGGTTGGGTGGCAGCGTCCAATGCGCGGCGACGTTGCGATCCGTGATCACGGCGATCTTCGACGCGGAGCCCCAGCTCGTGCGCAGTGGATCCGCGAGGCGATCGCTCACGACGATCGGATAGCTGCGCTCGGGGAGCGCGAGGATCGTCGCGTCCTTGTAGTCCTGCGCGAGTCGCTCGACGGCAAACACCTGCTTCACCACGTCCTCGATCGGCCTGTTCGTCGGAACGACGGCCTGCGCGAGGCGATACGATGACGCACGCGACTTCGCGAGCTGTTCGGCGTTCGCGAGCAGTGGTCGCTCGGGGCCACCCTTCGCACGCTCGCGCGCATCGGCGACGTCGACACCGAGCGCGATGACCGTGCCCGCCGCGCGCATGAGCGCCACGTTGGCGGGGTTCGCACCACAGCCGCCCCCGGTAGCGACGACGACATCGCCGCGGCTTGCCACCTCGCGCAGCGCTTCGGTCTCGAGGCGGCGAAACGCGGGCTCGTCGCGCTTGACCAGATCTGCGATCGGCTCGTCGAGCGTCTTCGCGATCTCGTCGTCGAGGTCGACGAACGGCCGGTTCGTGAGCGCGGCGATCCGACGACCGATCGTCGTCTTGCCGCTGGCCATGAAGCCGATCAGGAACAGCGCTGCCACTACTGGCAGCCTAGCAGGCCTCTGTTCGTGATCTTCGGCGTGATGAAGACGAGGATCTCGGTGCGGTCGTCGTTCTCGCGGCGGGTCTTGAACAGCCAGCCCACGACCGGGATATCCGCGAGGAACGGGAACTTCGAGTACGAGAGGCCCGTGTTGCGCGTGTAGATACCGCCGAGCACCGACGTCTCGCCGTCGTTGACGAGCATCGACGTGTTCGCTTCCTTGCGCAGGATCGACGGGTCACCACGAGCGCCGGTGTTGACGAAGTCGGGCTCGTTCTTGGTCACGGTGATGTCCATCGCGATCGCGCAGTCGCGCTGCGAGACGTACGGCTTCACCGTGAGCGCGAGGTCCGCTTGCACGAACTGCGTCTGCGTACCGGCGGCCGACACGACCGAGATCGGGATCGACACGCCCTGGCTGATCTTCGCCTGCTTGTTGTTCAGCACCGTGACCTTTGGCGCCGAGATGATGCGAACGGTGCCGGTGTCCTCGAGAGCCGACAGGCGCAGGTTGACGTTGAAGTTGCCGCCGACAGAGCCGAGCGATAGACCGAGCGCACCACCGGAGCCCGTACCCACGGCCGCCGGCAAGTTGATCGCGAAGTCCGACGGCGTGGCGACACCACCGCGCGGCGTCTGGTTGTCTTCCGCGCCACCCGTGACGCCGATCGACGACGGCCACACGAGACCCGTCGCGTTGCCGCCCGCCGCGCTCGCATTCGCCCGGCCGCCCCACTGGATGCCGAACTGACGCTGGAACGTCGAGCGGGCCTCGACGATGCGCGCCTCGATCGAGATCTGCGGGGTCTGGCGATCGAGCTGCAGCGCGAGGCGCTGGATCTGCTCGCGGTTGCCGGCGACGTCGTTGATGATGAGCGCGTTCGTGCGGTCGTCGACCTCGATGCGGCCCTTGGGCGAGAGCATCGCCTCGAGCTTGGGCTTGAGCTCCGTCGCCGACGCGTAGTTCAGCGGGATGACGTCCGTGCGCGGAGTCTCCGACTTGATGAGAGCCTCGCGACGCGCAGCCTCGAGCTCGTCCTCGGCGTCGAGCTCCTTGCGGGGCGCGATGCGATAGAGGTTTCCGTCGCGGCGATACCACAGACCGTGCGACGCGAGGATCACCTCGAGCGCTTGATCCCACGGCACCTTCTTCAGGCGCACCGTGACGCGCGCGTCGATGCCATCGGGGACGACGATGTTGACCTTACCCGTGTCCGCGATCGTGCGGAGCAGGTCGGCCATCGGCGCGTCCTTGTAGTCGAAGTCGATGATCGCGCCGCGATAGACTTTGCGGTTGCGCGGTGCTTGGGGCGCGACCTGCGAGACAGACTGCTGCGCGATCGGCGTGGACGCGGCACCGAAGCCGCCGACCACCGGCGACGGCACGTTCTGCGTGCGCATGGCCGGAGACTTGTTCGATGCTTGCGCGGTCTGCGTGGACACGAAGCTCCACTTCACGCCCGACGAGTCGCGCTCGAGCGTCGGCGTCGCCGGCTGCGAGAGCTCCGCGATCAAGCGCACGCGGTTCGGTGTGCGGCGATCGCGGAACGACGACACCGCGCGAACCGGGCTGCCGTAGCGCGAGACATCGAGCTTGCGCTCGAGCTTTCCGCCGAGCTCGGCGTTATCGATGATCAGCTCGACGGCCGTCGCCGTGACTTCACCGACGGCGATCTGGCCTTCGCCGGTGAGCGCGATGTCGACGCGACCCACGCCGTCGCTGCCCTTGAACGTCACGTCCTTGATGAACGCGGCCTTCGGAGCCACCTTCGCGACGGGCGCCGGCGCGGCGGCCACCTTGGACGCCTCGACCTTCTTCGCTTGGAGCTTCGCGAGCTCCTGCTCCTCGAGGGCGCGCTGCTGTGCGAGCTGCGAGCGGCGCTTCTCTTCGCGCTCGGCCGCATCGCGCGCTTGCATCGCGGTGGACTTCAGGCGCTCGGCCTCGGCTTGCTGAATCGCGACGGCCTTGCGGCGATCCGCGAGCTCGTCCTCGGCCTTCTTGCGCTCGCTCGCGAGACGATCCGCTTCCTTCTTCGCCTTGGCCATCTCCTCGTCGGTGACCTTGCGCTGCTGCGCGAGGACGAGCGCGGCTTGCGCCTTCGCTTCCGCCTTGCTGCGCGCCTCGAGCTCTGCTGCTGCCCTCTCGGCTGCTTCACGCTTTGCCATCAGCACCTCGAGGCTCGCCTCGGCGGTGTGCTTTGCATTGACCGCGCTCTTCGCTGCGTTCTCGGCGATCACGCGCTGCTTGTCCGCGGCGATCTTCGCCTCCTGTGCGGCACGCGCGGCATCCTCGGCCGCCTTGCGCTGCTGCTCCGCAGCGATGCGCTGCTGGTCTGCCTCGCTGCGCTGCTTGCTCGCCGCTGCGGCCGCGAGCTCTGCCTCCTGACGCTGCTTCGACGCGATCACGACCGCGTTCTCCGCCGCGCTCTTGCGCTGCGCCGCTTCGCTCGCTGCTGCCTCGGCCTCGCTGCGCTTGCGCGCTGCTTCGCTCGCCGCGCGCTCCGCTGCCGTGCGCTGACCCTCGACGCTCGCGAGCGTGGTGCGCGTGGACTCGAGATCCTTCTTCGCGTTTGTCGCTGCGGTCTCCGCCGCCACGCGACGCGCTTCTGCTGCATCCGCTGCCGCCTTGGCCTTCGCGAGGCGTGCCTCGGCTTCCTTGGCCTGCGCGATCAGCTTGTCTTTGTCCGTGGCGACCTGGCTCGACGAACGATCGCGCGCTGCCGCCGCGGTCTTCGCCGCGAGCTCTGCCGCTGCGATCTCGCGCTCGGCCTGCGCCACCGCGGCACGCGCTGCTTCTTCACGCGCCTGCGCCGCTGCGTGAGCCGCGCGCGCCTTGTCGTCGCGCGCCTGCACCTCGGCCGCCTTCTTGTCGAGCGCGGCGAGCTTGGCCGTCGCGTCCTTCTGCATCGTCATCGCGAGTGCGCGCTCGGCTTCCGCGCGCTGGCGATCCGCTTCGGCCTGCCGCTTGTCCGCCGCCGCCGCTGCCTTCGCCGCGTCCGCTTCTGCACGCGCCGCGCGCGCATCGCTCCGTGCACGCGCCGCGTCGGCCTTGGCCGCTTCTGCCTCGCTGCGAGCACGCGCGATCTCCGCGCTCGTCCGCGCGGCATCGTCCTTGGCGCGCGTCGCCTCATCCTTGGCCGCGAGCGCCTCGGCGCGCTTCATCTGCACGTCGCGACGCGCGGCCTCTGCCTCGCTACGCGCGACGTTCGCCTCTGCCTTCGTGCGCGCAGCCTCGGTCTTGGCTGCATCGGCCTCCGCCTTCACCTTCGCGGCTTCGGCCAGCGCCACGCGCGCGGCCGCTTCTGCCTCGAGCTTGGTGCGCGTCGCTGCGTCCTTGGTGCGCGCGGCTTCGGTCCGCGCTTGCTCGGCCTCGCGCCGCGCAGCCTCTGCCTCGAGCTTCGCCTGGTTGGCCGCGACGAGCTCCGCTTGCGCATCGCGCTTTGCGCGCTCTGCATCGGCGCGCGCCTTCGCGATGTCCTTCTCCGCGGCGAGCTTCATCGCCTCGGCTTCGGCCTTCGTGCGCGCCACGTCCTTGTTCGCGGCGTCCTTTGCGGCGAGCGCTTCCCGGCGAGCCTGATCCGCTTCCGCCTTCGTCCGCGCCACGTCCTTGCTCGCGGCTTCCTTGGCAGCGAGCGCCTCTTGCTTCGCCGCGGCCACCTCGGCCTTCGAGCGCTGCATGTCGGCGAGCGCTGCTTGCTTGGCCGCCTCGGCCTCTGCCTTGGAGCGCGCGACGTCTTGCTTCGCCGCTGCGGCGAGCTGCTTCGCGTCGTCGGCCTCCTTGCGTGCTCGCTCGGCCTCGGCCTTGGCATCACGCGCCGACTGCTCGGCGGCGACGCGCATGCGATCCGCATCGCTCTGGGCGCGCATCGCATCCTGCTTTGCCTTCGCTGCTTCGGCGCGCGCGGCATCCGCGAGCTTCTTCGCGCGCTGGATGTCCGCCGCGGTCGCTTGTCCCGCGCGCGTTGCATCCTCGGCGGCTTTCTGCGCCGCCGCTGCACGCGCGGTCTGATCCGCGGCCGCTCTGCGCAACCGCTCCGCTTCTGCTTGCGCCGACGCGCTCGCCTTCTCGGCGGCGACGCGCGCTTGCTCGGCCTGCGCGGCGGCCTTCTTCGCCGCGTCTGCATCGGCTTGCGCCTTCGCGAGCTCCGCGGCATTGGCGCCGGTCTTGGGCGGCATCGGATCGCGCGCGGAGACCATGACAACGACCTCGTTGTTCTCGGTCTTCACGTCGTAGCGACCGGGCCGCGCCATCGTCACGATGACGCGAACGATCGATCCGCCGTCGTCGAGCTGCTGTGCGGCGATCGTCGAGACCGCCCAGGTGCTCGGCATGAACACCGTCGCCCCTTCGTGACCGCGCAGCGCCTCGGCGAGCCGCGCTTGCGGCACGTCGACGACCACCCGACTCGGGCGCTCGAGCTTGTAGACCGTGAACGTCGGTGTTTGCGCACCGCGCACGCGAACGAGCGTGGTGCCGCTCGGGTCCTCGGAGAACGCGACCGCGCGGATCTCGTTCTTTCCGTCGGCGAATGCCGCCGTCGGTGAGAGGGCAGCCGTCACGACGACTGCTGCGAGCCAAATCTTCTTCTGTTCGATGAGCATGAGACTCCTCGGCAGAAAAATTTTCGCCCGCTATGAGGCGAGATCCAAATTTTCGCGAAAATCAGTCGCGAAGATTCACGGACCGACGACGGGCGGTGGCGTGTTCGAAGGCGCGGGCTGCTGGCCCGGCGCGACAACCGTGGGTCCCGGACGCTCATCGGGGAGACGCGGCTGCGACGTGATCGGCATCTGGTTCGGATACAGCTGGACCGAGTGCTCCTCGACCTGACGCGCCAGATTGACGTCGTCGGGCTCGACCTGGAACGTGATGTACCCGGCGCCGATGTCCTTCACGAGGGCCTTCTCGCGACCGACGCAATCACCCTTGCGGATGATGTGGCCCAAGTTGCCCGAGTCCATCATCAGCACGCGGCGCTGCGTCTTCTCGGCGATGATTCCGACGAGCCGCAGATCCGTGTAGCTGTAGTTCGACGCGATGAACTGATCCGCGCGCAAGCAGCGCTTGGTGGGATCGCGCTTGAGCGCATCCTGCTGCCCTCCGCCCAAGCCCGGCTGCGTGAGCACGAACGACTGGAACGGATCGCGGTTGTTCTGATCGGCGATGAAGTCACGATCGCGGAACGTGTGCCGGATGTTCGCCTTCTCGGCCTCCGTCACGCGCGCTTCGATCTTCGGCTTCACCGCGAGCTTGTTCTTGCTGTCCTTGGTCGCGGCAGTGGGCTTTGCGCCCGGTGCACCACCACCGCCTCCCGGCGGCGGAGGCGGCGGCGGATCGTCTTCACCGCACGCAGCCGAGAACAGGAGTCCGACGAGGATCAGTGCTCGAGTGTTGCGCATCAGATGCCTCCCTCGAGCTTCTTGGCCGCAGAGCCAGAGCCCGCAGGCGTCTTCGCTTCCTCCACGCCCGCCGCGTTGCGATCCTTCTCGTCACCCTTCTGGATCGCTTCTTCGGTGCGCTGCTGCGCTCCCGCAGGAGTGCTCGCGGGTGCGGCAGGCGCAGGCGCAGGCGCCTTCTTGGCGGCGTCTTCCTTTGCCTTCTTTGCATCCTTCGCCGACTTGTCGTCCTGGCGGAACGTCACGGCGACGAACTTGGCGGTCAGGTTGATCTCGCGGTTACGCACCGTGGGGTTCGTGAGCGCGAGGTTCTCGATCGAGATGATGCGCTCCTTCTCCTCCTGGCCTTCCGGCCGCGTGGACGGCGCGAGCGGCGACACACCGCGCTGCACGAGCGACGCGAAGAAGCGCTTGATCTGCATGAACGTGCCGTTGATCTCGATCTCGACAGGCACCTTCACGAACGACTCGACAGGATCTTCCTTGAGCTTCTTCCACTTGTTGATCTCGACGCCCGACTCCGTGACCTTGCGCTCGAGGGTCTCGAAGAACGCAGGGACCTCTGCCTCGGTGGGCAGCGCCTTCTGGTTCTCGGCGATCTTGAACTCGAGCTCGCTGATCTTTGCCTTCAGCTTGTCGTATTCGGGGATTTCCTTGGCCAGCTTCGCGTTCTGCGCGGCCATCGACTGGTTGTTGTTCCGAGCCTGTTGCAGGTCGTCTTTGAGGCCCTTGTAGATGAACTGCCAGTAGACGAGGCCGATCATCATGCCGATGACGACGAAGACGAGGACCTTGCGCTGCGTCGGCATGCGCGCGAAGTCGTTGAGTACGCCGGAGGTCGCCATCAGTACGCAACCTTTCCGGTGATGGTGAACCGGTAGTAGTTCACGCCGCTGTTGCGATCCGCGACTCGCTCACCACCAGCGGGCGAGACGTCGGAGAAGTACACGGATGCTTGGAGCCGCTTCGATAGCTGCGTCACGTCGGACTCCGACTGCGCGCCGCCTTCCATCTTGAACGAGCCATTCGTGTCGATGAACGAGAGCAGCCACACGTGCCCCGGATCCCAATCGAGCTGGAACTGCTTGTTGGAGTCGCTCTCGGGGCCGGTGCCTACCTTGCGCGTCATCTCCTCGCTCATCGTCGGTCCTTCCCGCGTGAGGATCCGGCTGAGCTCGTGGAGGATGTGCGCCGGGACGACCTTGTTACCGTTCAGACGATCGATGGCTTCGGCGCGCTTGTTCTGCTCGTCGAACGCCTTCTTCATCTCGGAATAGCCCTTCAGGGCTTGGGTCTTCTGCGCGATCTGCTCTTTGAGCTCCGCGTTGGCCGCCGCGACCTCTCGGAGCCGACTGCGCTTCGGCATGTCGACGGCGACAAACACCGCGGCACCTGCCGCGAGCAAAGCGGCGATGCCGACGAAGAGTTGCTTCGACGACGGATCCGACGCGGCGGCTTTGTGCTTGGCCCGTCGTTGCGGGAGGAGGTTTACCTTGATCATCGGCGGTACCTCACTTGTCTCCCGATGCGCGCATCGCGAGGCCAACCCCGATCAGCGCCTCTGGAGAGTGTGCCCCGAGGTACATGCGATCCAGCGTAGCGTCGATCTCGACGCGCCGCCACGCATCCACCACCTCGAGGGGAAGACGCGATCGTCTCTCGATCGCGCGGTGCAGCGAGCTGACCTTGCTCGAGCCACCGGCGAGCACGATGCGCGTGACGTTCGCGTCGGCGGTGGTGGCGAGGAAGAAGTCGAGCGAGCGTTGAAACTCGCCGGCCATCACCTCGCTCACGCCGTCCATCACGCGAAGAACTTCTTGCGGCACCACGCCGTCCTCGGTCTGCGAGCCGCCGACCTTGTACGCCTCCGCCTCGTCGGCCGCGATGCCGAGCTGCTTCTGGATCTCCTCGGTGAACGCGTTGCCACCGATCGTCACGTCGCGCGTGAACAGCGACACGCCGCTGCGTACGATGTTGATGTTGGAGATCGCAGCGCCGATGTTGATCAGCACCACGGTCTCGCGCGGATCGAGCGGATAGTTCACCTCGAAGCCGTTCTGGCTCGCGAACGCGGCCACGTCGACGACGTGCGGAGTCAGCCCTGCATCGCGCACGACCTGCACGTAGTCCGCGACGACTTCCTTCTTGGCAGCGACGAGCAACAGCTCCGTCTGGCCCGACGAGTTCGCCGGGTTGGTGACGTGATAGTCGATCTCGACGTCATCTTTGCCGAACGGAATGTGGTGCTCGGCTTCCTGGCGAATGTTGGCGGCGAGCTGCTCGCTCGTCATTTGCGGCACCGCGATCTTCTTGATGATCACGGAGTGACCCGCGATCGCGATCGCGACGTCCTTCACGCGCAGCTTCAAGCGTCCCCACAGCTGACGGATCGCATCCGCGACCGCGGCTTGATCCATGATCGTTCCGTCGACGATCGTCTGCGGTACGAGCGGCTGCATGCCGAACGCTTGCAGCGCCCAGCCGGAGCCCTTTTTCTTGAGCTGCACGACTTTTACGCTGCTCGAACCGATGTCGAGCCCGATGCACTGCTTCGCCATTGGGATGCCCTAAATAATTGTAGGGCGATTGTTCCAACTCTCCAAAATCTGTCTGCTAGTTCGATAAGTCGGACGCCCCGCAGCTACCTCAACTGATGCCGTACTCCTTCATCTTGTAGAGGAGCGCGCGGTGGCTGATCTCGAGGAGCTTCGCCGCGTTCGTGCGGTTTCCTTGCGTAACGACGAGAGCTTTTCGGATCAGGTCCGCTTCCAGCGCCCGCGTCGCCTTCTTGATCGAGAGCTCCTCGGGAGACGGCTCCGATGTAGGCGCGTCCGGCCGAAGGGTCATCACCGTCTCGAGGAACGCGAGGTCGATCGTGGGTCCGTCGGCCAACACGAGCGCCCGCTCGAGGATGTTCTCGAGCTCGCGAACGTTGCCGGGCCAGCTCTGCGTGCACAGCGCCGCGATCGCGTCGTCTGCGAGGGCGACCTGCTTCTGGTGACGCTGGCCGTGTCGATCGAGGAAGAAGCGCGCGAGCTGCGGGATGTCCTCGCGGCGTCCACGCAGAGGCGGGATCGAGACCGGCACCACGTCGAGCCGATAGAACAGATCCTCGCGAAACGCGCCCGCGGCGACATCGGCTTTGAGATCGCGCAGCGTCGCCGCGATCAGCCGGACGTCGACGGAGATCTCCGTGTTGTCGCCGACGCGTCGGATCGTCCCCTCTTGCAGCACGCGCAAGAGCTTGGCTTGCAGCGGCAGCGGCATCTCGCCGACCTCGTCGAGGAACAGCGTTCCGCCGTTCGCCTCCTCGAACAGACCCGCCTTGTTGCCGATCGCGTCCGTGAACGCACCGCGCACGTGACCGAACAGCTCGCTCTCGAGCAGGCCCGCCGGAATCGCGGCGCAGTTGATCGCCACGAACCTCTGATTGCTCCGCGGCGACGCGTCGTGAATCGCGCGCGCGACGAGCTCTTTGCCCGTGCCGCTCTCGCCGGTGATCATCACCGTCGTGCGGTGCGCCGCGATGCGCTCGATCAGCTCGCGTAGCTCGGTCATCGCGGGCCCGTCTCCGACGAGCGCGGTCTTGCTCGCCGGCGCGGTGGCCTCCGGTTTCGGCGGCAGCGTCGCGATGTGGCGCAGCGCGAGCGTGATCGCGAGCTCGTCGAGCGGCTCGATCACCACGTCGTCCACACCGGCGCCGAACAGGTCCATCGCCCGTGCGAGGTCGCGCGTGCGCACCACCGCGATCACGTGCGCGCCGTTCGCCCCGATGACCTTCGGTGCCAGCTCCGCGTCGGCGATCACCGCATCGCAGCCGGCCGCCTCCAGGTAGCGCGTCGCCGCCGCGACCTCATCCATCGCTGCCACCTCTTTGCCGGCGCGATCGAGCATGAGGTGCAACGCGCGACGGTCGTCGTCGTCGGGCCCCAGCAGCAACACCTTTGTGACGGTGCGCGAGATGGGTGCACGTTAGCACGCTGGCACATCGCTCGTCGGACAAGCGAAATCCGCGAAACCCCTTGGGAATAGGGCTGCCAACGATCGATCCAGATCGCCAACTAAGTTGGCAGGTCGATGCCGCCGAACGAAAAGTAAGCGTTTGAAACTGCTGGAGACTGCACTTGGCGAAGCAGTTGCTCTAAGCTGCTCGAGCTTTTGGAGGTGCGCCCATGCGCGTTGTTACGTCTTCGTTCCTAGGTATGGCGGCTGTTGGCCTCAGCCTGCTCGCGGGTTGTCCGGACCGCACGATTTCCGAGGTCAATCCTCAGCAGGGTCGCGTCGAGTTCAAAGACATCCCGATCACCGTCAACCGCAACATCGACATCCTGTTCGTCATCGACGACTCGCCGTCGATGGCTGACAAGCAGAACAACCTCGCCAACAACTTCCCGAACTTCATCAACGTCCTGAACACGATCGAAGGCGGTCTGCCCGACGTGCACATCGGCGTCGTGAACTCGGACGTCGGCACCAAGGCGACGCAGGATGCGGCGCCGGGACCGGCGATCGGAAGCATCGGCCAAGGCGGCTGCTCCGGCACCGGTGACAGCGGCAACCTCCAGATCTCGGGCGCGCCCGTGCAGGGCACGTTCATCAGCGACATCAAGCTCGCCAACGGCATGCGCCAGACGAACTACACCGGCGATCTCGCCACGGTGTTCGGAACGATGGCACGCGTCGGCGCGGGTGGCTGCGGCTTCGAGCAGCACCTCGAGTCGATGCGCAGGGCGCTCAACAACAACGCGGCGAACGCGGGCTTCCTCCGCCCGGACGCGTACCTCGCGGTCATCTTCATTGCAGACGAAGACGACTGCTCGATGTCGAAGTCCGCGCTGCTCGGTCCCCAGTCCGCGGCGCTCGGTCCGCAGCAGTCGTTCCGTTGCACGCGCTTCGGCGTCACGTGCGATCAGGGCGGCACCACGACGGACGCGATGAACCAGGTCGGCACCAAGGGTCAGTGCCACCCGAACGAGAACTCGCAGTACCTCGAGAAGGTCCAGACGTACGTCGACTTCTTGAAGAGCCTCAAGCCCAACGATCCGTCGAAGGTCATCGTCGCCGGCATCATGGGCACCATCGAGCCGTTCCAGGTCGAGCTTCGCTCGCCGCCCAATGGTGGCACGCCGGAGCAGGCGCTCGCGCACTCGTGCCCCTATCAGGGTGCGAACGGTCCCGAGGTCGCCGATCCTCCGGTTCGCATCAAGTTCCTCCTCGATCAGTTCCCCAACCGCTCCACGTACACGACGATCTGCCAGCAGAACCTGGCCGATGGTCTGACGCTGATCGCGCAGCTCCTGAAGACGGTGCTCGGTTCGCCGTGCATCGAAGGCAAGCTCGCCGACGTCGACCCGAACACCACCGGCAACCAGTACGACTGCTCCGTGTCGTACGTGTCGAACTACGGCAAGCCGACGCAGACCGAGCAGGTTCTGCCGGAGTGCAACGCGCCGGGTCCGCAGGCGACGAACAAGCCGTGCTGGCACATCGCCGAGGACATGATGAAGTGCTCGATGGCGCCGCACCTCGCGCTCAAGACGGAAGACGCGTCGACGCCGCCGCCGGATACGCACACGGTCGCGTACTGCGTCACCGAAGCTGAAGACGCTGACTAAGCTGCAACTCGGTTGCAACAAGCAAACGGGCGAGGACGAGCTCCTCGCCCGTTTTCGTTTTCGGTGATGGAACGCGACGAGCGCGAGCACGAACGAGCATGCGAACGATGCTTGCTCTCGCTCTCGCGCTTCTCGCCGGGTGTCCCGATCGAACGATCTCCACGGTGATCCCGGAGCAAGGTCGCGTCGAGACCAAAGACATTCCGATCACCGTGAATCGGAAGATCGACATCCTGTTCGTCATCGACGACTCGGGATCGATGGCCGACAAACAGAACAACCTCGCGAGGAACTTCCCCAACTTCATCAACGTGCTCGAGACGATTCCCGGCGGACTCCCCGACGTGCACATCGGCGTCGTCAGCTCCGACGTGGGCGCGAAGGCGACGCAGGATCAGGCTCCCGCGACGGGCATCTCTGGATGCAACGGCGATGGCGATGGCGGCGATCTACAGACGAGCGGCGTGACGCTGACCGGCGGCGCCTTCATCAGCGACGTGCGCGACATGACCGGCGGACGGATCCGGAACTACAGCGGCAACCTCTCTGACGTGTTCACGCAGATGGCCAAGCTCGGCAGAAACGGCTGCGGCTTCGAGCAGCATCTCGAGTCGATGCGCAAGGCGCTCGGCGCGAACCCGGCGAACGCGGGCTTCCTCCGGCCCGAGGCGTACCTCGCGGTCATCTTCATCGCCGACGAGGATGACTGCTCGATGTCGAGGACCGCGCTCCTCGGACCGAAGTCAGCAACGATGGGAACGCAGCAGTCGTTTCGCTGCACGCGCTTCGGCGTGACGTGCGACCAGGGGGGCGCCACGACGAGCGCGATGAACCAGATCGGCTCGAAGGGACAGTGCCATCCGAACGAGAGCTCGGAGTACCTCGAGAAGGTGAAGACGTACGTCGACTTCCTGAAGGGCCTCAAGCCCGGTCGCGAGGACATGGTGATCGTCGCCGGCATCATGGGAACGATCGAGCCGTTCCAGGTGGAGATGCGCACGATCACGCCGGCCGATGGTCCCGAGCCCGCGCTCGCGCACTCGTGCAGCTACACCGGCGAGATGGGCCTCGAGGTCGCCGACCCACCGATCCGCCTCAAGTACTTCCTCGATCAGTTCCCCAATCGCTCGACGTTCACGTCGATCTGCCAGAGCAACCTGTCCGATGGCCTGCGCCAGATCGCCGAGCTCGTTCGCAGCGTGCTGCCCGATCCGTGCATTCGCGGAACGCTCATGGACATCGATCCCAACACGCCCGGCCCGCAGTACGAGTGCAGCGTGTCGGACGTACAGAACCCGTATGGCGCGAGCCCGGTCGAGACCATCATCCCGGCGTGCACCGCGTCGTCGAGCGTGAAGCCGTGCTGGCGCATCGCCGAGGACGCCGAGGAGTGCACCGAGGCACCGCATCACATCCTGAAGATCGAGCGCACGGTGGTGCCGCCGGACAACACGCACATCATGGCGAGCTGCGTGACGGAGCCGATCTAGCCCCAAGGATCACTTCGTTTGGGTCCCCGGCTCGAAGACTCGCCCCCAACATTCCTGCGAGGGTTAGTTACGTCAGCTGCGACTCTGGCTGATGAACGGCGGCCTCGCGGAGGGCGCGATCGCGGATGCGCTTGTCGAGGAAGTAGTCGCGGCCGCGCCAGAACTCGGCGGCGACACCGACGAGCGAGACCGCGGTGGCGCCATAGAGGAACCACTGCGCGTGATCCGGAACGAGCAGCGCAGCGCCGAGCAAGGCGCAGATCCCGAGGACACGGCTGCCCCACGCGAGCGCCTTGGTGGCGCGCTTGTGGTGGCTCATGAGGTTGTCGAGGCCGCCGACCGCGAGCTCGAGCGAGATGATCGCGAAGATCGGCCACACTGGCGCGGGCGGCTCCATGACGAGAGCGGCGAACAACAGGCTCGGCATGCCGAGCGCACCGATCAAGCGCACGCCATCCGCGCGCGAGAAGTCACCGCGACCACGCAGCTGCTTCCAGCCGATCGCGATGTAGTCGAACGCCGAGAGCCACGTGAGCCCGACGACGGCGAACATGATCCAGCGAATCGTGAGCTGCATGTCGCCGTACAGGTGCAGCGCGAGGATCGGCGCCACCGATCCGGACATCACGAGCGCGCCGCGCCAGAACTTCTTCTTCACGATCCAGAAGCCCGCCATCACGAGCAGCGGCGCGACCGTGAGGGCGATCAAGAACCACGTGAGGAACACGCTGCCCGGCCCGACGAGCGGGAACAGCAAGATGACGCCGATGCCCTGCATCTGCGTCCACGTCTTGACCTTGGCCAAGTAGCTCGTCTTGAGCGTCAGGTTGCGCTGCTCGTACGCAGAGCGGAGCGCGGTGATGAAGAACTCGCGCGTGAACATCAGCGCGGCGAGCCACGCGGGGAACAGACCGATGCTCGCGAACGGGATGTACGCGAACGCGATGAACACCTTGTCCGCGATCGGATCGAGCAGGCCACCGAGCACGGTGGGGCCGTGCTTGCGCGCGAGCATTCCATCGACCCAGTCCGTGCAGCCGATCAGCGTTCCGGCGACGAGCGCCCAGGCCATGTACTCGTTGTGATAGAGGCCGTTCTCCGCGCCGCGGTAGATCAGCCAGCTGAGCAGCGGCATCGGAATCAAGCGCGCCAGGGTGACCTGGTTGGCGGTGATCCATGGCTTGCCGGGCACGGGCGGACCCTATCACTAGGGCGCCAATTCCGCGACCGGGACGCTCACCCTACGACGCGGTTCCGGCCCTCGCGCTTCGCGCGATAGAGGTGATCGTCGGCGACTTTGATAAACGCGCTGACGTCGACATCCTCGCCCTCGACGGTGGCGACGCCGACGGAGACGGTGACGGGGAACGTGTCGCCCTCGTACTCGAATTGCTGATCCGCGACGATCCGGCGGATCTGCTCGCCGAACGTGCGCGCGCCGGTCAGGTCCGTCTCGGGAAGAACCGCTGCGAACTCTTCGCCGCCATAGCGCGCGAGCAGCTCCTCGCGGCGCACGCGACCGAGCAGGCGCTTGGACATCTCGCGCAGCACGTAGTCGCCGGTGAGGTGACCGTGCTTGTCGTTGATGGCCTTGAAGTGATCGATGTCGAACATGAGCAGCGACAGCGGCCGGCGATACCGCGCGCAGCGAGCGATCTCGCGCTCGAGGAACTCGAGGAAGTAGCGCTTGTTGTGGGCGCCGGTCAGGGCGTCCACGATCGTCATCTTGTAAATCTCTTCGTGGTAGCTCGCCTCGATGCCGCTGCCCGAGAGGAACTTGAAGATCGCAGCGCCGATCTTCACGAAGTCTGCATCGCGCAAGACGCTCTTGGTGACGGGCACGTCGTTGACGTAGCTGCCGTTCGTCGACTGTAGATCCTCGACGGACCAGTGCTCGCCCGTGCGGAACACGCGTGCGTGCCGGCGCGAGACGCTGTCGCGATCGACTTGGATATCGCAGTCAGCGCCGCGGCCGAGCACCACTTCGCTTCGCGACAGCGGAAAGCGTTTGCCCATATCGGGGCCCGGCGGATAGATGAGGACGAGGCACGCTTCGCCCGCTTCCTTGGTCGGCTTGACGACCTGGACCTTTGTAATGCGGGTCTTCCACTCGCTCATGAAACGTCTCGAACAGCTTGATCCAACCAGCTGGGATCGCATCGTGTCAATGTGTGCGGCGGTGTGATAAGCCCGCGACGTGGGCCTTGGAGATCCATTCGATCTCGACGGAGACGACGACGTAGGTGTCGTTCTCGTCCATGGATTCACGGGAACCCCCTACGAGGTCGGATATCTCGGTCGTTCGCTGACGAAGGACGGCTTCACGATCCGCGCGCCGCTGCTTCCGGGCCATGGCACGTCGCTCGAGGATCTCGACCGAACGCGCTGGGAGGACTGGGCCGGCGAGGTCGAGCGCGCCGCGGATCATCTCGCGGGACATTGTCGGACCACTGTCCTCGTCGGGCAATCGCTCGGTGGGCTCCTGTGTTTGTACCTCGCGAGCCGGCGCCCGAAGATCGCGCGCGTGGCGTCCCTCGCCGCGCCGCTGTGGCTCGACGGACTCGGCAAGTACGCGGCGCGATGGACGAGCCCGCACGGTCCGCTTCGCTTTCTACGCCGGCTGCCCAAGCTCGGCGGCTCCGATGTGCGTGATCCCGCCGTCAAGGCGGAGAACCCGTGCTACCCGGCGATCTCCACGCGCGGGCTCGCACAGCTGATGACGTTCATGCGCGTCGTCGACGGCGCGCTGCCGCTCGTCACGCAGCCGACGCTCGTGATGCACTCGACGCAGGATCACACCGCGCCCGTCGCGTGCGCGCGATACATCGCGGACCGCGTCGCGCCCTCCGCGAAGGCGCAGCTGCACATCCTCGAGCAGAGCTTTCACCTGATCGCCGTCGACGTCGAGCGCGACATTGTCGCCGACGGCGTCTCTCGCTTCTTGCACCCGCTACGAGCAAAGGAGACCGCATGCGCCACGTGATCGCGATCGACCAGGGAACCACCGGCTCGACGGTGCTCGTGTTCGACGAGCAATTGCAGCTCCGCGGCCGCGGCTACAAGGAGTTTCGTCAGATCTATCCGCAGCCCGGGTGGGTCGAGCACGATCCCGAGGACATCTGGACGTCGGTGACGCAAGCGCTGCAAGCGGCGCTGAAGGACATCGAGCCGTCGTCGATCGCAGCGATCGGCATCACCAACCAGCGCGAGACGAGCGTCCTCTGGGATCGCAAGACCGGCAAGGCCGTGCACAACGCCATCGTCTGGCAGGATCGCCGCACCGCCGATCGCTGCGCCGAGCTCAAAGCAGCGGGCAAGGAGGCGCGCGTCAAAGCGCTGACCGGTCTGACGATCGATCCGTACTTCTCGGGCACCAAGGTCAGCTGGCTCCTGCACAACGTCGACGGGCTCGCCGCGGCGGCGCGCGACGGCTCGATCGCGTTCGGCACGATCGATTGCTACCTGCTCTCGCGCCTCTCCGGCGGCGCGGTTCACGCGACCGACGTGACCAACGCGTCGCGCACGCTGCTGTTCGATATCAACACGCTCGCGTGGAGCGACGAGCTCCTCGAGACGATCGGCGTCCCGCGCGCGCTCCTGCCCGAGGTGGTCGCGTCGTCGGGCGTCGTCGGTACCACGAAGAACGTCCCCGGCTTGCCCGACGGAGTTCCGATCGCGGGTCTCGCCGGCGATCAGCAGTCCGCGCTGTTCGGCCAAGCGTGCTTCACGCCCGGCGACGCGAAGTGCACGTACGGCACCGGCGCGTTCATCCTGATGAACACGGGTGACAAGCCGGTCGCGAGCAAGTCCGGTCTCCTCACCACCGTCGCGTGGAAGCTCGCGACGGGCGAGCTCCGCTACGCGCTCGAAGGTTCGGCGTTCATCGCGGGCGCCGCCGTGCAGTGGCTGCGCGACGGGCTCTCGTTCTTCGCGTCGGCGTCGGAGATCGAAGCGCTCGCGACGAGCGTCCCCGACTCGGGCGGCGTGATCGTGGTCCCCGCGTTCGCCGGCCTCGGCGCGCCGCATTGGCGTCCCGAAGCGCGCGCCACGATCAGCGGGCTCACGCGCGGCACGACGCGCGCGCACATCGCACGCGCGACGCTCGAGGGCATCGCGCTGCAGAACGTGGACATCCTGCGCGCGATGGAGCGCGACGCGGGCCGCGAGCTCACCACGCTCAAGGTCGATGGCGGCGCGTCGGCGAACGATCTGCTCATGCAGTTCCAATGCGACGTGCTCGGCGTCCAGATCTCGCGCCCCGAGCTCCTCGAGACCACGGCGCTGGGCGCGCTGTTCCTCGCGGGCCTCGGCACCGGCGTGTGGAAGGATCAGGACGAGGTGAAGAAGACGTGGCGCGAGCAGAAGCGCTTCATCCCGACCACGGATCGCGCGCGCATCGACGAGCACCTCGCGCGCTGGGACGCCGCCGTCGCCAAGGCCTGATCGCTCGCAGCCTCCTCCACGCGGCGTCGCGATTTATTTCATCGCACGATCGTCGGATCGCGGCCGAGATCGGCGCGACACGCGCACTATCATGGTCGCGTGAAGCGTGCGTTCGTTCTCTGTGTACTCGCCGCCTGCTCGAAGGAACCCAGCTCGAGCCCGCCCCCATCACCGACGAAGAGCGAGCGCGCCGAGCCGCCGCCAGCCGCGCTCCGGCCACCACCCAACGCATCGTGGTCGTCGATCTCGAGCATCCTCAAGCTCGAGGACAAGGAGCTGAGGCCCAACGCGCAGATCTCCATCACGCTCGTCGGTGGACAACTGCGGGTCACGACGATCGGCATCCCGATCGGCACTGTTATCGAGGTGGCCGGCGAGCGCGGCGAGATCGCGAAGGAGCACGGCAACAGCTTCACGATGAAGATGGACCGCGCGATCGGCAACGCAGCGTGGGAGAAGCTCAAGCCGACGGGGAAGTACAACCTCCCCGAGAAGGCCGACTGGGACCTCCCCATCACCGTGACGCTGCCCGGTCGCGAGCCCGTGCGCGAGAAGCTGCCGCCACTCCACGCGACCACCGGACTCGACACGCTGTTCAACGAGCTCGCGACCACGCCGCGCACGTGGCCCGATGAAGCGAGCGGGCCCGTCCCACTCGCGGCAGCGTGGGCGATCAACGGCTTCGTCGCGATCGGCACCGCGGACAAGACCAAGGACGTGCGCCTCGTCGTGCTCGGCACGCAGATCCCCAACCAGCGGACGCGGCGCTGCACCGGCTACGCGGGCGCAAAGGACTTCACCGCGACGTCCTTCGATCTGGAGGTGTCGATCGTCGATCGCGTCACCAAGCAGCCGCTCGCGACCAAGACCTTCGCCGGCCAGCCCACGTGCCCGCAGACGGTGGTGACGGGCCCCGAGACGCCGCCCGGCTCGCACACGGGCCCGAGCCACAAGACGATGATCGCGTGGGTGAGCGCGCAGCTGCCCACGCTCGTGAAGAAGCTCTAGCTCGGATTCTCGACGCGCTGCTTGATGATCTCGAGGGCGCGCGCGCAGTACAGGCCGTCCTCGATGCGCTCGTCGTACGTGTAGCGCAGCGTGAGCATCTGCCGATCACCGACGGTGGTCACCTTGCCGATGGTGCAGAAGATGGGGCAGTTGCCGTGCTCGTAGAGATGGTGATACGCGGCGTCGACGCCGATCGAGCCGAGGTTCGCCACGAACGCGCTCGTGTACAGCGGATCCGTATCGACGAGCGATCGCGGCGCGAGCCCCCACGCGTACAGCCGCTTCATCACGAGCAAGAGCAACGCGAGCAAGAAGCCCGGCAGCGCGAGCAGGATGCCGAGCTCCTTGTCCATCGCGCTCTTCTTGGTCTGGCGTGCGCCGCCGACCTCGCCGCTCGTGCGGTCCACGACCTGCGCGAACGTCTCGTCCTTCTCGAAGCGGCGCTTGAGCGTGGCGAGCGGCGCCGCGTCATCCTTCACCTTCTTCGCGGCGAACGAGAGGAAGACGCCCTTGCGCTGATACGTCTTGCGGCCGAGCGTGAAGCGATTGAGTCGCTCGCGTTCGTGCAGCATCTGCGCGAGCGAGTGCAAGACGAGGTGGAACACGGTCGCCTTCGCGCTGCCTTCGCGCTTGGCGTTCCACTCTGCGAGCCACGGGAGCGTGCGCGACAGATCGAGCTGCTGCTCGAAGTACACGGCCGACTCGTTCCGGCCGCGCATCAGGAACAACATCATCTGGCGGTACGGGTGGACACGGACACGGATGCCGTCGTGAGGACCGAACATGGACCCGACGGTACGCGGAGTGTGGGGAGCACTGCGTTACCTACATCCCGCAGGGAAGCTTTTCGCGGCCGGCCAATACGACTCCCGGGATCGGCACCTTCCCTGGTCAAAACCACCAGCTGGTCGATTCCACCAAGTAATGGTGGAGTGAGCCGATGGAAGGGTTCAACGTTTCAATGTTTTCGAGCAGTTAACTGTCGGCACGGCGGGTGCTCGTGGTGTCGGCCCATGGCGCTTCTCGCAACTCGCATCTCGAACCAAGCCTCCGAGTGGACTGACTCTCAGCTGCTCAAGTTCGTTCTGCGGAACGAGGCGCGTGGCTGGGCGGAGCTCATCCGCCGCTTCCGTCCCCTCATCTACCGCTGCATCACCAAGGTCACGCTGAAGTACTCGCCCTCGCTGGGCGGCGCGGACCTCGACGAGATCTACGCGGACGTGATGATGCAGCTCGTCCGTGACGACATGCACAAGCTCCGCATCTACAACCCGGCGCGCGGCACCAAGCTGGGCTCGTGGATCGGCATGATCTCGGTGAACGCGGCGTACGACTTCCTCCGCAGCGCGGGTCGCCGCCCGCTCCTCGACAAGGTCGACGGCACCATGGACGTGCAGGAAGACCTCGACCGCACGCCGCTCGACATGCTGATCGAGAAGGAGCGGTGGGGCCACCTGAACGAGCTCCTCTCCGACTTCACGGACAAGGACCGCATGTTCGTCGAGCTCTACTATCAGAAGGGCCTCGAGGCCGACGAGATCGCGGCGGAGATGCAGATCAGCCTCAAGACCGTGTACTCGAAGAAGCACAAGATCCGCGCGCACCTCGTGCGTTGCCTCCAGAACATCGCGGGTGACAGCCCGATCGCCGACCTCGCAGCAGCTGCGGCGTAACCACCAGCGCGAGATGCGACCGACGACGCGGCCTTCGGGTCGCGTTTCTCGTTTCGGTTCCCGTTCGGTTCCCGTTCGGTTCTCGTTCGGTGCTTAGCGATCGAACGTCGCATACGCGCGAAGCACGAGCTTCCCGTCTTGCTCGACGGGAGCCGTCAAGTACACGGACTGCGCGTAGCCTTGCAGCCCTCTTGCCGACTCGAGCTTTGCGATGAGGTCCATCATCTGGTCCTCGTTCGCGCGCAGCGTGAGCAAGCAGTGGTCGTGTCGACACTCCGTCGATTCGAGCCTCCCGCCGAGCTTTGTGACTCGATTTCTGATCTCGGTCTCGGTGGGGCCCGCCCACGAGGGATCGCGCGTTTGGCGTTCGAACGCCGCGCTCGGGTTCAGTGCTGCGCGCGCGGCAGGCACGGCGACGGGAGCCGGTTCGACCGGCTGCTCGACCAGCTGCTCGACCAGCTGTCCTCTGGGCGCGGTCACCGGCTCTTCGACCACCGCCAGCGCGGGCCGCTCGGGCGCGCTGATCGCGGCAGTCTTGGGTGCGGTGGCGGTCGCGGATTCCTGTGCGGGAGCGGGCTCGGTGGACGTCTGCCCGCACGCCGAAACCACCGAAATCCCGACGAGGATCATCGAGCGTATGACGGCCATGAGGGCGCAGCGTAGCACTTGCTGCTAGCACTTGCCCCGTGGCTAGATGGCGCCCCGTGAAAGACGCCGTGAGTCCGACCGGCCCCGATGGGCGCATGCGCGTCACCATCGCGAATCGCGCGGATGGCGGCCTCTTCTACTGGCTCGGCAAGCTCTACGGCTTCGCGATGCTCGTGATCGTCGCGGCGATCTTCCTCGTGTGCATCGCGCTGTACTCGCACTTCTCGCTCACGTCGCCGCCGCCCCCGGATCTCTCGCGCTACGCGTCCGTCGCGCCCGCTATCTCTCGCATGTACGCGGCCGACGGCACGCTGCTCGGCGAGTTCGCGAAGGAATGGCGCGAGATCGTGCCGTACGAAAAGATGCCCGAGCCGCTCGTGAACGCGTTCCTCGCCGTCGAGGATCACGAGTTCTTCAAGCACAAGGGCCTCTACTTCAAGGGCATCGGTCGCGCGGTGTGGGCCAACATCACGGCGCGTGACTTCGCGCAGGGCGGCTCGACGATCACGCAGCAGGTCGCGAAGCAGTTCCTCGGCAGCGAGAAGTCTCTCTCGCGCAAGGGCAAGGAAGCGATCATGGCGCGCCGCCTCGAGGCCACGTACTCGAAGCGCGCGATCCTGAGCGTGTACTTGAACCACATCTATCTCGGCGCTGGCGCGTGGGGCGTGGGCGCAGCGGCGCGGCGCTACTTCCAGAAGGATCTCGATCAGCTGACGCTCGCCGAGAGCGCGATGATCGCGGGCCTCGCGAAGGCGCCCACCGCGTACTCGCCGATCCGCTCGACCAAGCTCGCCGCCGATCGACGCAACATCGTCCTCGACAAGATGGCCACGTACGGCTTCGCGACCGCCGACGAAGTCGCGAAGGCCAAGGCCGAGCCGATCAAGCTGAACCTGTATCGCGACGTGTTCCCGGATCGCATGCCGTACTACGCGGAGTGGGTGCGCAACTACGTCGGCAAGGCGTACTCCGGGCCCGACCAGAACGCGCTCTACGATCGCGGCCTGCGCGTCGAGACCGCGGCCGAGCCCACATGGGAAGCAGCCTCGTACGCGAACACCGATCACGGCGCGCGCCATCAAGATAAACGGCAGGGATGGCGGGGTCCCGAGTGGCGCGTCGACGGCAAAGCGCGCGACCTGTTCATCGAGCGCCAGAAGAAGCTGTACGGCGCCGCGCCGCTCGTTCCCGGCAAGCGCTACCTCGCCGTCGTCGATAAAGTGAAGGGCGATGGCGCCGAGGTGCTGATCGGGGATCGCCGCTTCGAGCTTCCGCTGCGCAACATGCGGTGGGCCGCGAAGTGGGAGTCCGGCAACGCGGAGAACGACAAGCAGATCGAGAGCGCGACCGCGGCGCTCAAGCCTGGCTACGTCGTGTGGGTCGTGCGCGAGACGCGAACGATCGAGCGCTTTCGCGAGTACCACCTGCCGGACACCAAGAACCCCGCGTGGCGCGGTCGCGACGATCAGCGCGAGTGGGACGAGAAGCACGCGGATGTCGTGAAGCTCGAGCAGGTCCCGCATCCGCAGCTCGCCATCTTCACCGCGGATCACCACAACGCCTACGTCGTCACGATGACGGGCGGCTACGACTACGATCGCTCGGAGTTCAACCGCGCCGTGCAGGCGTGCCGTCAGCCGGGCTCGACGTACAAGCCGATCTACTACGCGCTCGGCCTCGATCAGGGCTACGGCTTCGACACGGTGCTCAACGACGTGCCGGTGAAGATCGTGGATCCGGACACGGGCGAAGAGTGGACGCCGACCAACCTCGGCGACTCGCTGGATGGCGACGTCACGCTCGAGTACGCACTCGTGTTCTCCAAGAACATCCCGTCGGTCGATCTGTTCAAGCGCCTCGGCGCGAAGAACGTCGAGGACTGGGCGCGCAAGATGGGCTTCTCGACGAAGATCTTCGCGGACGACGCGCTCGCACTCGGTGCCTCGTGCAGCAAGCTCGACGAGATGACGCGCGCGTTCACGCTGTTCGCGCGTAACGGACAGTGGTGGCCGCGGCCCGCCGGCAAGGAGAAGAACTGGGTCTTCGTGCGCCGCATCCTCGACCGCGACGGCAACACGATCGAGGACAACACGATGCTCGATGATCCGCAGCTCTCGGCGGCGGACCGCTTCGATCGCATCGCCGCGACGACGGGTATCGAGCCCGTGCAGGCGATTCCCGCACGCGCCGCGTTCCTCATGTCTCGCTTGCTCGAGCACGAGGTGCGCTACGGCTTCGCGAACGTCTTGCGCGCGACGCAGATCAAGTCCGCCGGCAAGACGGGAACCTCGAGCGATACGCACGACACGCTGTTCATCGCGTACACCTCGAAGTTCACCACGCTGACGTGGATGGGCGACGACAAGAAGGAGCGCGCGCTCGGCAAGTTCGACGCCGCGTACATGACCGTGGTTCCGCTCTGGTCGCGCTACATGTACGAAGCGGCGAAGGGCTATCCGAACCTGGACATCCCGTGGGTCGTGCCGCCGGGCGTGAAGCCCAACGATCGTGGCGACCACAGCAAGGGCACCAAAGGCCCGCAGATGAACCTCATCTTCCGCGCCACCAAGAGAGAGAAGGGGCCGGAGGACGAGAAGCCGCCCGTCTAGTCGATCTCGGCCTCTCTAGCCGGTTAGTCCGGGTGAGTGACGAGGCCGCTCGTGATGATCTGGCGTCCCGCGTGACGCTGCTCGATCTCGGAGAGACCGGCGCACAGCGCGCGGCGCGAGGCCTCCTCGGCGCGGCCCTTGTCGACGAAGACGATCGCGCCGCCGTCGCGCACGCAGCGCGACCACGCGGACAGCGTCGTGGCCCACGCGTCGTCAGCGATGACATCCACGCCGATGACGGCGGCGCACGACCGGCCGGCGATGGAGCCGGTGTCCGGCAACGCGTTGGTCAGCTTCTTGGCCGCGCGCGGCGACACGCCGACGGCGATCACCTCGCGCTTCTCGCCGAGCGCGCTCGCGAGCTTTGCGTTCCCGACGACGACGAGCGGACCTTCCATGGCGTGCGCCGATGCGAGGGCCTCGCTGATCGCGGTGACCGCGGGGGTGACGAACAGACCGTCGAGCACGCGGTCCTATACCACGCGAGCGTTCACGGATCGCGCATGTACTCGCAGCGCGGCGCCTCGACGTGCGGCGTGATCCACGTGAGGTTCAAGAGCTGATCGAGGAGGAAGCGGAAGTTGCCGTACGTGACGACGAAGAAGTCCATCTTGCGCTTCTTGATGCCGCCGCCCGTGTCGTCGGCACGCACGCAGCCGTCGTGGATCGAGCCGTCCGGAAGCTGGAGCCCGTCGAACTCGGGGATGTAGAGCGGCTCGCCGATGGGGATCACGCGTGGATCGACGGCGACGGACTTGAACGGGATCAGCGGGCGCTGCCCCGCGCCGCGACCGAACGGATGGTTCGCGATGTTCAGCTGCTCGAAGCACGTGCCGTAGCCGAACTTGCACGCGCCTTTGTAGTTCACGACGCGGCCGTCCATCATGAGTCCCGAGCCCTCGAGGCGCAGCGCCCACGCGAAGCGCTCGGGCACGCGACCGAAGAAGTAGCCCTCTTGCGTGTAGAGCTCGACCCACGTGTTGAGCGGAACCGCGGCGCCGCGACCGCTCTTCGGCACACTCGTGCTCTCGCGATCTTGATAGTCCGCTTCGAGCGCGAGCCAGTAGAAGCGGAGCGCCCACTGCGAATCGTCGACGAGCGGGTAGCCGCAGCACAGCTTGTTCTTGCCGCGGACCACGGACTTGGCCTGGATCGCCGTCTGGTCCTTCTCGAGCTTGCTGTCGTTGGCGTGGGCCATGCCCGTCGCCACGAGGACAGAAGCGATGATCGCGACGAGCCGCACGCAACAACGATCCTACGTCACGCGGTACAACCGTGCCATGTGGGTGCACGATCTGGCTCGAGCCGACGCGCAGTGCGGCGGCAAGGCGCAGGGCCTCGCTCGCTTGATCGCGGGGAACCTGCCGGTGCCTGCGGGCTTCGTCATCGATGACAACGCGTTCCGCCACGTCGCGGGCGACATCGTCCTCGACGATCCAGAGACGATCGGCCACGTCCTCGCGACGGTGCTCGATCGCTTCGCGACGGTCGCCCTGCCCGACGAGGTCACGCGCGAGATCGATGCGCGCGCCGACGAGCTGACGGCGCCCGACGGCTTCGCGGTGCGCTCGTCGGCGACGATCGAGGATCGTCAGGTCGGCTCCGCGGCCGGCGTGTACTCGTCGCGCACCGCGGTCCGGCGCGCGGATCTCTGGCACGCGATCCGCGGTGTGTGGGTCAGCGCGCTCACGCCGCTCGCGGTGACGTACGCGCGCCGTCGCGGAGGCCCGATCTCGATCGGCGTGATCGTGCAGCGCTTTGTCAGCGGCGAGCCGATCACGGTGTACACGCGCCGCCCCGCCGCGCCCGCGATCGACGAGGTGCTCGTCCAGCGCAACACGTCGATCACGCGGCTCGCACGCGGGACCGAGGATCCGATCGTCGCGCTGTCGCTCCGCGCGGAAGCGGCGCTCGGTGCAACGGCCGGCGCCGATGTCGAGCTCGTCGGGGAGCACGTGGTGCAAGCGCGACCGATCGTGCATCCACCGCGCAGACCGCAGCGCAGCGGTGCACCGCCCACGGTGACCTCGCTGCTCGTCGCGGATGGACGCACGTGGACGTGGGACATCGCGCATAACCCAGATCCGCTCTCGACCGCGCAGTCCGAGCTCGTCGAGCGCGTGGACAAGGCAGGCGTCGCGCCATACTCGCTGCGCGTGTGCGCTGGCTACTTGTATTCAGCGCCGCGCACGAGCGTCGTAGCGCCACCTGTCGAGAACCTCGGAGATATCGAGTCGCGGCTCGCCGCGCTCGTCGGTGCGCTGGGTGGGCCGAGCGAGCCGAACGAGAACGTGCTGCCGGTCAGCGAGGCGGTCGATCGCTACGTGCAGTTCTACGCGATCTGGTCCAACGAGCTGTCGCCGCTCGTCGCGCGAGCGAGACGCGAATCCACGCCGCAGGCTGCACCACCCACGCGGCGATTCTCCGTGGAGGCGCTGCTCCTCGGCGTCGCGCGCGGCGAGCTGGATGAACGCGAGGTCCGCGCGCGGTTGGGTGTGCTGTCTCCCTCGTGGGACGTGGTGGTGCCCACGTACGCCGAGCGGCCCGAGCTCCTTCGCGACGCGCTCGCGCGTGCGCGCGAGATCGTGAAGCAGCCGCGGCAACACGCGTCGGGCATCTTTCGCCCGGTCACCGACGAGGACGCCAGCGCGATCTTGGCGACGCGCGACGCGAAGCACCCCGCCAATCTCGGCGAGCGCGATGACGAGTGGTTCGCGCGCGCGCAATGGATGGTGCGCCGGGCGCTCTTGGCGCGCGGTGCCGAGCTCGGCCTCGACGAAGGCGACGTGTTCTGGCTCCCCTTGCAGACGCTCGCGGATCGCATCACCGTCGACGATGCTCGCCCGCGCGCGGCCGCGGCACGCGCAGCGGCGGCGAGGGCGACGCGCTGGGAGATGCCGCTCGTCGTGGGCGAGGAGCGGGGCGAGCCAACGCTCCGCGCTGGGAGCGGCTCGATCAAGTTCCCTCCTGCCGGCTCGAGCGGTTCGATCCGGATCACACCTGCCGTCGAGCCCGTGCGATCTCCCGCGGGTCGTGCGCGGGAGCCCTCGTATGGGACTCCCGAAGTGCTCTCGGCCCACGCGCGCGGCGACCACGCGCTCCGCGGTATTGGCAGCGGCGGTCGCGTCCAGGGCCGGGTCGTGCGATTCGCCTCACTCGCATCGAGCGTGACCGTCGGTCGCGGGGACGTGGTGGTGGCACGGGCGATCACGCCCGCACTCGCGGTCATGGTGATCGGCTGCGCCGCAATCGTCAGCGAGACTGGTGGGTTCCTCGATCACGGCGCTGCGATGGCGCGAGAGCTCGGGATTCCTTGTGTTGTCGGATGCAAGGACGCGTGGACCATCCTCGACGACGGAATGCTCGTCACCGTCGACGGTGACTCAGGTCTCGTCATGACTCACGCGTGAACGCGTGGTTAGCGAGCTCCACCAGAAAGACACGCCGCCCGAAAGCGACTAGTCCTCGTCGTCGTCGTCGTAATCCGGCTCGTTCGGATCGGTGTCGTCGGCCTCGTCGGGCTTGTCCGCGGGGAGCGGCGTGCCCAGTCCGGCGTTCACTCGTTCACGCAAGTCTTTGCCGACCTTGAAGAAAGGCAGCCGCTTCTCGGCGACGTGAACCGTCTCGCCAGTACGCGGGTTGCGACCTTCGTAAGCCTTGTACTTGCGAACGGTGAAGCTACCA
The DNA here is from genome assembly GCA_023428295.1 of Pseudomonadota bacterium. Classification (GTDB taxonomy): domain Bacteria; phylum Myxococcota_A; class Polyangia; order Haliangiales; family Haliangiaceae; genus JABFXX01. Next base: position 39,664 of record JAEYYV010000398.1, read on the forward strand.
AAGCCGCGGATCTCGATACCTTCGCCGCGTTCCAGTGCCTTCACCATCGAGTCAAAGATGGTGTTGACGATCGCCTCCGCCTTACCAGCCGGTAGCTTCAACGTCTCGGAGATTTTCTCGATGAGCTCGGACTTGGTCACCCGTAACTCCGCCTAGGGAACCTAAGCCTAAACAAGGACTTGAGGTACGCGCAAGTCTAACGCCGCGAAAAGGCGTCACATGCCAGAATCGACGACCGGGATCTCCTGCTCGGAATCCGACTTAAACGCTCGATATGTGAGCGGAAACCGGTACGTCAGGCAGCGATGGCGCGCGTAGAAGTCCACGAGATCTCGCCAGCCGATTTGCCCTTTTTCCAAGCCACTTCGCACGGCTTGCGAGATGACGGAGGCGCACATCTCGTTCGCGATGACCCCGCGATGTCCGCGCGAGGTGCGCGGGTCGAGGCCGATGGCGGGCGGCGGAACGAGGCCGAGTAGCCACGCAGACATCGGGGACACCTCGAGCGTCTCGACCCGCGTGACGGCGATGGCCATGTCGTCGCGGAACACGCACTCGACGCGGCGTTCGGTCTTTCCCTTGCCGACGACCAGCGCGTTGTGAGTGACCGCGGTGGCATCCGCGCACGAGCTGATGTTCGGCGTCGGCTGCGTGATGACGGAGTACGCGAGATCCGATTCGGTCTTGTTCGTGATCTCCATGATCAGCGAGTCCCTCTCGCGAACGAGCGAGAGACGCACACCCGCGATCTCGATCGCAGGTTGTCCTACCTCCATCACATGCCGCGCTTCATCGACGCGATACGGGAGCTTGCGACTCATGTCCGCGATGTTCGGTGTGCGAACACCTGCGGCCGCAGCGTCCCTCGATAGAAGCTCGAGAAAGACGTTCTGCGACGCTGTCGACTTCGCAAGCGCTTGGCTTTGCGAGCCCGTGACGTAGGTCGGTGCAGGCTTGTCCGGAATCGAAACGCTCCCGCAGAACCTGACAACACCGATGCCTACAACCAGCGCAACTCCGCCGGCGAGCACTCCGTAGCGAAACTGTTCGTCGGAAATTGCCACGGTCTCTTCAAGATACACGTGCGTTGCCACGGCCTGGCAATGCGAAGTCAGAAAACATTGACTCGATCAACGTCGAGGCGCCTAATCGGACCAGGTCATGCGCGGAGGGCACAGGCTTGTACAGATCTTCCTCTGTGCAGTGATGGCGGGATCGCCTGCGTTGGCGGACGCGGGCCGCGTGACGGAGCTGACGAAGTCGCTGTCGTCGAGCTCGGAGAAGACGCGCATCGCAGCGGTTGCAGCGCTCGGTCGACTCGAAGACAAGGCCGCGCTGAAACCACTCGTCAATGCGCTCCACGATCCGAACGCGCAGGTTCGCGCGATCGCGGCAGCAGCGCTGGGCAAGCTCGGACACAAGGCCGCGTTGCCCGCGCTGAAGACAGCGGCTGACGAAGATCCCGATCCGAAAGTGCAGAAGCACGCGCGCGACGCGGCGATCGCCGTCGCGAAGTCCAACAAGCTCCCCGAGCCGTGGCCCAAAGCGGAGCGCGTCGCCGAGAAGGTCGAGGCCCGTCGCGCGAGCAAGTCGGGCGGCACCGCGGGGTTCGGCCGGCAAGCGCACGCCGTCGAGAACCATCCCGATCTGTACGTGAAGATCAACTCGGCGGCAGATGACTCGCCGGGCAAGACCGACAAGCCGACGCGCAAAGCACACGGCGAGCTCCTCAAGGAGACGCTCCAGAAGTCGTTCACGGGCAGCCCGATGGTGACGATGGCCGCCGCGGAGGCCGAGCGCTGGGGCCTCGATCCGCGCCACCTCGATCTCTCGGTGACCAAGCTCGACGTCGCGCAGTCCGGCACGTACATCGAGATCGAAGCGCAGCTGCGGCTCGCCATCTCCGACAACAAAGGCAAGATGCTGTCGTTCCTCTCGGGCGGCGCCAAAGTGCAGGTGCCCAAGAAGACGTTCGACGCGAAGTACCTGCCGAACCTGCGTCGCGAAGCGCTCGAGAACGCGATGCGCGGCATGTTCGATAAGCTGCTCGCGCACCTGCGCGACAAATCACAGAGCTAGACGGTTGCCTCGCTTCACATGACGGATCCCGTCGCGTCGGAGTGATCCTGCCGCACAGGTCGGGCTACGCTCGCGCGCATGTTCGGGCGGTATGTTGCGATCGCGGTGTGCGTGATCGCGATCGGCGCGCCCGCATTCGGCCAGAATGCGCGGCCACCAGATCCGCAAGCACCACCGGCGCCGACCGGTGTGGTGACCAAGCAACCGCAGCTCCTGCAAGCGGTGGCTCCCGAGTACCCGCCCGCCGCGCTCGCCGCGGGCAAGACGGCCGACGTGAAGGTCCGCATTCGCATCGACGCGACGGGAATCGTCGTCGGTGTCGACGTGGTGGACAAGGTAGGCGATGGCTTCGACGAAGCAGCGGTCGCGGCGGCGATGCAGTACGTGTTCGACCCCGCGGAGATCGATGGCAAGCCCGCGCCGATCACCGTGGAGACCGTGATCCACTTCGTGATCGAGGAGCAGCAGGAGCCCGATCCGATTCCGATCCCGCCGGTCGGCGCGAACCCGCAGGTGAACACCGGACCGCCCAATCACGCGGGCAATGACAAGCTGCCCGTGACGATCGAAGGCGTGGTCGTCGAGCGCGGCACGCGCCGGAAGATGCCTGGCGTGATCGTGTCCATCGTCGAGCTCGGCATGGATGCGGTGACCGGCGAGGACGGGACGTTCTATTTTCACGGCGTCACCGAGGGCAAGTATCGAATCCTCGCGGTCGAGGACAAGTCCGAGCGCCTGCTCCGCGAGGTGACGCTCGCCAAGCGCGAGAAGATCGAGGTGCGGTTGTGGATGCGGCCCAAGGGTGGCAATCCGTACGAGACCGTCGTCGAGGGCGAGCGCGAGGTCCTCGAGGTCACGCGGCGCACGCTGCAGCGCCAGCAGCTGACGTCGATCCCCGGCACGTTCGGCGACCCGATCCGCGTGATCCAGACGATGCCCGGCATGCAGCGCGCGCCGTTTGGCCTCGGGCTCTTGCTCGTGCGCGGCAGCAACCCCGATGACACGGGCATCTACGTGAACGGTCACGAAGTGCCGTCGCTGTTTCACTTCCTCGGCGGTCCCTCGATCTTCAACGTGGAGATGCTCGAGTCGCTGGACCTCTATCCCGGCGGCTTCCCGGCGCGCTTCGGTCGCAAGCATGGCGGTGCGGTGGCGCTCGAGCTTCGCCCGACGAAGTCCGACGGCGTGCACGGCTCGGCCAAGGTCGACTTCATCGATGCAGGTGGCTACGTCCGCGCGCCGCTGTCGAAGAACCTCTCGTTCGCGTTCGCGGGGCGGCGCTCGTACATCGACGCGTTCCTCGGCCTCGTGTTGCCGGATCCGCCGTCGGGAGGGCAGCGCATCGTGACGCCCGTCTACTACGACTACGCGACGCGCTTCGATTACAACCTGCACGAGGAGGGACGCGCGAGTCTGTTCGCGATCGGCTCGTCGGACACGCTGCGCGTCGTCGATCAGGATCCGGACTCGGCGGTCTCGACGGATCTGTCGACGGCGGTGAAGTTCTTCCGCGTCATCGGCGGATACGAGCGCTCGCTCGGTGGCGACATGAAGCTGTCGCTCTCGCCCGCGTGGGGGCGCGACACCTTGACGTTCGCCGGCGCGCAAGCAGAAGCCTCCGGGCCGTTCACGTCGGTGTCGATCGTGAACAACAACCTGTCGTATCGCGCGCGCATCTCGGGACGCCCGACGCCCAAGGTCGCGCTCGACACCGGCCTCGACGTGCTCTCGCGCATCACCAAGTACGACGCGCTCATCCCGGTGAACGACAACTTGATCAGCGCGCAGGGCGTGGACATCCCACCGTCGCGGTTGTTTCGCGGTGCATCCACGCTCGGCATCGGCGCGTATGCAGATGTCGGCATCGACGTGAGCGCGAGGCTAAAGCTCATCCCGAGCTTGCGGCTCGACTCGTATCTCATCGACGGAACGAGCCGCTTCTCCGTCGATCCACGCATGGTCGCGCGCTGGGCGTACGACAAGGAGCTCACGCTGAAGGCGTACCTCGGCGAGTTCAGCCAGCCGCCACAGCCCGAGGCGCTCGACAAGCGGTTCGGCAACCCCGACGTCGGGATCGAGCACGCCACGCACGCGGGCGTCGGCTACGAGTGGAAGCCCGATCGCCTGTGGACCGTGGACAGCGAGATCTATTACGTGCGCCGTCGCGGCCTCGTCGTGTTCACGCAGGACATCGTCATGAACGACGACGGAACCTTCACCGCGGTGAACTTCCTCAACGAGGGACGCCGCGACTCGCTCGGCTTCGAGATCCTCATCAAGCGCGAGATCAGCGAGCACGCGTTCGGCTGGCTGTCCTACACGTTCTCCAACTCGAACCAGAAGCAGCACCCGGACAGCGCGTGGCTCAAGACCAGCTTCGATCAGCCGCACGTGCTGAACGCGGTCGCGAGCTGGAAGCCCGGTCGCAACTGGGAGCTCGGAGCGCGCTTCCAGTTGGCGAGCGGACGCCCCGAGACGCCGATCGTCGGTGCGACGTACGACGCCGACGATGGTGGCTACGATCCGGTGCGCGGCCCGCTGCGCTCGCAACGCACGCCGCTGTTCACGCAGCTCGACGTGCGCGCCGAGAAGACCTGGCTCTACGACACGTGGAGCCTCGGCGCGTATCTCGACATCATCAACGTCACGAACGCGACCAACGTGGAAGCCACGCAGTGGGACTATCGCTATCGGCAGTCGGCGCCGGTGACGGGCTTCCCGATCCTGCCGACGATCGGAGTGCGGGGGACATGGTGATGCGGGCGGTCGCGATCGCAGCGCTGCTCGCGAGCGCGTGTGGCACGTTCGAAGAACCGTCGATCGTCCTCGATCTGCGCGTCATCGCGATGCGCACGGACATCGGGTCCAACTCGCCCACGCAGGCCGATCAGGTGATCGACGTGGATCTCACCAAGGAGCCGCAGGTCGGCGATCTGCTCGCGCAGCTGCGTACGACGAGCGTGACCGCGTGGGTCGCCGATCCGGGCACGTCGCGCCGCCTCGTGTGGAGCATGACGCTGTGCCTTCCCGGCGACGAGGGGCGTTGCGATTTCTCGCGACCGCACATCGAGTTCGGCGCGGGCGAGATCGACGATCCGGACACGTCGACGAGCTACCAGCGTCCGTACGCGGAGATCCTGCCGGGCGATTCGCAGATGGGTACGACGATCGTCGCGATGCTCTTGCGCGAGATCCAGGACAACCCGGTCAACGCGCTCGGCGGTGTCGACCTCATCGTGCAGCTGCAGATCGGCGGCGCCGACGAGCCGCGAGCGAACGACATCTTCGCGGTCAAGAAGCTGCGCATCGCGCCGCGCATTCCCGTCGAGCGTGCACCCAACACGAACCCGAGCATCACGGGCATCGAGACCGCGGTGAACGGCTTCGCGGCGGTCGACAACTTCCGCAGCGCCGGCGGGCAGAGCATCCGCTGTAGCGATCCCTCGTATCAGAGGCTGGGCGGCAAGGCCGAGGTCCGGCAAGGCGACGTGGTGACGATCTTTCCGAACGAGGCCCATGACACGCGCGAGGACTACGCGATCCCCGGCCTGGACGGCAGCACCATCATCCTCGAGGAGGCCATCTCGTATCAGTGGCTCGCGACGTACGGTGGTTGGTCCGACGAGACCACGGGTGGCGGGCACGACATTCTGGGAAATCAGTCATTGCTCGGAAGCGATTGGACAGCGCCGTATCTCGGCGGGCGTGACTTCCTCGACGTCTCCATCTGGATGATCCAGCGCGACGAGCGTTTCGGCGTGACGCCCGTCGAAACGTGCATCACAGTGGTTCCATGACGCGCATGCTCCTCGCGATCGCCGTCGGGCTCGCAGGGTGCACGTCGTTCGAAGATCCGACGATCGTGGTCGATCTGCGGCCACTCGCGATGACCGCGCAGCCGCCCGAGCAGCTCGTCACGCTGGATCCATCGAATCCGCCATCGCCGACCGAGATCCTCGCGCAGCTCGTGCCGACGCGCGTGTGCGCGCTCGTCGTGGATCCGGCGTTCGACAGGCGCGTGCGCTACGAGATGAGCGTGTGCACGGACGCGCAGGGCGATCGGTGCGGTAACCCGCGCGTGGTGGTCGCGTCCGGTGTGATCGAGGATCCGGATACCGCGCAGCCCTCGCCCGAGCTGTGCGCCACGATCGATCCCGACGGCAACCTGCTCGGCGTGCTCCTCGCGCTGCTCGAGTCCGATCCGTACGGCGGGCTCGGCGGGCTCGACTACAACGTGGTGCTTCGGTTCGGCGGCGAGGGCGAGGATCCGGCGCTCGATCAGTACGCGTCCAAGCACGTGCGCGTCGCGCCGAGGATTCCCGTCGCGCGCACGCCGAACGCCAACCCACGACTGCGGCGGATCCAAGCGGAGATCGACGACAGCATCGAGGACCTCTCGCTCGCGGTCGGGCGCTGCGTCGATCAAGCAGATCCGCTGGTCGTGCGGCGCGGGCAGCGTGTGGAGATCGATCCGGTCGAGACCGACGATACGCGCGAGGAGTACCTGACGCCCACGCTCGACGGACGCGGCGCGATGTTCGTCGAGAACCACACGTACCAGTGGCTCGCGAGTGCGGGCAGCTTCACGAGCTCCGCGACCGGCGGCCCGCGCGACGCGTTCGGCAACATGCCTCCGCTCGACACCGTGTGGCGCGCACCACCAGATATTCGCGCAGAGACCGATGTCGATCTCTACATCGTGCAGCGCGACGAGCGGCTCGGTGCCACCTGGTACCGGACCTGCGTGCGCGTGGTTCCCTGAGGCCCTTAGATAGACCTAGATGCACGCGTCGCAGAGGCCACGCACGTGGACCTCGACTTGCCGCGCGCGCACCGCTCGCGGCGCTCGCGCGCGACGAACCGCGAGCTCGATCTCGGGCAAGCACTCGACGGTGCCGCACTCGGTACACACGAAGTGCGGATGCGCGCCTTCATGCTCGTGCGCCGGATCCACCGCCTCGAAGCGCCACACGTGATCGCCGACATCGGTGCGCCGCGCGAGCCCAGCCTCGGCGAGATCGACGAGGTTGCGATAGATCGTGGCGCGATCCCATCCGTGCGAGGCGAGGCGATCGGCGACGTCACCGTGAGACACGGGCGCGTCGCTCGCGCGCAGCAGCTCGAGCACCGCGACGCGAGAGGGCGTGGCGCGGAGCCCGCGATCGCGAACGCTGCTTCGAGCGGCCGCGCTATCGTCTGCCTTCTTCGCCAAGCCGACCAATACTACTCGGCGATCGGCGCTTAGTCGATGCGATGGATCGATAGCTCCGTCGTCCGCAATGCTCGTAGGCCGCGCTACGCGAGCACGAAGTCGAACATCGCGCGCCGGACCTTGTTCTCCACGCTCGTGCGCATGATCAGCGACGGATCGATGAACGGGTCGCCCTCGTTGTACGGATCGCCATCGAAGTACAGCTGCGTGGTCAGCGTGTCGAACCCGGGCGCGCTGACCTTCACGTGGATGTGCGCGGGCCGATAGCGCCGGCCATTGAGATAGCGCCCCGGGACGATCGAGTGGAGCTGCCACCTGCCCCGCCCATCCGCGATCATGCGGCCGCGAAAGCGAAAGCCGTCGAGGTCATAGTCGCCCTTCACGTTGGCCTGCCACACGTCGATCGTCGCCTTCGCCACGTGCTCGCACGTCGTCGAGCGGACGCTGCCGCGGATCACCAAGCGCTCGCCCTCATCACCCGCGCCGACCAGCACGCTGCGGCTCGGTGCGCCGCGCTTGTAGAACGGACCTTCGATGTTCTCGACGGTCGCGATCGCCGCGCACGTAGGGAGCAGCGGCGGCAACCCGTCGCCATCGTCCGCGGCCACCGTGGGCGCGAGATACGCGTCGCGCGGTGCGGCGCCGCCGCGTGGGCATGCGGCGAGAAACAGCGAGCCAAGTCCTGCGGTGAGAAAGCGACGTCGGTCCATGCTCTCTCAACGGAGCTGCCACCCGACCGGCGCACGAGTTTCTTCGCGCTACCAGGACTGCGTGGAGCCGTACACGCCGACATCGCGCTCGCGAGGCGGCGGTGGCTTCGGGGACGGCGGCGGTGGCCGGATCGTCGTGGTGACAGGCTCGATGCCCATCGTCGTGCTTGCTGGCCCCGGAGCCGTCGCTGCCGTCGCTGCCTGTGGCCGCGCCATCGCGGTGCGCGTGAGCATGCGTTGCGATGCCGCGCGATCGTCGACGAGCCGTTTGGCGGCAACCGACTGCGCCCCGATCGTCGATTCGTAGAGCGGCGCGGCGAGCTCGAAGTGCGCGAGCGCCGCGCGATGATCGCCCGCTGCTGCGTCGACCAGCCCGAGGTTGTGCTCGGCGAAGGCGCGATCCCCGTGTCCCGCGGCAGCGAAGATGTCCCGCGCGCGGGTGAACTGCGTGCGCGCTTCGCCAAGAAGTGCCGATGCGTCTGCGTGCACCGCGCGCGTGTCCGGTCTCGTGCGCACGGTCAACGTGCCCACGCGCGCGAGAGAGCCCTCCGGCGCCGCGACCTCGCCGATCGCCGCGTGCGCTCGCGCGAGTGCGACGAGGCCGAGCGAGTTGCGCGTGAGGCCCACCTCGACGCTGCTCTCGCCGCGCGTCGCGATCTCGATCGCGAGTGCCTGCGAGTACCGCTCGAACGCCACGGCGAGATCGCCGCGCAGCCGCGCCACGCCCGCGAGGTTGTGCAGGTCGCGCGCGATATCGGGGTGCACGTCGCCACGCAGGGCGCGATCCGCCTCGTACGCGCGTTGGTGCCATTGCTCTGCGGCGTCGAGATTGCCGGCGGCGCGCTCGACGGAGCCCAACGCTGATTCGACGGCGATCCGCTCGACGGTCACGCCGAGATCGATGCTCGCGCTCGTCAGCTCGGTCGCGTGGGCCGTGGTCGCGTGGGCCGTGGTCGCGCCGGCCAGCGCGACGAGCATCGTGTGCGCATCGGTCAGCGAGACGCGCGCCTTCGCGACCTCGCCGCGGTTGTACGCGACGAGCCCCTCGTGCTTGCGCAGCATCGCGACGAGCCTCGGCGGTGCGCCCGCCCGATCGATCGCGCCCGCGGCGATCGCGAGCAGATCGTCGGCGCTCGCCAGGTCGCGACGGTCGCCGGCGATTGCCACGCGTGCCAGCCAGATCCGCGCGGCG
>JAEYYV010000399.1 GCA_023428295.1 Pseudomonadota bacterium
ACCTGCGAGAGCGCAGCGGTCCCGTCGGCGATCGTGGTGGCCGCCATGATCGTCGGGTGCGCGTCGCCGAGCGCCACGCCTGGGTCGCCCACGCCGTGGTCGCCCGCGACGATGACCAGCGTACGCCGCTCGGCGCGCGGCCGCGGCGTGTGCTGCGCGCCGGCCATCACCTGCGCGAGCCGCTCGAGCATCGGCGTGCCCGCCTTGGCCACGTGCAGGCGCGCACCCTCGGCGTGCGCGGCGCTCGCCGGCCCGATCGATTCGATCACGTGCCTCAGCACCGATGGATCCATTACGCGCGCCCCCACATCGCCGCGCGCCGCTTCTGGCCGACGAGGATGAAGATGAAGAACGGCCCGCCGAGCACCGCGGTCACCGCGCCCGTCGGAAGCTGCGCGAGCACGAGCAGCGTGCGCGAGATCGTGTCGCACACGACGAGCAGCGTCGCGCCACCGAACACGGACGCGGGAAGCAGCAAGCGATGATCAGGCCCGAGGATCGCGCGGAGCGAGTGCGGCACGATGAGCCCGATGAAGCCGATCGGCCCCGCCACCGCGATCGCCGCACCGACGAGGAGCGACGACACCACGAACACCACGACCTGCGTGCGTCCGACCGCCACCCCGAGCGACGCGGCGACATCGGGCCCGGCCGCGAGCGCGTTCAGCTCGCGCCCGTACAAGATCAGCACGAGCAGCCCGCCGATGATCGGCAGCGACGCGTAGCCCACCGGCGACATCGTCATCGAGTCGAGGCCACCCATCATCCAGCGCAACATGCGGCTCACGTCCGAGAAGTCGCTCGTGTACTGGATCAGCACCGACGCGCTCGAGCAGAACATCGACAGCGTCACGCCCGCGAGCACGAGCGTCGCCGGCGGCAACTGCCTGCCCACGCGCGCGAGCTGCCACACGAGGAGCAGCGTCGCGATCGCACCGACGAGCGCCGCACCGCCGACCCCGATGCCGCCGAAGTGCGCTTCGATGCCAAACCGGATCGCGAGCACCGCGAACAGCGACGAGCCCGACGAGATGCCGAGCGTGAACGGCTCCGCGAGCGGATTGCGCAGCAGCGCCTGCAACGCGCACCCGGCGCCCGCGAGCGCGCCACCGACGAGCATCGCCGCGAGGACGCGCGGAATGCGGACCCACAGGATCTTCGACTCCTGCGTTCCACTCGTGAACGCGTCCCACCCGAGGAGCTCGATGTGCCGCTGCCCCGCGGTGTGCCCGAGGCTGAACATCGGCGCGACGATCGCGACGAGCGCCGTCACCGCCGCGCACACGACGAGCGCCGTCACGTAGCGCTGCCACGTGAGCCGCTTCGCGCTGCCGCTGACAAAGCCGCTCATGTCGGCACCGCGAAGCGCGCGCCGCTCGGCAACGTGCCCACGTGAATCTCCACGCCAAACGCCTCGCGCGTCGCCGTCGCCGCCAGCACGTCCGCCGGCGTCCCTCGCGCCGCGAGCCTCCCCTGCGCCACGAGCCACATCGATCCGCCAAAGCGCAGCGCGAGATCCAGGTCGTGCGTCACCACGATGGCCGTCTTGCCACGATCGCACTGCGCGCGAAGCATCTCGAACACGCTGCGCGCGTGCGCGGGATCGAGCCCCGCCGTTGGCTCGTCGAGCAGCAAGCACTTCGCGCCCTGACACAGCGCTTGCGCCAAGATCACGCGCCGCGCTTCACCACCCGACAGCTCGTCGAAGCGCCGCTCCGCGAGGTGCGCCACGTCGCACGCCGTCATCGCATCGCTCGCCGCGGCGAGATCCGCCTCGCTCGCCATGCCGAGCCCGGTCTGTCGCGCATAACGCCCGAGCAGCACCACCTCCTGCACCGCGAACGGAAACGCGAGCTCGTACTGCTGCGGCAGATACGCCAGCTCCTGCGCGATCACGCGCCGCGCGACGCGCCCCGGATCGTGTCCGAGCACGCGCAATTGCCCGCGCACCGGCACGAGCCCCGCGAGCGCTCGAAGCAGCGTCGTCTTGCCCGCACCGTTGGGCCCCACGATCACGACGAGCTCGCCCGTATCCACCGTGGCGGACACGTTGCGCACGACATCGCGCTCGCCCAAAGCGACCGACACGTCGTGCAAGGCGAGCAGCGCCACGGCGCGACTCTACGGCACACCACTTCGCCTCGCTATGGCGCTACTGCGCCGCGAACGAGAGATCGTCGATGTACCAGCCCGGTCGCGTGTGCGCGCGATTGGACTCCGCGTTGTTGTTCGCGTAGCTCACGCCCGACGCGAACGCGAATCGCACTCGGAACGACGACGTCAGCGCCGACGTCGGAATCGCCACCGTGATCTCCTTCCACCCACCGCTCGTGCCGACCCAGCCCGGCTTCTGATGCACGTAGAAGTTGTTCTGGCTCACGCACGAGTAGCTGCTGATGTTCGGGTTGATCGCGATCGTCCCCGGATATGCGGGCGAGGGCGTCACCGCCTGCCACGACGATCCATTCGGCGACACCTCGACGAGCCCACCGTCGTACCAAGTCTCCGGCTTGCCGCTCACGGTGCCGGTCCAGAAGTCGTGCCACGTCCAGAACGTGAGGTTCACGCTGTCGCCCGCGCACATCGACAGATCGATCATCGGCGAGATCAACGCCGCGCGTTCACATGACGTGTAGTTCGCGTCGAGCCTCGTGCCCCAACATCCCGTGCCCGTGCGGCAACTGCCGGGGCCCGAGCTCGCAGCGCCCACTTGCCATTCGTCGAGCGGCCATCCCGGCGCCGATGCACCGTCGAGCACCGCGTGGGTCCAGCCCGCAGCGCCGGTCTCGAACCCGGTCGCGAGTGATGCGAGCGCGAGATCACACGCGGACGGAGGCGCATCGATCGCGGCGTCGATCGCGCTCGGGGGCGCGTCGATCGATCCGGGCGGCGCATCCACCTCGATCTCCGCACCGCCACCTGCCGACGCGCAGCCAGCGAGAACGAGCCACACGCATCGCCTTGGCACGAGGATCAGCTTCGCACGACCGCGCTCCGTCGGGCACGATTTCTCGACGGAGTGAGGAGCCGTTAGTCGTGTCTACAGCTTCGCAACTAGCGCAGCCGTCCCGGTCCGAGAAGCTTCTTCGTCCATGCGACGTCGCCCGAAGACTTCGCGGGGCGTTTTGCCGGCATTCACAGACACTAACAGCGCTGGCACCCGCCAATGACTTGCGGTACCGATGGCGCGTGCGTCGCAAGAACAATCGCGTAGCGATGAGCTTGCCGGTCGAGGTGATCATGACCGGCAAGAAGATCCGCGCGGTCACGCAGGACCTGTCGGCCTACGGAATGTTCATTCGCATGACGCCGCCGCTGCCCAAGGACGCGATCGTGCAGGTCGTCCTCTCGCCCAACGGCCAGCGCCTGATCACCACGGGCCAGGTGATGTACTCGCTGAGCGAGGTCGAGGCGCGCACGCTCGGTCGCTATCCCGGCATCGGCGTGATGTTCCGCGATCCGGTGCGCCCCGGCGACGAGGCATTCCTCGACGGCGTGAAGCGCTTGCTCGACAACCACAAGGCCGCGCAGCCGTCGTCGGACCTGCGCATCGTCGTCGCGGATCCGCAGACGCGCCTGCTCGAGCGGCTGTCCACCGCGCTCGATAACGCGGGCTTCTCGGTCGCCTTGGCCACCAACGGAATGGAAGCGATCGGCGCGTGTCTGTCGAGGACGCCCGACGTGGTCCTCGTCGAGCGCAACATGCCGGTCGTCGACGGTCTGCACGTGCTGCAAGAGATGGGACGCCACCCCGAGCTCGCGAGCGTGCCGGTCATGATGATGTGCGAGGAGGCCACCGATCTCGTTCGCCTCCAGGCGCTGCAGCTCGGCGCCACCGACTTCATCCCCAAGCCGTTCACGGTGCTCGAGGTGATCATTCGCGCTCGTCGCTGGGCGCGCGCCGCGCAGCACAACACGGAGAAGGTCGTCTTGCGCGGCGCGCTCACGGAGCTCGGCTTGCCGTCGCTGCTGACGATGTTCGAGCAGGAGCGCAAGTCGGGCCAGCTGTCGGTCACGCGCGATCAGTCGGTGGCGTGGATCGATTTCGTCGAGGGAAAGATCGTGCGTGCGCGCTCCACCGAGGTCGACTCGGACTCGCGCGCGGTGATCATGAACGTCCTCGATTGGGAAGCGGGATACTTCGAGCTGTCCTCGGGCACGCCGTCGCACACCGTGAAGCCCGAGCTCGAAGCCTCCGTCACGCACCTCTTGCTCGAGCACGCGCGGATCCGCGACGAAGCGCTGCGCTAAGCGCCTTCGGCGATCAGCTCGTCGCGAAGCTTCGTGAGGATCTTGCCGAGGAGGTTCTGTCCCCTCCACGTCGCCGCGTCCTGCGCGCGCGGATCCTTGGCGCTAAGGCCGATGCCCCAGATGCGATCGTAGGGACTCGCCTCGACGAGCGTGGTCCCGCGCGTCGCGAGGAGCGTTGCTTTGAGCTCCGCGTTCTGCGTGAACTTGAGGCGATTGCCCGCGAGCACGATCGCCTCGCGGTTCTCTTTCCATCGCTTGTCGTCGAAGTTCTTCACCTTGCGGCCGAGCGCCTTGTGCTTCTTCGGATGATCGGCAGCCAGGATCTCGGCGGCGACGTCAGGATCGCCAAACAGGATCGCCTTGCCGTGCATCATGTACTGCTCTGCACACGTGAAGGTCAGCTCGCCCGCGCGGAACACGCAGCGGTGCCATTGCGAGAACGGCGAAGCCTCCGCGAAGAAGAAAGTGTACATTTGACACGAATACCACGCCTTCCCCCGCGCGAGGGAGGGATCACCACTCGAAGCGAATGCCGCCGGTGACGCCGCTGTCGGGCTTGTCGTTGCGCGTGCCCGTCGTCGCGCGGCCAAACACCGACACGTTCGGCGACAGACGCTGGCGCGCTTCCACGCCGACGCCGGTGCGTCCGGTCTCCGCGTAGCCGAAGATGTCGAGGCTGCCGCTGCGACCTCGCAGATCCTGCGCGCGCTTCAGGCCATTGACCGCGCCATCGGCGTCGCCGCCGTGAATCGTGGAGAGATCGTCGAGAGAGATCATCGAGAGCTGGCTGTTCATGCGATGACCATCGAGCAACGGCAGTGCCATCGCGCAGTCGTCGACCAGCGCGGCGAGATCGCCGAAACGACGCGATCCAGCGCGGTGTCTATCGCGGTTACACCCGATCGAGGGGCAATCCCCCGTCCGGCGATCGGCAACTCGATCCGTCAGCGCGGCGCGGTCGCCGTGGCCAGCGCGTCGAGCGCTTCCTTCACGCGCGGCGACGGTGCGATCAAGTACGGCTCGCTCAGCGCGACGACGCGGCCCGTCTCCACCGCCGGCGCGTCGATCTCGTTCCATTCGCTGGTGCTCGATCGTCCCGCGTAGGACAGATCGAGGATCACCTCGGGCGCGCCGCGCAGGATCTCCTCTCGCGAGATCTTCGGATAGCGCACGCCCGACGCTGCGAGGATGTTCTCGGCGCCCACCACCGCGAGGAGCTCGTCGACCCAGCTGCCGGGTCCACCGGCGACGAGTCCGCCGAGGCCACCGGCTTCGCGATCGATGATCGCGAGCACCTTGAGCCGCTTCGCAGAACGCTTGGCCGCCGCCGCGTCGAGCGCGCTGTTGATCTCGCCGATCACGCGCGTGGCTTCCGCCGCCTTGCCGATGCGCGCGCCCACGATCGACAGCGCGGACTTCACGTCGGGCAACGCGTGCATCGAGACACCGACGGTGGCGATGCCTGCATCCTCGAGCGCCGCCGATGCTTTGCCGTGAATGTCGTCGACGACGACGAGCGTCGGCCGGAGCATCACGATCGCCTCGATGTTGGGGAACATGAAGCTCCCCACCTTGGGCAACGCCGCCACCTCGGGCGGATAGATCGAGTACTCGTCGACACCCACGAGCATCGACGTCGCGCCGAGCGCTGCGATGATTTCGGTGGCTGACGGCGTCAGCGACACTACCCGCAGCGCCGCCGGGGGCGTACCCGACGCGCCACCACCCGACGCCGCCGGCTCGCTCCGGCCACATGCGGCGAAGATCGTGAGGACCAGCAGCAACGGGACGAGGAACCGCACGAGCAGTGGGTACCACTTGCGGTATCGTGAGGGCTGTGGAATCCGCGGATCTCACCGGCGAGGTTCTCGATGGTCGCTACAAGGTCCTCGAGTCCGTCGCGAAAGGCGCGATGGGTACCGTCTATCGCGCGGAGCGGCTGAAGCTCGGCAAGATCGTCGCGATCAAGGTGCTGCACGACGAGCTCCCGGACGAGCTCTCGAGTCGCAAGCGGTTCGAGATCGAAGCCACCGCGATGGCCAAGCTCGAGCACCCGAACTGCGCGGCCGTCCTCGACGTCGGTGTGCACGAGGGGCGCCCGTTCGTCGTGATGGACTACATCACGGGCAGCGATCTCAAGAGCCTCGTCGATGACGGCCCGGTGCCGGGGCCGCGCGCGATCTCGATCGTGCGACAAGTGCTGTCTGGCCTCGCGCACGCGCACGAGCTCGGCATCATTCATCGCGACATCAAGCCCGCGAACATCATCCTCGGGCAGAAGGCCGGCCTCGGCGATCACGTGAAGATCCTCGACTTCGGCCTCGCGCGGTTGCAGGCCGAGTCGCAGGTGTCGAAGCTGACGACCGGCATCGTCGTCGGGACGCCCGCGTACATGGCGCCCGAGCAGATCCGCGGCACCGCCATCGATGCGCGCGCGGATCTCTACGCGTGCGGCGTGCTGTTGTTCGAGCTGCTCACCGGCAAGAAGCCGTTCAGCTCGCCGAAGGACGATCCGATCGAGGTCGTCTCCATGCACCTCAAGAACCCGGTCCCGCGCCTCGACGCGATGTTGCCGGGCACGGATTTCGGCGAGCTCGAGAACGTGGTCGCGCGCGCGCTACAGAAGTCGGCAAACGATCGCTTCCAGACCGCGACCGAGTTCGTCGCTGCGCTCGACGCGGTCCATCGATCCATCGAGCAATCGCAGGCGATCAGCGCGTCGATGATGATCCCGCAAGGTGACACGCGCCTCGGCGTCCCCGCGCATTCGGCCAAGGTCGCGAGCGCGCCCGTTGCCGTCGCGCCCCTTGCGCCGCCGCCCGAGATGCCGCGCGGCTCGTTCGAATCACACGACGTGCCCGTCGGTCTCGACCTCGCCAACCAAGCGCGCTCGACGACGACGGCGAAAGGGCTCGCTCCCGGCGCCTTCGTGCAGACGCCGCCCGCCGACGAGCCGTTCACGGGCACGAGCACACCGCTCGTGTCGCCGGTGATCCCGACGCGGCCCGAGACGGATCCCATGGTGCACCTGCCGCCGGTGACGCTGCCCGCGCCTGCACCCGCGGCGACCAAGCTACCGTTCGCGCTCGAGCGCAAGCACGTGCTGATCGGCGGCGGCGTGCTGCTCGTGCTGATCGTCATCGTCATCGGCGTCACGCGTGGTGGTGACTCCAAGCAGCCCGCGAAGCCGCCGACGGTGGCGACCGCGGAGCCGACGCCGACGGGATCGGCGCCCGAGCCGGTCGTCGAGCCGCCTTACGTCGAGATGCCCGGCGACGATCCGATGACGGAGCAGGGCGTGATGGATCGCGTGACCGCGGACATCGCGGCGGGCCGCACCGAAGCGGCGCTCGGCCTGCTCGACCGCTCGAGGAAGAAGTACCCGCAGAACGGGGAGATCCCCTACCTCGCGGGCACGCTCTACTTCGAGAAGATGTGGTGGACCGACGGCCTCAAGATGTTCCGCGAGGCGCTGCGCATCGATCCGTACTACGCGACCAACGGCGACTTCATCAAGACGCTCGTCAAAGGCTTCGCCACCACGCCGTCGTACAACGACGACATCGCGCGCTTCCTGCGCGATCAGATCGGCTCGCCGGCCGAGGCGTACCTCGACGAGGTCGCCACCACGCACGCGAACCCGGACATCCGCAAGCGCGCCACGAACGAGCTGAAGAAGTATCAGCGCTGACCGGTCGCGGTCACATCCCGTGGGTCTCTTTCCTCACGCGACCGGAGCGCGACCGGAGCGCGACCGGAGCACGACCGGAGCGCGATCGAAGTAGCGCCATTTCACACTTATCCAGCCCTGCTGTGAGGCCGGTTGGCACGCCGCGTCACGCGGTCATCAGCGAGCTGTGAAACGGCAGGATCTGCCCGCCGAAAAATCTTCCTTCCACACCATTCCCGATCGGTGCGCCAATTTTTTTTCTGGGAGATCTTCCCCTCAACTCAGCGCGTCAATTTCGGGTTTTCCACCGTTCCACAGCCTTATCCACAAGCGGGATCAATCGCCGGGAATCTCTCGCGAATCGGATTCCCCTCCACTCACAATTCACCCTCAATCCACAGGTAGTCCCCAAGTAGGTCGTACCTCAACGCACACTACTGGTAGGGACCGCTACCCGTGGACCCACCAAATCTAGTGGCTCTTTTTCTTGCCCCCTCACTACGGCCTCGTTAAAAGGGAACTCCGCAGCGAACGACCTACGTCGATCACACGGGCTGACGCGAGCCGCCATCGTCTTCTTTTTCGAGCCGTAACCGCCATCCCAGCTCGCCCCAGCACCCAGGTCCCCGTGAGTTATCCGCCGCGCACTGTAGAGAGAGTCGATAGGTTTTAGCCGGGGGTACCAGGGGAGCTTGAGGGCTCCCGATAGGCTTCCTGCGTCCGCAGGTCGCCTGCCTCGACGTTGTCACGAGCCACGTCCGAGTAGTCACTTCGTTTTTTCCGCGTTCGCGCTCAACGATCAGACCCCGGATCAAGAATCACCCACACGAAGCCGTCGCTCTCGCTCGCCACTTGCTTCTACTCACCGAATCGTCACCGCCACACGCCGCCACTGCCAGGAGGGTCAATGCTCGCGAAATCTGTCTCCGTCGCTCCCCCCACTCGTGAAAAGGTTCAGAGCCGAGTCATCAAAGACCCGCGCTCGGGCTTGAGTGTGGAGCGCTACTTCACTCGCCAAGGAGTCGATCCATTCGAGACCGTCGAATGGGAGCTCCGCGATGCGGTGATCAGTGGTGCTGACGGAAAGATTTTCTTCGAGCAGCGTGGCGTCGAGTTTCCCAAGACGTGGTCGCAGACAGCCACCAACGTCGTCGTGCAGAAGTACTTCCGCGGCACCCTCGGCTCGCCCAAGCGCGAGTCCAGCGTTCGCTCCATGATCGCGCGTGTCGCCGACACCATCTACGGATGGGGCAAGGCGGACGGTTACTTCAAGAGCGAGCAAGACGCGTGGGCCTTCCGTGATGAGCTGGTGCACCTCCTTCTCCACCAGAAGATGGCGTTCAACTCGCCCGTCTGGTTCAACGTCGGCGTCGAGGATCACCCGCAGTGCTCGGCGTGCTTCATCAACGCCGTCGACGACTCGATGGGCTCCATCCTCACCCTCGCCAAGACCGAGGGCATGCTCTTCAAGTACGGCTCGGGCACCGGCTCCAACCTCTCGTCGCTCCGCTCGTCGCGCGAGCACCTGAACGGCGGCGGCACGGCCTCGGGCCCCGTCTCCTTCATGCGCGGCTTCGACGCGTTCGCGGGCGCCATCAAGTCGGGCGGCAAGACGCGCCGCGCGGCCAAGATGGTCATCCTCAACGTCGACCACCCGGACGTCGTCGACTTCATCGATTGCAAGGCGATCGAGGAGAAGAAGGCGTGGGCGCTGATCGACGCGGGCTACGACGGCGGCATCAACGTCGTCGGCGGCGCGTACGATTCCGTCAACTACCAGACCGCGAACCACTCGGTCCGCGTCACCGACGAGTTCATGAACGCTGTCGTCCGCGACGGCGAGTGGCACACCAAGTCGGTCACCGACGGCAGCAAGCTCGAGGCGTTCAAGGCCCGCGACATCATGCGCAAGATGGCGGACGCCGCGTGGATCTGCGGTGACCCGGGCATCCAGTACGACACCACCATCAACGACTGGCACCCGTGCATCAACACGGCGCGGATCAACGCATCCAACCCGTGCTCCGAGTACATGTTCCTCGACAACTCGGCGTGCAACCTCGCCTCGCTGAACCTGCGCCGCTTCCAGAAGCAGTCGGGTCCGGACGCGGGCGAGTTCGATGTCGAGGCGTTCAAGCGCGCGGTCCAGACCACCGCGACGGCCATGGAGATCATCGTCGACAACTCGGCGTATCCCACGCCGGCGATCGCCGAGAACAGCTACAAGTTCCGCCCGCTCGGCCTCGGCTTCGCAAACCTCGGCGCGCTCCTCATGAGCCGCTCTCTCCCGTACGACTCCGAGCCCGGCCGCGCGTACTCCGCCGCGATCACCGCGCTCATGTGCGGTGAGGCGTACAAGACCTCGGCGCGCATCTCCGCCGACGCCACCGGCCCGTTCGCTGGCTACTCGGAGAACGAGACGCCGTTCCTCAAGGTCATGCGCAAGCACCGCAACGCGTGCGATCGCATCGACTCCGCGCTCGTCCCGTACGATCTCATGCAGGCCGCCAAAGACTCGTGGGACGGCGCCATCGAGATCGGCTCCAAGTACGGCTTCCGTAACGGTCAGATGACCGTGCTCGCCCCCACCGGCACCATCGCGTTCCTCATGGATTGCGACACCACCGGCGTCGAGCCCGACATCGCGATCGTCAAGTACAAGCGCCTCGTCGGTGGCGGCCTCCTCAAGATCGTGAACCACACGGTCCCCGAGGCGCTCTCCAAGCTCGGCTACACCGAGAAGGAAGTCGAAGCCATCGTCGCGCACATCGATGCGAAGGACACCATCGAGGGTGCGCCGCACCTCAAGGACGAGCACCTGCCCGTGTTCGATTGCGCCTTCCGCTCCTCCAACGGCACGCGCTCGATCCACTACATGGGTCACCTGCGCATGATGGCGGCGGTCCAGCCGTTCCTCTCGGGCGCCATCTCCAAGACGGTCAACCTGCCCACCGAGTGCACCGTCGAGGACATCGAGGACGCGTACATCAAGGCGTGGGAGATGGGCCTCAAGGCCATCGCGGTCTACCGCGACGGCTGCAAGCGCACGCAGCCGCTCTCCATGAACCTCAAGCAGGCCACGTCCAACGGCGCGACCTCGCAATCGCCGCTCGAGGCCATCGGCGCCGCGGCAGCCAACATCGATCCGCTCACGCTCCTCGCGCCCGAAGAGCGCCGCCTCGTCGAGGCGCTCCGCGTCCGCAAGAGCCGCCCGGCAGGTCCGCCCATGGCGAACCGCTATAAGCTGCCCGACGAGCGCGCGTCCTTCACGCACAAGTTCTCGATCGGCGGCCACGAGGGCTACATCACCGTCGGCATGTACGAGGACGGCTCGCCCGGCGAGATCTTCGTCCGCATGGCCAAAGAGGGCTCGGTCATCGCCGGCCTCATGGACTCGTTCGCCACCTCCATCTCGCTCGCGCTCCAGCACGGCGTGCCGCTGCAGGTGCTGATCGAGAAGTTCAAGGGCACCCGCTTCGAGCCGTCGGGCTTCACGGGCAACCAGGAGATCCCGATCGCCACGTCGATCATGGACTACCTGTTCCGCTGGCTGAACATCCGCTTCCCGATCGACGGCGCGTCGGTCGCCGAGCGCCACCCGGCCGCGCGCCACGCGCAGCTCGACCTGCCCAAGGTCCCGCTGATCGCGAAGGACTTCATCTCCGTCGAGGTGAAGGCCGGCGAGGCGAGCCCGATCGCGGTCGAAGTGAAGGACCGCGCGTGGGTCCAAGAGACTGACGCTCCGCCCTGCCACGAGTGCGGCACGCTGATGGTGCGCAACGGCGCCTGCCACAAGTGCCCCAACTGCGGCAGCACGAGCGGCTGCTCGTAGTACTCGACGCGCTCGAGCCGTGAAAGACCGTCCGCCGAAAGGCTGGCGGTCTTTCTCTTTGTGCACGGGACTCGCGAGTCGTTCAGGCGCGTTCGAGACTGATCCCGCCGATGACGCCGGCGCGGAACTCGTGCACGAGCAGCTCGGCCGCCTTGTGGAGATCGACCTCGCCGCCCTTCTTGAGACCGCCGCGTCGGCGCGCGATCTCCGTCAGTAGCGCTGTCGCGTCGGCGGGCGTCGCTGGCAGCTTGTAGCGAGCCACGACGAGCTGCGGATACCTCGCGAGGAACTGCTCCGCGGCAAACATGCCGATCGTGTAGTAGTCGATCGCGGTATCGGGGATGGAGCCCGCGAGCGCGAGGCGGAAGGCGCGCGGTTCGTGCTCGATCTTGGGCCACATGAGCCCGGGGCTGTCTGTCAGCTCCATGCCGCTCGGCAGGCGCACGTGCTGCTGGACCTTCGTGACCGCCGGCTTGTCGCCGACCTTCGCGACCGTGTCGTTCATCAGCACGTTGATCAGCGTCGACTTGCCGACGTTCGGGACGCCGGCGATCAGGGCGCGCACGGGCTTGTTCGGACCGCGGTGCTGCGCGAGGTCCTTGGACAGCTCCGCGATGCGCTTGCGCGTGAGCTTCGGGTTGTCCGTGGTGGACGCGAACGCTTTCACGTTCGGCTGGCTCTCGAAGTGTGCGACCCAGGCGCGCGTGACGTCCGGGTCGGCGAGGTCGCTCTTGGTGAGCACCTTGATCACCGGCTTTTGGCCGCGCGCCTCGGCGAGGATCGGGTTCGAGCTCGCTCTGGGCAGGCGTGCGTCGAGCACCTCGATCATCACATCCTGCGAGGGCATCAGCGCTTTCAGCTCGCGCAGTGCCTTCGTCATGTGACCCGGGTACCACTGCAGCGACATCGCCCGTGTATGACACGATTCGTGTGGCTCGACGCCACCCTGTGCGATGGACGTGCGCCCACGTGGGCACGGGCTGTGGCGGCGGTGGGCTACTCGGGGTTCGCGAGCGCCGCGGGATTGTCGAGCGGGGCCGAGTGGCCGAACGCGAGCTGGCGAACGTCGGCCTTTTGCGCGACGAGGCGCTCGTGCAGTTGACGAAGCGGCGGCACGTTGAGCTTTGCGGTGTCGGGCTCGTGCGTCGCGCCTTGGAAGCGGCGAGGGGAGGCCTTCACCGTGCGGCCGTCGTCGGAGAGCATCGCCGCGTCGCCGAGGTAGAGCACCCCGTTGGCGAGGTACGCGATGCTGTCGGCGGTGTGGCCCGGGACGGAGTAGGCGGTGACGGAGAGCGAGCCGAGCGTGGTGGTCTGGCCGTCGGTGACGGGGACGATCGACGGATCGGCATCGGCGCCCGCGAGGTAGAGCTTCGCGTTCGGGAAGCGCTCGCAGCCGCCGACGTGATCGCCGTGCAGGTGCGTGACGAAGATCGCCGTGATCGAGTCGGCGGTGAGGCCGTGCGTGGCGAGCGTCTCGAGGATCGCTGTGGCCTCGGGGTCCATGCCGCAGTCGACGAGCGCGGCCTGGTTGGCGTCGATCGGCAGCAGGTACGCGGAGACGATGCCGTCGACGATCCGGATCGCGCCAGCCGGTGACGACGCAGCGGTCGGTGCGGAAGGGGGCGGCGACGAAGCCAATGCGGCGGGGGCGGGCGGCGAGCCGCAGCTTGCGAGCAGTGACGACAGCGCGAGCGGTGCGTATCGATGCGTCATGCGTCGTTCGTAACGCGAGTACGTGGCGAGCGTGCAGCGATCGTCGTCGCAAGACAGCGGAAATCGCTTCGCGACACGCGTCACGCGCATCGGAGCGCGTTGCGTGCACATCGTGCGCGTGCGCGGGCGCGCTAGCCCGAGAAGCGATCGGATGCGCAACACGCGGGCACTCGTGTGAGAGCTCGGGCACGAACGCCGATCTTCGCGCCCCACGCGGGCGCTCGTGCGAAGAGCTCGGGCGCGAACGCCGATCTTCGCGCCCCACGCGGGCACTCGTGCGAAGAGCTCGTCGCGCCCACGTGGGCATTCGTTGCCGGCGGATCAAGACGCGAGATGCGCGGGCGACGTGCGAGCGTGGCGCGCCTTCTCGAGCGCGCGACCCACGGCGCCTTGCGCGCGAATGATGCTGTCCGCGGCGGCGGAGTCGGCGCGCTTGACGTTCGCGCGGAGCGTGGTGATCGCGGAGTGCGCGAGCTCTTCGACGCGATCGAGCGCGTGCTCGATGCGATCGCGGAGGCCGTTGCGCAGCGTGTGAAGGCGATCGGCAGACCGGGCGTGGCCACGATCGATGCCGTCGAGGATGCGAGTGAGCGGGCCATTGGAGGCCGATTCGATCTTGTGAGTAGTGGAATCCATATCGCCACCATGCGCCGCGTCACCGATGACGCAACGGGACCAAGCGCGAGAAGCGCGTGACTGTGCCGACCGTCGCGCGCGCACATCGCGAAGCAACGTCAGGGTGCGCGCGTGACACAATGTTCGCGGTCACACTCGCGGCGTCGTGGGTCGGCGCGACGAGCTCTTGCCGCGACGACATGTTGCCCGCGATTCGCACGCTGCGGTCGTCGTACTTGTCGCGGCTACTTCGTGCGCTTCTGGAACTTCGCCTTCTTGACGAGGTCGTCGAGCGGCTTCGCGTCGCGGGCGCCGTCGACGATGAACACGTTCTTGCCCGCGTGCTTCACGAACACCTTCGTGCCGTCGGGGCGAGTGACCCCCGTCTTCGCGCCGGAGCCGCCCTGCGGGAAGCGCTTCGCGAGGCTCGCGGTGTACGCGTCGACGAACTGCTTCGCGTCGGCGGGCGTGTCCCACGTGGTGGCGATGGACGCGACGAGCGTGCCGTCTGGGCGCCTGCTCACCGAGTAGAGGTCGCCACCCCAGCCGGCGGCAGCGTCGGCAGCGTTGTCCACGCCCCACTGATCGAGATAGATCGACCAGCCGAGCTCCCCCAGCACGTCGGTGACGAGCGCGTCCTTGGTCGTCGGGAACGTGACGGTCACGGGGAGGTCGCGCGTGGGGAACAGCTTGGTCGCCGGGTGCAGCACCTGCTCCGTGGATTGCGGCGGGTTCGTGTACAGCGCGTTCAGCGCGGGCCAGCCGCCGTGCTCGAACGCGACAGCAGCGACCAAGGCGCCCTTGGTGTACGAGCCGATCATCGGGACGATGATGGCGGCGGGCAGCGAATCGATCGCGTCGAACGACGCCTTCATGTCCGCGTCCAGCGACGAGAACGCAGCGCCTTGTTGCGACATCTGCGCTTTGAGCGCGGCAACGTCCATCGCCGCCATGCTGTCGACCTGGCCGCGCAGCATCTTGGCGGTCTGTGGCGAGAGCTTGTCGGACTTGATCGCGTTAGCGATCGTGTAGACGAGCATCGAGTACGTGGCGTCACCCTCGACGAGGAAGCGGATCGCGGTGGCCGCGTCCTCGGACATCGCGTCGTTGTTGTACATGCCCGACGCCATCATCTTGTCGAGCGCGAAGTGATGCTGCTGGAGACCGTGCACGAGCTCGTGCGACGACATCACGTCGAGCATCATCTCGCTGTCGGGCACCATCACCACGTAGAACTTGTCCTGCAGCGGGTCGTAATAAGCGCCGACCTGCGTGGCGAGCGTCTGCTCCATCACCTGCGCGAGATCGAGCGGCGCGGGAATCACCCCGATGTGCGCGAGCGACGCGGAGATGTCACCGGCGCGCGCGGAGGGCAGCTCTTTGGCGAGCTCGGCTTTCACGTAGGCGCGAAACTCGTCGGCGGTCTGGTAGCCCGTGGCGACGTCGTGCTTGAACGGCAGCTCGCGAAGCGCGGCGATCTTCGGCTTGATGGCGGCGACACGCTCGAGCGCGGCGAGCGCGCGGGCCTTGCGCGCCTCGGCGGTGTCCCCCTCGTTGGGCTTGTGTGCCCACGGATCGTCGGCGACCGGCCCGGAGTCGGCGGTCATGGCGGCGTTCGCTTCGACACCCGGCGGCGGCGCGGGTGACTTGGGCGCGGGCTTGGGATCACCGCCACAGCCGACGAGAGCGAACAGGACCACGGACCATCGCGCGAGCTTCACGCGCGAACTCTATCTCACCGCCGAGAGCTCACGTGTCTGATACCGTTCGCTTCATGGTCGAGCGGTGCGGAACCACGATCCGGTATCGACCCCATCCGGAGATCGTTCGCTACCCGCGACTTCCCCGCGCGCAGGTGATCCTCGAGGACCGCGTGCTGCTCGCGCCGAGGCCGATGCTGTCGTGGCGCTTCGCGGGTGATTCGCTCTCGCGCGAAGGAGTGGCCGGGCGCGTCGCATCGCGGACAGGCCTTGGTGTCGCCGAGGTCGCTCGATACACCGGCACGGATCGCCTCGATTCTGTCCACGTCCTCGCGTTTGTCGCCGACGCTGCCACGCGCGCGCTCGAGGCATGGGCGGCGAAGCTCCCGAGCCGAGCGAGTGACGTGCGCGCTCGCGTGAAGACAACGTCATGAGCTGGCTCGCGGTGATCGCGCAGGGCGGAAATCCCGGAGAGGGTCCCGGGTGGATCGCCCTGTTCATCAAGGTCGTGCTGCTCGGCACGCTGATGCTCGGATCGATCCTGACCGCCGGTCTCGCGGTGATGCAGCTCGGGCGCCCCAAGAAGCCGCCCCTCGGGCGCGCGATCGTGGCCGCCTATGCGTGGTCGGCGGTCGTGGTGATCGGCGCTGCGATCGCGGGGCTCGTCACGAGCTCGTGGATCGTCGTCGGCGCGGTGATCGTCGTCGGTGGTGCGCTGTTCTGGTCCGTCGTGCACCGCTTGTGGCGCGACTACTGAGCTACTTCGCGTCGGCGATCGCGCGAATCGCGGCGTGCTCGCCGCACTGATCGATGAACTTCTTCGCGAGTCGTTTGCCCTGTCGCTCTTGCCCGTGCTTCACGAACAAGCTCGCGCGGCGTTCGGCGGCCTTCTCGTCGCACGGCGTCTTCTTGAGCACGGCGTTCAGCTCGCGGATCTCGTCCTGCGCATCCTCGAACTCTTGCGCCTCTTGCTCGTGGCGCTCGGCGGCGGTGGGCTCGCGCGAGCCCTGCATCAGCTTGATGATGCC
>JAEYYV010000426.1 GCA_023428295.1 Pseudomonadota bacterium
TGTGTCTGCGGTCCGCGCACGGGCAGCGGCGTCCGGGCGATCGCGTCGAAGTCGGGCTCGGGCAACACGGGCAGCTTCGGCGACTCCTCGCGCTCGGGAGCGTTCGGCGAGAGCGGGCCGACGACACGCGAGCTCGCATTCGCAGGATGCTCGTCGACGGTACCGAGATCGGTATCCGGATCGGTCTCCGTCGGCGCACGACTCGGCTCGCTGGGCCGCTCGTTGATCGTGCCTACGTCCGTGTCCGCCCGCCGCGAGGTCCCCACACTGGTAAGTGTAGGGGGTTTGCGAGAAGGTCACCTCTTCTCACCGGTAACTCCGGGTTTCTAGCGCCGGCGAGCCCCGCGAACACCGATGTGCTCGCACACCGACACCACGATAGCCCTTCACATTCGATCCCACGGTAGCATCGCCGTAGCGTGACCGAACCACGCATCTTCCCGTTGATCGACGTGAGCCGCGAGCGGTTGCAGACGCTCGTCGGCGCGCCCATCGCGGGCGTGGAGCGTGTCGTGGGCGGGCTCACCAACACGATCCACAAGGTGCGCCTGCGTGGTGGCGGTACGCTCGCCGTGAAGCACTACGCCGGTGGCGTCGACTCGTTCGGCGCCGAGCTCGCGACGCTCACCCTGCTACACGGTACGTTGCCGGTGCCCGACGTGGTGCATGCCGACGAGACCGCGCCGGTCATCGTCTACAAGTGGATCGACGGCATCACGCTCGAAGGGCTCCGCAAGTCGGGGACGCGTGAAGCGTTCGCCTCCATCGCCGAGCCGCTCGGGCGCCTGCTCGCCTGGCTCGCGCGTACCGATGCGACCGAGGCCTTCGAGCTCACGCCGATCCTCGAGCGCTGCTACGAGCAGCTCACGGCAGGTCGCGCGCGTGCGCGGCTCGGTCCGCCGCTCGCCGACGCGATCCGCAAGGGCCTCGAAGCAGCCGAGCCGACGCTGACGTGGGGCACGGTGTGCCTCTCGCACGGTGATCTCGGCGCGCGCAACCTGCTCGTGCAACAGGCGGACGGTGATCGCTGGCGCATCAGCGGCGTGATCGATTGGGAGTCCACCACGACCGGCTCGCCGCTCGCGGATCTCGGCAGCTTGTTTCGTCACGCGCATCGCTACGAAGCGTCGTGGATCGAAGCGTTCGAGCGCGGCTACCGGGAGGCCGACGGCGAGCTTCCCGACGGCTGGCTGCGCATCGCGCGTCTCCTCGATGCGATGTGGCAAGTCGACACGCTCGACGAGACACGCGAGCTTCCTGGCGTGTTCGCGGAGTGCAAAGAGCTTCTCGCGCGCCTCGCTGCCGAGCTGGTCGCACATTAGCGCCGCGTAGTTCACGGTCGATTCGGCGCCCCATCGGTACCCCACTGCGCCTTGGCTGGCCGCGAACGCGCGTGCTGTCATGTCGGGATGCGGATCGTGGCCGTCGCCGACACGCACACGTTCACCGATGACCTCGAGGTCCCGGATGGCGACGTGCTGATCCACGCCGGCGACATGTGCCGCGGCGGCAGTCTCGAAGAGCTTCGCGGCGTGCTCGCGTGGTTCGCGCCGCTGCCGCATCGCCACAAGATCATCGTCGCGGGAAATCACGATTGGATCTTCCAGCGCGAGCCCGACGTCGCACGCGCCCGCGTGGCCGAGGCGGGCATCCACTATCTCGAGGACAGCGAGGTCCTCCTCGAAGGCATGCGCTTCTACGGAAGCCCATGGCAACCCGCGTTCAACAACTGGGCGTTCAACCTTCCGCGTGGCGAGCGCCTCGCTGCGATGTGGCGAAGGATTCCGACGGGCCTCGACGTGCTCGTCACCCATGGTCCACCGGCCGGCATCGGCGATCGGTCGTCGTACTCGGGACGCGCGGGCTGCGCCGATCTCGCGCGTCGCGTGGTCGAGGTCGCGCCGCGCCTTCATCTCTTCGGTCACATCCACGAGGACGGCGGTGCATGGCGTGAGGGAGCCACCCTCTACGCCAACGTCACGACGTGGGAGTGCGAGCGCGCTGCGTCGGTCTTCGATGTCGATGCGCACTCGGTCGCCACCGTCTCGATCGCGCCGAGCGGCCGACAAGCGTTCGAGCCCGCGACGGGCTGACATTCGCCTCGCGACCGTCGCGACCATTCGCTTCGCCATCGGCTGACCGCGAGCCGCCTCCGCGCTAGGTTCTGCCGTCATGGCACTAGACGGTCCCGCGTTCATCGAGGAGCTGCGCCAACGCAACCTCGTCTCCACGATCTCCGACGAGGAAGGGCTCTCGAAGCTCCTGTCCGCCGGCGTGGTCCCCGTCTATGCCGGCTACGACCCGACGGCCTCGTCGCTCCACGTCGGCAACCTCGTGCCGACGATCCTGCTGAAGCGCTTCCAGCTCGCAGGTCATCGCCCGATCGTCGTCGTCGGCGGTGCCACCGGCATGATCGGCGATCCCTCCGGTAAGAGCGACGAGCGCAACCTGCTCGACGACACTACGCTGGCCACGAACCTCGCCGGTATCCGCGCGCAGCTCTCCACGCTCCTCGACTTCGACGATCCCACCACCGGCGCCGTCCTCACGAACAACGCGGACTGGACGCGCCCGATCTCGTTCCTCGAGTTCCTTCGCGACTACGGCAAGTACCTGACCATCAACTACATGATGGCCAAGGACTCGGTGAAGAACCGCCTCGAGGGCGAGAGCGGCATCAGCTACACCGAGTTCTCGTACATGCTGCTCCAGGCGATGGACTTCGTGCATCTCTCGAAGTCCGCCCCCACCGGCCACGCCTGCCGCCTTCAAGTCGGCGGCTCCGATCAGTACGGCAACATCACAGCGGGTTGCGAGATGTCCCGCAAGATGGGCGGCCCGCAGCTCTACGGCCTCGTGGCGCCCCTGATGCTCGACTCGACGGGTCAGAAGATGGGCAAGTCGTCGACGGGCGAGCGTATCTGGCTCGACGCGAACCGCACCACGCCGTACGCCTTCTACCAATACTGGTTCAATCGCTCCGACGAAGAAGCCGCGCGCTTCGTCAAGATGTTCTCGCAGCGCCCTCTCGCCGAGCTGGAGCAGCTTCTCGTCGAGCACGACGCTGATCGCAGCAAGCGCCTCGCGCAACGCGAGCTCGCCCGCGCGATGACGAGCTGGGTGCACGGAGAAGGCGCGATCTCCACCGTCGAAGCCGCGAGCCGCGTGATCTTCGGCGGCACCCTCGAGGGCATCACCGAGCCGGTCCTGCGCCAGCTGATCGGTACCGTCCCCGCCATCGACATCCCACGCACGGAGCTCGAGGCCGGGATCGGCATCATCGATCTCTTCGCCCGAACCCTCTGCGACTCGAAGGGCAAGGCGCGGACGCTGATCACCCAAGGCGGCGCCTACCTGAACAACATCAAGATCGGGGAGATCGATCGAAAGATCACCGCTGCCGATCTCGCAACCGAGACGATGCTCGTCCTCCGCAGCGGCAAGAAGGACTACTGCATCGTCCGCGCGATCTAGCGCCGCGAAGACGACACGCCGTTTTGAGGCCACCGACGCGATCCCGACCGACAGGTCTCGCGTGTGCGCTCGTCGAGTCCGAGAAGCTAACCGCGTCGGCTGGGTAGCGTGCAGGGGCTATCGATCGCCGAGCGTTGCACCCACCGCTATCGTCCAACCAGTAGAGATCTTTAACGGATCTCCAGAGACGCCTCGGTTGCTCTCTGAAATGCGGTCAGCGAGGGAGTGATCGTCGAGGCGATCTCGCCACTGCAATGCGATCGTCGAGATGACCCCTGATCGTGGAGATGATCCCTAGACTCCCCACCAAGACGACGGCCACCGCCTCGGCTGAGGGGTTCCGCGCGTGGGAGGGATCGGCTCGCGCCGGAAGCTGCCGCTCGCTCTCGCGCACGACACCAGCGCCGTTCTCGGCGACCGCTCTTCCCAGCTCCCCGTGATCGACTCCGTTGGAGATCGTCACCAACGCCCTGGTGGCCCCTCCGAAGACGCGGCCCCATTGAGGACCGCCTCGGCTGAGGGGTTCCGTGCGTGGGGGATCGGCTCGCGCCGGAAGCTGCGACTCGCTCGCGCGCACGATACCAGCGCCGTTCTCGGCCACCGCTCTTCCGCTCCGCGCGATCGACTCCGTTGGAGATCGTCACGAGGAGCTCGGCGACGAACGGCCAACGCGCTGGTGGCTCCTCCGAGACGCGAACAGGCCCACTGCCAACGCCTCCGTGGCAGCCCGCAAAAATGCGAACGGGCCCACGCGCATAAACGAGTGAGCCAAGAAGGAAAGTCGATCGCGCGGAGCTGGGAAGAGCGGTGGCCGAGACATACGGAACAACCGCGAAGCGGAAAAAACGCTGGCGGCGAACCGCCAAGCCGAGGCGGTCTTCGGAGGGCCACAGGGCGTTGAGGGGTTCCGCGCGTGGAGGGATCGGCTCGCGCCGGAAGCTGCGGCTCGATCTCGTGCACGACACCAGCACCGTTCTCGGCCACCGCGAACCGCGTAGCGGAAAACGCTGGCGGCGAACCGCCAACGCCTGGGTGGCCCCTCCGAAGACGCGAACAGGCCCACCGCCAGCGCCCTCGGTGGCAACCGCCAGCGCCTCGGTGGCAACCGCCGAAAATGCGAATAGGCCCACTCGCGCAAACGAGTGAGCCGAAAAAAGATGAAGGCCCACTCTCGCGAGTGAGCCCTCAAAACCCCGGCAGCGTCCTACTCTCCCACAGGGTTGCCCCTGCAGTACCATTGGCCCTGGAGAGCTTAACTTCCGTGTTCGGGATGGGAACGGGTGTGACCTCTCCGGTATAGCCGCCAGGAAAAAACCTGGACGAAGTGCGAAGCCAACTGGATTGGTATCCAGCTGGTCAGATTGCATTCACGGTTGTTACCGCGATATCGCTCGTTCTGGTGAACAAGCGGTAGATCGTGCATTGCGTGTCTTTGCGCCGATTCAACAAGCCTCGT
This sequence comes from Pseudomonadota bacterium, assembly GCA_023428295.1. Taxonomy (GTDB): domain Bacteria; phylum Myxococcota_A; class Polyangia; order Haliangiales; family Haliangiaceae; genus JABFXX01. Next base: position 4,931 of record JAEYYV010000426.1, read on the forward strand.
ATGAGGCAATTGCAGTGATGGCTTCGACCTTCTCCCGGCGCGCCTCGAATCCAGAGGGGAACTCTGGATGGCGCCGACGCTACTCCGTGAAGAGCAGCGCTCGGAAAAAATAGGCGGTCAAGCCACACGACCGATTAGTACTGGTTAGCTCCACACATTGCTGTGTTTCCACACCCAGCCTATCAACCCCGTAGTCTACGGGGGGTCTTCAGGAGCCTTACGGCTCGGGACGCCTAATCTCGAGGGCGGCTTCCCGCTTAGATGCTTTCAGCGGTTATCCCTTCCAGACATAGCTACCCGGCGATGCGGCTGGCGCCACAACCGGAACACTAGCGGTCTGTCCAACTCGGTCCTCTCGTACTAAAGTCAGCTCCTCTCAAGCGTCCTGCGCCCACGACGGATAGGGACCGAACTGTCTCACGACGTTCTGAACCCAGCTCGCGTACCGCTTTAATTAGCGAACAGCTAAACCCTTGGGACCGATTTCAGCCC
>JAEYYV010000004.1 GCA_023428295.1 Pseudomonadota bacterium
AGCTCGCGCACATCGAGGGACGTCACACCGCGGCCGCGTTCTACGCGCCGCACGCCGAGGACGAATGGCTCGCCATCCGCCGCGACGCGGAGTCCATCGCCGACGAGCGCGCCGTGTTCCTGCTCGAGCGAGCGGGCTACTCGCCGAGCGCGATGGGCGGTGCGTTGCGCGCCGTGCTCGGCGTCCCCGAAGATCCGCTCGAGGCGCACATCGCCGATCCCGGCGACGATCATCCCGCGGTCGCAGATCGCCTCGCGCGCGTGGACGAGCTCGCTGCGCATCGCGCCGGCTTCGAGGGACGCGACGAGCTCCTCGCCAAGCTGCGCGGCATGATCGCGGGACGCGATCGCCGGCTCGGTGATCGCATCGGCGACGCGTGGGTCGTGGCGTCGCTCGGCATCTCCATTCCACTCGACGCCGACGATGTGATCCGCGCGGACAACGACGTGCTCTCGGTCGAGCGCGAGGACACCCAGCTGACGGCCTACGTCATCGGCGGTCCGTGGGGTCGCGAGCTCGCGGCGAGCCTCGAGGACAAGAGGTCCCGCACGACACCGCTCGGCAGCGTGACGAGCGGCATCGTTCCACGCGTGCTCGCGCAGGACGAGAGCCCGCTCGGAAAGGTCCAGCGCGCCATCCGCGGCACGCTTCCACAACCGAGCCCGGGACGCCGCGTGATGATCATCGATCGCTCCTCGGGTCGCTCCTCGGGCCGCCGCTCGGGTGCGCTCGTGCTCGAGCTCGGTGGCCCCGCGATCGATCTCGCGTTCAAGGTCCGCGCAGCAACCGACGACGAGCTGGCCGCCGCCGAGCCCGCGCGCATCGTCCTCGAACCCGCGCCGCGCGCCGGCACGATCGAGAGCATCGGCGTCTGCGCCGGGCGGCTCCTCGACGATCCCGCGCGTATCGTCACGCGCGGCGCGGCGATCAAGTGTTCCGATCGTCCCGCACCGGCAAGGCTCGCGGGAACTGCACGCGGTGGATCGTCCCGCGCTCGGGGCATACGAGCAGCACTCCAGTCGCACCTAGCGCGACATTGAACGCGATCTCGTACTCGAGCAGCTGGCGCCGCGTCGCTGCGGTGGACAGGTCGGGCGCTCGCTCGCCGGTCTTCACCTCGGCGACGAACAGCGAGCCATCCTCCTCGAGCTCGACGAGATAGTCCGCACGAAGCTCTGTCTCGTGGGGCTCGCCGTCGAGGGTTGGCGTCCACCACGCGCGCGCTTGCTTCGCGACGATGCGATAGCCGGCCGCCTCGAGCATGCCGACCGCGTCGCTCTCGCCCTCGCCTGCCCGCACCGCACGCGCTCGCGCTCGACGCGATCCGCGCCATGATCGCGCCGTGCGCGCGAGCACGAGAGCGATCAGCGCGCCCACGAGCAAGCACACGACGAGGACGCTCGGATCAGCGAGCATCGACACGACCGCGCCACGAACGCATCACGCGTCCCAGCATCATCGCGACCATCAAGCAGACGCCGAACAGGCTCGCATCACCTTGCATGAAATGATCATGGCCGGTGGGTCTGACGCTATCGGCAGCGCTCGAACATATATAGGTCGTAGTCCGTCCCCGCGCGGCGGCGCGAGCTGACGTACATGCGGCGGCCATCGCGCGAGATGTCCGGATCGCCGACGTCCATCCCGAGCTGCGTGAGCACCTCGAACGTCGACGGGATGCCGCCGTCCGCGTCGACACGCACGCGAGCGATCTCCGTCGCACCGCCCCCTTCGCGCTCGAAGTACAGCTCGTGTGCGACGAGATCGAACGTGGGCCAGCCGTCGTTCAGACCCGAGCCCGAGCGGTTGTACGAGGGCGGTAACGCCTGCGGTTGCCAGCTCGTGCCGTTGAAGATGTAGCGCCGGAGGTCGTAGTCGTTCTCTGTCACCCAGGCGGTCGCGAGCACGTCGTCGTCCTTGATGAAGGCAATGGACTCACCGGGAATCTGTCGCGTGCGCGGCGTACCGAACTCGAGGCCGCCGAGGTAGTCCACCTCGTATGCCTCGTCCCCCGAGTAGTAGAGCTTCGTGCCGTCGAGGGACCACGCCGGTCCTTACAGGGGCGTGGCGCTCGTGAACAGTCGCGTCGGCGCCGGAAAGTCAGCGTCGGGCGTCGCACGCCGCGAGCCGTACACCCCCTGCACTCCCCCACCACGACCGCTCGCGAAAACGATCATCAGCTCGTCCGCCGTCACCGCCGGCTCCCAGTCGTCGGCGCCCGGAACGCTCAGGTTTGCGAGCGGCGTGATCGGGCCCCAGTCCTCCATGCAACCGCCGTCCACTCCCTGCGCGTCTGGATCGCTCGCGTCACCTCCACCGTCGAGATCGAACGCTCCGTCGGTGCGTGCACCGAACCCGACGCGTCCGCACGCGGTGGCGACTACGACGAGAGCGAGCGCGTACGTCACCGGCGGGATCGACGCCTCCGCACCAGCACGATGAACAGGGTCCCGACGCCCAGCCCGAGACCTTGTCCACCACCAACGCCGCAGCCACCGTCGCCACTCATCTCGGGCGGTGGCTCTTCTCCGCTCCCACCACCACCACCGAGCACGGTCACACGCAGGGCGTCGACGACGAGCTTCTGTCCCGCCGTACCGGTGTTGTCGCCGACCTGAACGTACTCCGTGCCGTCACCGGCGACATCGAAGTCGCCGAGCAGCGCGAAGCCGCTCGTCACGGACTGATCGATCGTCACGGGCGTCGTGGCTTTGGCGATGACGACGGAGTAGGTCGCGATTGCCTCGCCACCGTCGGCGTACGCTTCGATGCGCACGCGCGCGGGGCCGATCGGCGGAACGTACCAACGCGAGAAGTTCGCTGGCGCCGCGTTCGTCGTCGTGTTCGTCCACTCGCTCGAGTCGCCGTATCCGCGATCCTCGACGCGCCAGTAGCGCGGATCGCCGCCCGCGAGGTGACATGCCGTGCGCGTGTCGATGATGCCTCCCTCGGGCATCGCGTTGCACGCGCCCGCGGTGCGCCAGAAGTCCGCGCCCATCTCCTCGTAGAGATCGATTCCGTTATCGCGATAGCGGTTACCGCGCCCGATGCACGTCGAGCTCTGCGAGCAACAACCGTTGTACCGGCACGCGAGGAACGCGCCCCATCCATCGGTCACCGGGTTGCCGGCCTCGAGGGGGATGTTGTTGATGTAGTCGACGGCGCTCATCCAATCCTCGATGCCGTCGATGCTCTGCTTCATGCGCTCGACGAGAAACGCGACGACCTGCGCCGTGTTTCCCTCCACGGTGAGGATCCGATCGCCGTACACCGCGAGGGTCTGCGCGTACGTGCCCGCGTCGAACTGGAACATGCCCAGTCCGCCTTGCATGTCCGCGCACGGCCCGTCCGCACCTCCCGCGATCACCGGCCCACCACCGCACGACGGCGACGCTGGCCCCGGACATCCCGCTGCGATCTCGCCGTAGCAATGCGCGAGGCCCGTCTCGCTGATCGCGATGCCGCCGATCAGCGCCGCGTTGAACACGCCGACCTGGCGCGCGGAGTCACGAATGAGCGCGAGCCGCTCGTGACGCTGTTGTTGCGTGAGCGCTGCTTGCTCGACGACGCCCTCCTCCGGGACGCCACACGCCGCCAGCAAACAAACGATTGCACCGAAGCCATGCCGCGCGCTCATCCGCCGCATTGTACCGAAACGGCCGACGCCGCAGGGCGGAGAGAGGGGATGCCTGCGGCGTCGTCGGTGTCCGCGAGGGACACGAAGTCGTTCTGGCGCGATCTAGCGGCCGCGCAGCCTCTTGGATGGGATCCGCGTCTGCACGTCCTCGGGGAGCTCGCCCAAGGTGGCCTTGATCGTCTTGGTCCCGTTCTTCGGCGTCGCGACGGTCAGCTCGACCACCGTGCCCGGCTTGATGCCGCCGACCGTCCGCGTGAACACGTCGCTCGTCCGGACCTCGATGCCGTTGATCTTGATGATCACGTCACCTTCAGCGAGACCCGCCTTCGCAGCTGGGCTGTTGCGCTGCACGTCCGTCACCACGGCTCCGCGCGTCGCGGCGAGGTTGTACTCCTTGGCGAGATCCGGCGTGCTGCTCGTGATCGAGACGCCCAAATAGCCGCGCGAGACTTTGCCGTGCTTGACGAGCTCCTCCATGATCGGGCGCGCCATGTTCGTCGGGATCGCGAAGCCGATTCCCGCATAGCCACCCGTCGGCGACGCGATCGCCGTGTTGATCCCGACGAGCTCGCCCTTGAGGTTCACGAGCGCGCCACCCGAGTTGCCCGGATTGATCGCGGCGTCGGTCTGGATGAAGTCCTCGTAGTCCTCGATGCCCATACCCGAGCGACCCTTCGCGCTGACGATGCCCATCGTCACGCTCTTGCCGACGCCGAACGGATCGCCCACCGCGAGCACGACCTCGCCGAGGCGCAGATCGCCCGAGTCGCCAAACGCGATCGGCTTGAGCGTCGGCAGGTTCGTGCCCTGCAACTGGAGCACGGCCAGATCGGCCTTCTTGTCGATGCCGATCACCTTGGCCAGAAGCTCGGTCCCGTCGTGAAGCGCCACGGTGATCTCGCTCGCGCCGTTCACGACGTGCGCGTTGGTCAGGATGCGTCCACTCGCCGATACGATCACGCCCGAGCCCTTGCTCATCTGGCGCTTCCTCGACGGCTCTTGTCCAAAGAACGGCGAGCGCTCGTCGTTGAAGAACGGATCGAACGCCGCCGGTCCCTTCTGGACGCTGTGCGTCTGGATGTTCACCACGCTGTCGACCACGCGCTCGGCGACATCGGGAATGCTCGCATCGGTCAACGCGACCGCACCGGGCGCGGCCCATGCGGGCGTCACGTCGGGGCTCAGGGCGACCCCACCGGCGACCATGCCGGTCATCACACTCAGCGCGAGCAACGTCTGGCGAAGCTTTGTCATCAGGTCTCTCTCCTCGTGTCCACGGTAACGGCGACGTGGATACGAACCTTGGACCGGGCAAGAGGTTGCCTGTATTCCTGCGCGCCAACCGTCTGATCTGGCAGGTCGAGATCGCTGAAGCCGAAACGGCGAACGCGCACGAATCGGTGAATCCGTGCGCGTCGTAACGAACGATCGCTCGCGTTACGGCGTTGCCGGTGCGGGCTCGGTCGTCGGTGCAGGCGTCGGTGCAGGCGTCGGCGCGGGTGCCGGTGCCTTCTCGGTAGGCGCGGGTGCCGCGCTACCTTGCGGAGCGGGCGGTGCGCCATGCGGATCGCCAGCGCCGCCGTGCGGGTCAGGCGGCAATCCGTGCGGCGATACGGGCTCGGGCGCCGCGCTGCCTTCGCCGTTGTTCTTGAGCATGTCCGGCTTCACCTTGCCGAACGGGTTGCCCTTCGGATCGACGCTCGCCGGCTGCGGGTTATCCGAGAACACCGTCGGCACGTCCTGCTCCGCGCGCTCCGCCGTGTCCTTGCGAACGATGGCGGGGACGCGCGTGCGCGGCGTCATGATGAAGTACTCGGTCTCGGCCTTCGGCGGGTTCGCCATGTCGACCTGCGCACCCTCGGGCAACGTCGCCGCCTTCTCGTGCTTGTAGAGCGTGAGCGTGCCGAGCACCGCGTTGTTCTCGTCCTTGTACGTGAGCTTCACGATCTCGGGCGTGGACGAACCGACCTGCGTCGTCGCCGAGTACTCGGTCGGGCGCAGGTTGTTCGCGTTGTCGATGAAGTTGGCGATCGTCTGGTTCGCCTTCTTGGTCTGCGGATCGCCCCACGTCTTGACCTGCTTACCTTCCTCGCCCGCGGTCACGCGCACCGCGGTCTTGGACTTGCCGTTCGCCTCGATGGTGACGCTGTGGATCTTGTTGACGTCGAAGCCGCGCGGGTCGGTGAGATGCAAGCTCGACTCGCCGATCTCGAGGCTCGAGACGAGCTCCTTCGACAGCACGTACGCCTTGCCCGATTGCTCGTCGACGACGTAGCGATCGCTGCCGCCATACACCGAGCCACCGACGAGGAACGAGCGCTTACCGTCCTTGAACGTGACGGTGATCGTGCTCTTCGCGTCGTCGAGCTTGTAGTCCTTCTTGGACTCCGCCGTCGGCGTTCCGAGATCGCGAAGCGCGCGCGCCGCGAGGTAGTTCTTCACGATCTTGTCGCCGCCATCACCGAGCGGGAACTCGCGCGTCTTGCGCGTCTCGATCATCTCCGGCTCGGGCGGCTTGGCCGCGGAGCCTGCATCCGCGGAGCCCGCGTCCGCCGAGCCCGCCGCCGATCCGTCGGCCGAGCCAGCCGAGCCGGAGCCGGCGTCCGCGGAGCCTGCCGCCGAGCCCGAGCCCGCATCCGCCGGCTTGGGCGGCGCCGGCTTCTTGTCGATCGTCGTGTCCGTGCCCCACCAATATGGAGCACCACCGCCCGCCGCCGCTTTGCGCTCGAGCGTCACGATCTTCTTGTCGGTCTTCCATTCGATCGAGACGAGGTCTGCCTCGCTCTTGTCCCAGAGGACAACGCTGCCGACGTTCACCGTCTTGGTCTTGTCGCGCGTCCACGTGCGATAGCCGTAGACGAGCATCACGACGAGCAGGATGCCGTGGATGATGGCTCCTCTCATGGCGTCACCTCCGTCTTCTTCTTGCTGCTGCGACGACGACGGGCCCACGTTCCGATGAGGCCGAGCGTCAGCACGACGGCCGGGCCTGCCACGATCGTCAGCGTGAACCACTTCGCGTCCTGACCCTTCGTGTGCTTGATCGGCCTGTCGTCCTCGGAGACCACATCACCGACGAAGTTCTCGTCGCCGCCGAGCCACTTGATCGAATCCTCGAGCAGCGGCCCCGACACGAGCGTCACCGCCGCGCGGCCCATCGTGTTCGAGAACAGAACGTCCGCGAACAGATCCGCGTCCGCGAACACGAGCGCGCGGAAGCCGTCCTTGTCCTTGCCGTCCGATCCTTTGACCTTGGGCCCTTCGATCGCCGCGCCGATGTTCCAGCGCTGGCGCTTCTCGCCCGCGAGCTGATCGAACGCGAAGTTGTTGTTGAGATCGAGGAACGACGACTCCATCGAGCGGATCGTGATCGTCCGGCTCGGCGCCGGCGTCACCGTGTACGGAACCTCCTCGAGCGCACCCGAGTCGATCAGGATGAGGCCCTTGTCGACCGAGCGCGACAGCGTCGTGGTCGACGCGTGCGCGCTGAACTGCGTGGTGATCGCGAAGCGACGATCCGCGGCGGTTCCGCGCTGCGGCAGGAACGCCTTGTCGTCGGTGAGATCGCCGGGGTTGAAGCGCACACCGAGCCGCCCTTCGAGCACCCCGAGCGTGGGCTCGCTCTTCGGATCGAGCGCGATCATCACCTTGCCGCCCTTCTCGAGATAGCGATCGAGCGCTTCCCACTCCGCCTGCTGCAAGGGCGTCGTCGGCGCGAGCAGGATGACCACCGTCGCGTCGTCGGGGACGTTTGTCGCGAGATCGATGAGCCCGAGATCCTTCACCTCGTAGTTCAGCTCGCCGAGGCGCTTCTTGAGCACCGTCGTGCGGCGCTCGGGAATGCGGCCCTTGAGATCCGGCGGAACGCTGTCCGGATCGTTCATCTCGCCGTGGCCCGTCATCACGTACGCCTTGCGCTTCTCGCGCACGAGCTTGAGCAGGAGCGTGTTGACCTCGCGGTCGAGGTTGCGCAGCTTGCCAGCGCCTTTGCGCGCCTTCTCGATGTCCGTGTCGACATCCATCGACTGCGACTTCTCGGCGTCGTCCTTGCCGCGAACGAGGACGATCGTGCCGTCCTTGGTCACCTTGTACTTCGCGGCGAGATCCGCGGCGAGGAAGCGATCGTGCTGCTCGACGACGAGCTTCCCGCCGGCAGCTGACGACAGCGCCTCGAAGTAGCCCTTCACCTGCTCCTTCACCTCGTTCACGTCGGGGAAGAACAGGAGGACCCTGATCGGCTCGTTAGTCGACGCCGCGATCTTGCGCGTCGACTCGCCGGGCTGCGACGTCTTGAAGTAGCTGACGTCCTTCTGCACGTTGCGCTGGTTCGCGACCGAGCACGTGACCATGAGCAGCGAGAGCGCGAGTCCGACCGTGAGTCCGGACCATCCGATCTCGCGCACGCGATACAGCTCGACGCCGCCTTCATCACCGGCGTTGCTGCCGATGTCGAAGTTCTCGCGCATCGACGTACCGAGCGAGAGCTCGATCATCAGCACCGGCACGAGCGACGCGACGAGCAGCACCGCGAACAACACGGTCGCCGCACCGCTGAAGCGCGCCGTGGACGTCTCGTTCATCGCGAGCGTCCCCAGGCCCCACTTCGTGGTCAGCGCGTAGAGCACGAGCGCCACGCACGTCCCGAGGTGACAGAACAGGAGCACGCGCTCCACCTTGCGGCGGTTGTCCTTCGCGCCGAACATGGTCCACGCGCGCACGGCGGTGACGCCGAGGACGAGCACCACGCCGACCATCGTGAACATGCCGCGCAGACCCGACTCGTGCGCGAACAAGCGTTCGCCCAAGAGCGTCGCGAGGAGCCCCAGCCCGAGGACGAGCGAGAGCCACCACGGAGAAGCTGTTCTCATTGCCATCGCTTCGCCTCCATCGTCTTCACGGCGAGCAAGAGGAAGAAGTAGATCACCGCGAGGTAGTAAATGATGTCCTTGAGGTTCAGGACGCCGCGCATGAAGCCCTGCTGGAAGTGAACCCACCAGAGGTCGAGCTCCTTGAGCACGTCGCTCACGGGAGCGTCGAGCTTCTTCGCGAGCGGGAACAACAGGCACATGAGGATCAGGATGCCGAGCGCGCCGAGCGCCGCGACGAGCTGGTTCTTGGTGAGCGAGCTCGCGAACAGGCCAAACGCGAGCACCGCCGCGCCGAGGAGCACGAGCCCGAAGTAGCCGACGAGCACCTGCGCGAACGTGATCTTGCCGTTCACCTTGATCAGCGCCGGCATGTAGAACGACAGCGCCAGCAGGATGATGAGGAACGTCAGCGCCGCGAAGAACTTGCCGAGGATGATCTGCGAGTCACGCACCGGCGACGTCGACAGCAACACCATCGAGTGCGTCTGTCGCTCCTCCGCGACCAAGCGGAACGAGAGCAAGAGCGCCGCTCCCATGGTCACGCCGCTCGACAACCAGAAGAACCGCTCGAGCACCATCGCGCTCAGCTGCTCGCCGGCCATCGCGTGCGCTTGAAACAGGATGCCTTGCACGAGCAAGACGATGAACGCCACGACCCACGCGTACGGCGCTCGCAAGTACGCGCCGAGCTCTCGGCGATAGATGATGCTAATTGCGCGCATCTTTACCCTCCACGAGGCGAATGAACGTGGCCTCGAGCTCGGACCGCGAGTAGTCGAGCTTGAGCAGATCGAGCTTCGCGTCGATCACGGCTCGGCTCACGTCCGCGCGACAGTCCTTGGTGGTCGTGAGAGCGAACGATTGACCGCCGCCCTCCTGGTACGGATCGGCGACGCCCTTCACGCCCGCGACCGACTCGAGCACCTTGCGGATGCGGCCGACGGGGTCCTCGCCGTCCGGCAGGCGGACCGTCACCGTGATCTGACGGATCTCGCTCTCGCTCGCGGCGAGCTCTTCCTCGCTGCCCGACCCGAGCAGCTTGCCCTTGCCGAGGACGAGCAGGCGATCGCACGTCTGGCTGATCTCGGTCAGGATGTGGCTCGAGATCAGGACCGTGTGGTTCTGCTTGAGGTCGTGAATGAGGTGACGCATCTCGACGATCTGCACGGGATCGAGTCCGCGCGTCGGCTCGTCGAGGATGAGGAACTTTGGCTGATGGATGATCGCCTGCGCGACACCCACGCGCTGGCGATAGCCGTGCGAGAGCGTCCCGATCACGTCGGTCGAGACGTCGGTCAGATCCGTCGTCTCGAGGACATCGGGCAAGCGCCGCTTCACCTGGCCGCGCGACATGCCGCGCAGCTCGCCCGCGAACGACAGATAATCGACGACGGACATGTCCTGATACAGCGGCGGATGCTCGGGCAAGAAGCCGATCCGCTTTCTCACTTCATGCGGCTCGTTGACCGCATCGACGCCGCCGACCTCCACGGTCCCCGAGGAGGGGCGGAGATCGCAGGCTAGGATGCGGAGAGCGGTGGTCTTCCCGGCGCCGTTGAGGCCCAGAAAGCCGACCGTCTCACCGTCATTGATCTCGAACGAGATCTGCGCGAGAGCGCGTTTGCTGCCGTAGTACTTGGAGAGATTCGATGCGCGAATCATTCGACCTCGCGGTGCGCATAGGCGCGTAATCGCTGGGCTTTGGTAGAACGGGATGGTGCAGGTGTCAAGCGTTGGCGGCCGCACAAACCGATGGATCCGCTCGACTTCTTCCCACGCGATCACGGTTTTCTCGTGGCGGGCATAACGCACCGACAATCTGGCAACGTGCTTGAACCTGTGTGAAGCGACGGGCTGCGGGCACGTGCTCTGCACATACTCGCTACATGAGGACGATCCACACGTCTGCTCTCGTCGCGATCGCGTTGGCTCAAGGCTGCGTCTCGCAGTCGCAAGCGACGCCGGAGTACGGCGAGTATGGCGACTACGGCGAGAGCTATGCGGGTCAGTCGACCGGCCCCACGGGATACGTCGACGATTCGTACGGCTGGTCCGGACCTCCGGGCGGCGCGATCGATCCGGGCTTCGGCTACGAAGATCCGTACTACGCGCAATCGTCGTCGGAGGTCGGCGGCCAACCCGACGGTGGCGATCCAAACGCAGCGGCGGGCGTCTGGACCGGCGCGACCGCCGAGGTCACCGACGCCGAGATCGACGTGACGCTGCAAGCGTACGGCGAGTGGGTCGAAGACGCGGACTACGGTCGGGTGTGGCGTCCATACACCACGGTAGTGGGCGCAGATTTCACGCCGTACGAGTCCTGCGGCTCGTGGGTGTTCACCGATTACGGCTGGACGTTCCAGTCGTGCGAGCAGTGGAGCTGGGGCTGGCTCCCGTTCCACTACGGCCGCTGGGTCCACCTCGATAGCGGCTGGTGCTGGTCGCGCGACTACACGTGGGGCCCGGGCTGGGTCGACTGGCGCTACGGCGGTGACTACGTCGGCTGGCGTCCGATGCGCCCGACGCGGCAGATCCGCGATCACCGCGATCGCTTCTCCGGCCCGAGCATCCGCGATCACCGCACCGGCAAGCACGAGGAGTGGCGCTTCCACAACCGCGAGGACTTCCGCAAAGGCCGCATGCGTCCGCTCGCGATCGGCGCAGAAGGTCTGCGCGTGACGAACGCCGTCTCGCAGCCGCCCGTGCGCGGAGACGTGCGCGCACCCGCCTCGTCGGTGATGGCGGGTCGCATGCGCGATCACCAGCGGTTCGACGTGCGCACGCGAAACCCGAGCGGCTCGCCCGGACAGAGCACGCGCGGGTACGAGCCGTCGCGCAACCCGTCGCGCGGCTACAACCAAGGGTTCAAGCGTCCAGGACCTCGCCCCACGTACGGTGCAGGCCAGAGCTTCCAACGCCCGAACGGTCCGCGCGGCTACAACCCGACGTACAACCCATCGGTCGTCACGCCGGATCGGCAGCGCCCGACGTGGAATCGCCCGACGCGGAACTACACGCCGCCGTCGCGCACGTACTCGGGACCGACGCGCAGCTACACGCCGCCGACGCGCAGCTACACGCCGCCGTCGCGTAGCTCGTCGGCACCGTCGCGCAGCTACTCGCCACCGTCGCGTTCATCCTCGAGCGCGGGTTCGTCGCGCAGCTACTCGGCACCGTCGCGCAGCTCGGGGTCGAGCTCGCGTAGCTCGTCGTCGTCGTCCTCGTCGTCGTCCTCGAGCAGCTCGCGATCGTCGGGCAGCTCGCGCGGCGGCCGTAGTCGCTAAGCGCGCTGCGCAGCACCGCGAGGGCTTGGCGTTACAGCGAACGTGCGTTCGAATGGAGCGGCGCTCGGCCGAGTAGCTCACCGTCACTCTAGTCGCGTGGATGCGCAGCGAAGAACGTCCACATCGCGTTCGACGCATCGAGATCGTTGGACAGCGTCCCGAGGAGCCCGCCGAGGCTCACGCCACCGGGCCACTGATGTCCGCCGCCTGCGATCGTGCACAGCGTGACGTCCGCGTTGTCCGTGCAGCTCGAGCGCGTCATGCACGTCGCGTCGCCTTGCTCGAACGTCTGTGCGGGCGCGCCGGTGCAGCCGTTGTTGCTGGCCCAGCGCTCGATGGTCGTCGCGACCGACTCGTTGCCGTTCACGCCGCCTCCCGTGTACGGGATCACCGTGTCCATGGTGCCGTGGATCTGCATGACGGCCACGGGGCGCGCGGGGTTGCAGCTCGGAACGCCGACGACGCCAGCCACCGGCGCGATCGCTGCGATGCGATCGGCGAGCTCGCAGCCGAGCCGATGCGCCATGAAGCCGCCGTTGGAGAGCCCCGTCGCGAACACGCGCTTCGTGTCCACGCATAGCTTGGCCTCGGCTTCGTCGAGGATCGACGAGATCCACGCGGTGTCGTCGGTGCCGCTCGATGCCGCGGTGCCGCAGCACACGCCCGCGTTCCAGCCGCGCGGCGTGTGGTGACCGTCGGGGTGCAGCACGATGAAGCCGTTCGCGTCGGAGACCGGCAGCATCTTGGAGATGGCGCTCTGCTGCAGGCCGTCGCTCGAGTAGCCGTGAAGGTTCAATACGACGGGCGCGGCCTGCGTCGGATCGTAGCTCGCGGGGACGTGGACGCGGACCTGGCGACCTCCGACGGTCCACGTCGCGTCGAGCGGCTGCGGCTGCTTGCCGGTGCACGTCGCGGCGGGCGGTGCATCGACGTCGCTGGTCGCCGCGTCGCTACCGGGCTCGTTGCCGCCGTCGGTTACGCTGTCAGACGCGCTGGAGGTGCACCCGAACACGAAGACAACGAACGGCAGGATCCGCACGGGGCAGCACCATCGTTCGACCGCGCGAGCCCGTCAACGCATTTCTCCTGACGTCGGTTCGAGTGTTTCTCGGCGTGCACCGTTTGCGCAGCGATGCGCACGATGGCATCCACGCCAGGTGGAGATTCCACGCATCGCACGTGACCCAGCACCGCCGTGGCTTCTATGGGTCGCGGCGACGAGCGGTGTACTCGCGATCGTGTGCATCCTGTTCGTCGATCAGCCGGTCGCGCGAGTGATCGCCGAGTACGAGCCGGCCGCGTTCTGGGACCGCGGCATCGATCTGCTCGAGTGGGCCGTGGGTCTGCCGATCTTTCGTTGGCTGTCCGGCGTGCTGCTCGTGCTCGGCATGATCGTGACGGTCAGCGTCGGGCGCTGGCGGTTGTACGCGCCTGCGTGGATGTTCCTCGCGGCGAGCCACGTGCTGTCCCAGATCGCGACTCGCTACATCAAGGAGTGGACTGGGCGGCTGCGTCCGCTCGAGTGGATCGCGGAAGGCGGCACCGAGACGTTTCTCTTCGCGAAGGGCATCTCGTTCCCGTCGGGACACGTGACGATCTTCGCGAGCGTCGTGATTCCGTTCGTCGCCCTGTTCCCGCGCTGGTGGCCGCTGCTCGGCGTGGCGCTGTACGCGATAGTCGCGCGCCTCGCGGTCGACGCGCACTTCCTCTCCGACGTGCTCGGTGGGATCACGCTCGTGTCGATGATCACGTGGCTTTGCGGCTGGGCGATCCGCCCTCTGCGCCACTGACCATCGCGATCACCGTCGTACCGACGACGATCAGCGTCGCGCCCGCGATCGTCCAGATCGTCGGTGGCGTGCCGAAGATCGCCCATTGCCAGATCATCGCGAACGCGACCTGGATGTAGCTGATCGAGGTGACGCGCCCTGCCCGCTCGAGCGCGAGCGCCATCGTCATGAACACCTGGCCGATCTGCGTGGTCAGTCCGATGCCGAGGAGGAGCAGCCACTCGATCGGCTCCGGCGTCTTCCACGTCGCGATCGCCCACGGCACGACGAGTGGCGTCGCGATCAGCGGGAAGTACCAGACGATGACGAGCGGATGCTCGGTCTTCGTCAGCTGGCGCACGGTGACGTACGCGATCGCCGAGCAACACGCGGCGCCGAGCGCGATCGCGACGCCGACGAGATCGAGCCCCGCGCCGCTCGGATGCACGACCAGCGCGACGCCGCCGATGCCGCACGCGAGCGCGAATGCGGTGGACCAACCGACGCTCTCTTTCAGCACCCACCACGCGAGCAGCGAGGTCAGGAGCGGCGTCGTGTGCTGGATCGTCGTCGCGTCGGCGAGCGGCAGATGATCGAGCGAGAGGTAGTACAGCGAGAGGCCGCCGAACCCGAGGATGCCGCGAAACGCGAGGCCGGTGCGATGGGTGCCCCACAGCGGGAGCTGCGCGCGGCGCACCATCACGTAGCTCGCGACGAGCGTGACCACGGCGCGCGCGAGCACGATCTCGCCCGTCGGTAGCCGCTGGTTCGCGACCTTCACGAGCATGCTCATGACCGAGAAGCCGAGCGCGCTCGCGGCCATGTACCAGACGGCGCGCGACAGCTTCACGTGGGCATCGTACAATCACCGCGATGTCCATGCGGCTCGCGATCGTGGTCGTCTTCGTCGCGGGCTGCGAGCTGTTGGCGAACATCCCGAGCTACACGGGCTCCTCGGCCGATGGCGCGGTGGGCGACGGCGTCACCGACGACGGCTCGCTGACCGATTCGCCGATCGACGCCGCGCCGGAGTGCACGATGTCGACGCAGTGCACGGCCCCCGAGACCTGCATTCGCGGCGAGTGCGGTCTCTGCGACAACACCGGCGGATCGCTGACCATCGTCGGGCTGACGCTCGTCGGCAACCAGCAGTACAACGCGCTGTGCTTTGGCGCGACGGGCACCGCGAGCACGCTCGCGTACTTCCGCGTGACCTCGATGTCGGGCGCGTATGGCATCGGCGGCTTCTCGTGCACCATCGACGTGCGGCGCTCGACGCTCGTCCAGCAAACGCAGATGGGCGGATACATCCAGCAAGGATCGCTGCAGCTGATCAACAGCATCGTCATGGGCAGCGCGCGAAGCGGCATCTTCTTGACCGGCGACGTGGCCGCCCGGATCGAGCACTCGACGATCGCGGGCAACACGTCCACCGACATGAGCGCCGCGGGCATCACGTGCGGCGCCGCCAACGAGACGATCGTCTCGTCGATCATCTGGGGCAATGTCGGTACGACGCCGATCGATCCGGCCTGCGCGATCAACTACAGCGTCGTCGAGCCGAGCTACGTGGGCGGCGTCGGCAACGTGCGCACGGATCCCATGTTCGTCGCCGCGGGCGACTTTCACATTCAAGCGACGTCACCGGCGCGCGGTGCAGCGGATCCGGCGAGCACGGTCACCGTCGATCGCGACTTCCAGCCGCGACCGCAGGGGACCCCACCAGGTCCCAACGACAGCGGCGCCGACGAGGTTCCCTAACGGTTGGCTTCCATCAGGTACCGCGCGATCAGCGGGTACACGTGGATGTTCGGCTTGTACGTCGCGAGGAAGCCGGCCATCGTCGCGAGCACGCGCCCGAGCAGCACGAAGCTGCGCGGGATGACCAAACCCTTCAGCTGCTTTGCCTGAGCGATCTGCTCGGCGAACTGTGTCTCCCAATCGAGCTCGCTCACCGCAGCGCCGGGCTTCATCGCGGCGATGAGCGCCGTGGTCAGCTGCACGAGCGCCGCAGGATCGTCGGCGACAAAGCCGAGCTGCGCGAGCTCCTTGGTCGCGGCGTCGGTGTTGCTGCTCGCGATCGCGAGCACGAGGCGCGCGTAGGCGGCGCGCTCCTCGCGCGAGAGCTCGAGCGTGCAGCCGAAGTCGAGCAGCGCGAGCGTGCCCTCGTGCGTGACGAGGAAGTTGCCCGGGTGCGGATCCGCGTGGACACGACCACGCACCAGGATCTGCGCGGCGATCTCGCCGACGAGATCCGCGAGCAAGCGATCGCGCGCGTCGGACGTCGCGTCCCCGAGCCAGTCGGCGAGGCGCACGCCGTCGATGCGCGTCATCGTGAGCACGCGATCCGTGGACAGCTCCGTGATCGGCCGCGGAACGTGCACGCGATCCGCGGCGAACGCCACGAGCTGCATCGCCTCGGCGCGGTAGTCGAGCTCGATGGTCAGCGCGCGCGCGAGCTCGTCGGTCAGCATGCCGAGATCCATGCCCGGGATCTCGCCGAACGCCGTGGCGATCGTGCGCAGCGCGGCGATGTCGGCCGCGATGATGTCCTCGATGCCCGGCACCTGCACCTTCACGACCACGCGCGTGCCGTCGGGGAGCGTGGCGCCGTGCACCTGCGCGAGCGAGGCGGCGGCGAGCGGTTCGTCTTCGAAGCTCGCGAACGCGGCGTCGATCGAGGTTTGCAGCTGCTCCTCGATCCGCGCGCGGATCTCGCTCGTGGGAACGGGCGGCACGTCGTCCTGTAGCGACGCGAGCTCGCTCGCCCAGATCGGGCCGATGAGGTCCGGCCGGCACGACGCGATCTGTCCGAGCTTGGCGATGCCGCCGCGCAGCTCCGCGGCGACCTGCGCGGTACGCCGCGCGAGATCTCGGTGATCGTCGTCGGTGAGCGTGTCGTGGCCGGCCGCAGCGGCGCGCAGGCGCAACCAGCGATGGCGCGCGACGATGGCGGCGCCCGCGGTCGCGAGGCGCGCGGCTCGTGGTGTCGCGCGGTACAGCGTCTGCGCTTGATCGCGCGCGGACACGAATTGCTCGCGCGCCGCGGTCGCGAACGCCTGCGCATCGCGCGCGACATCACCGACATCGCGCGCGAGATCGAGTGAGAGCGCGTCGATGCGCGCGCCGACGTTCTTGAGGAGGCGCGCGGTCTCGACGGCGGTCTCCTTGAAGGGAGCGAGGACATCAGCGAGGGTGACGCGGGGTTCGGTCATGTGGACAGCTCCTGGAGGCACGAGGGACAGATGACGATGGTGGTGCCCGCGCCGATCGCGGCGTCCTTGCCCTTGGGCAGGATCGCGTTGCACTTCGCGCAGACCGCGTTCTTGTTCAGCACGACGGTCTGCCAGCCGAGCACGTCATCGATCGTGGTCGCGGGTGCGGCCGGCGCGGCGGGCGGCTTCTTGGTCTCGCCGCGAGCAGCGCGCGCGATCGCGTGACTGTCCGCGGCGACGTCGCCGACGAGACCGAACGCGTGGCCGATCACGTTGCGCACGAGGTTCGACACGCTCATCCCCAGCTCCTGTGCGCGCTCGCGAAGATGCGCCTCCAGGCTCTCGGGCACGCGCGTGTGGATCACGCGCTCCTTCTTCTCGGGCTCGTCGTCGTCCGGTTCGTCACTCTTCTTGCGTGTCACGATGTGATACACGATGTATCACGCGGTGACACAAGTCAAGCGCCAGGTTCGAACGCGAGTATGCTGCGCCGTGCTCACTGCTGACGAATGCCGCGTGGACGCCGATATCCGGCGCGCCGAGACGCTGCCGGCGCAAGCGTTCATCGATCCCGCGTTCCTCGCACGCGAGATGGACACCGTCTTCGCCACGACGTGGCAGCTCTTGCCCGAGGGCGGCGACGATCCGCGCCCGCTCGCTGAACAAGTCGCGTCTCGCGGCACGCGCGTTCCCGTGTCACTGCTCGGTCGCCCGCTGTACTTGCAGCGCGGATGGGACGATGACGAGCTCCGGCTGTTTCCCAACACGTGCACGCACGCGTGGTATCCGCTCGTCCTCGGCGCGAGCCGCGGTCCCACGCTCGTGTGCGGACAGCACGGCCGCAAGTTCGATTGCACGGGACGCTTCGTCTCGCAGACCGGCTTTGGCAAGGACGTCCCCGACTTCCCGCGCGACTGCGATCACCTGACGCCGCTCGGCGTTCGTAGCTGGCGTCACATGTTGTTCGCCAACCTGGATCGCACGCGCGACTTCGATCGGACGTTCGCCGAGATCGATGCATCGCTCGTGAACATCCCGCTCGGCGAGCGCGGCTCGATGGAGGCGAGAGAGATCGCCGGCAACTGGAAGCAGCACGCGTGGAACTACCTCGACCGCTTCCACATCGCGTTCGTGCATCGCCCGCCGGGTGGGCTCGCCGACGCGATCGATCTCGGCAGCTATCAAACGGAGCTCTACGACGACGCGGTGCTGCAATGGGTCTACGCGGCCAAGCCCGAGGATGGCTTCGATCCCGCGTGGCTGCCCGCGCGGTTTCGGGATCCGAAAGGCCGCCGCGTGTTCGCGCTGTGGTGGTACGTGTGGCCCAACTTGACGCTCAACTTCTATCCGTGGGGGCTGTCCGTGAACTGCTACCAACCGATCGCGGGCCGCCCCGACGCGACACGCTTCCTCTGGTACCAGTGGGCGGTCGATCACGAGAAGCACGCGCAGCGCGACAAGCGCTGGCTGTCCACGCAGGTCGACGCCGAAGATGTGGATGCACTCGCGCAGGTCAGCCGCGGATTGCGTTCGGGGTTTGCACCACGCGGTCGCTTCGCGCCCGACGACGAGCAAGGTGCACACTGGTTTCATCGCAAAGTGGCGCACGCGGTGTTCGGCTCATGAGAGACAAATCCAATCGCGAGATCGCACGCGGCAAAGTGAAGCGCGAGGGCGATCGCTCGGCGCGCATCGCTCGCCAGCTCATGCAGCTCAAAGACGCGCTGCTGAAGAAGCTCGTCATCGATCTCGAGCTCAAGGACTCGATCACCGCCGCGCGCGCGATCACGTCGCCCAACGCGCGCCGTCGCGCCGAGCGTACGCTGGCCGGCGAGCTCCGCAGCCACGACCTCGCCGACCTCGACGCGAAGCTCGCAAAGGTGCACGAGTCGAACAACCTCGACACGCAGGCGTTCCATCTCGCGGAGCGTTGGCGTGCCCGCTTGATCGAAGAAGGCATCTCCGCCACGGCCGAGCTGCCGGTTCCACCGACCGAGGAGGAGCAAGCCGAGTTGGTCCGGATGATCGATGCCGCGCGCAAAGAGCGCGACACCGCGAAGCCGCCGGGCGCGCAGCGGAAGCTATTCCGGCACGTCGTGGAGCTCTTGAAGGCCGAATCGTCCACCGAGCCGGCGATCGGATCGCCCCACGACGACGATGGCGACGACAGCGATGCAGCCGACGACGACACCGAGGACGACGACTAAGCGCGGACCCACGCGGCGAGCTCGGCGGCGCCGACGGGCGCGCGCGTCCGTTGGATCACGGCGAGCGAACGGCGGAGCTCGTCGACGGACGCGAAGCGGGCACGCGCGTCGATCGACAGTGCGCGCGCGATGATCGGCTGGAGCTCGAGCGCGATGCCGTCGAGCATCGGCGGCGACGCGCGGATCTCCTCGAGGAGCTGCCATGGCGCGCGATCCTGATCCTGTCCGGGAAACGGACGATGTCCGGCGAGGAGCTCGACGAGCGTGACCGCGAGACCGAACTGATCGGCCGCCGCTGTCACCGGTTCACCCGCGAGCTGCTCCGGTGCCATGTACGCATGACGACCTTTGCGCGTGCCGGCCGCCGTGCGATCGACGAGCGCCGTCGCTTTGGCCACGCCGAAGTCGCCGAGCTTGACGTCGCCCGTGGTCGAGACGAGTACGTTGGCGGGAGCGACGTCGCGATGCACGATGCCGAGCGGTAGGCCGCGCGCGTCGCGTGCAGCGTGCAGATACGAGAGGCCGAGCGCGACCTCGTGCACCACGTGCAGAGCGAGCGCTTCGGGCAGCGGCGCGGCGCGCACGCGGGACGCGAGGTCGCCACCGTCGACGTACTCGAGCACCACGTAGTAGCCGCCATCGGCGACCTCGAGCCCCAAGACGGCGACGAGGTTGCGATGCGCGAAGCGCCCGGCCAGCGTGGCCTCGTGGATCAGCGCGCGCTCGAGCTCCGCTTCGCCGGCGAGCTCGGGCGCTAATGTCTTGATCGCGACGAGGCGCTCGAAGCCGCTCGCACCGAGCGCACGCGCGAGGTGGACCTCCGCCATACCGCCGCGGCCGAGGCGACGAACCAACGCGTACGGCCCGATCGAAACCCTCTCGATCATGCAAGACTCCCCGTGTGGGCCGCGCAGCGACCGTGTTCAGCGACATCCTCGATGGCGGGACCGGGCGCATGCGCTGTCAGATCGTGGTGCTCGAAGGGCCGGATCGCGGGCGCGCGTGTGCGATCGGTGATCGCGACGTCGTCATCGGCACGCACATCGATTGCGACCTCGTCCTCGGCGACGATCGCGTGAGCGGTAGGCATGTCGCGATCCGCGCGCTCGATGGCCGCTTCGTGGTCCGCGATCTCGGATCGCGCAACGGCACGTGGTTCGAGGGCTCGCGCGTGACCGGCGAGATCACGCTGCCGCCCGGCGCCGTGCTGCTCGTCGCCCGCACGCCGATGCGGATCGAGCCGGAGGCGGCTCCGCTCGAGATTCCGCCGAGCCAAGCGCGAAAGTTTGGCGAGCTCGTCGGTGAATCGCTCGCGATGCGCGAGGTGTTCGCGGTGCTCGAGCGTGTCGCCGGCTCCGATGCCACGGTCGTCGTCGAAGGCGAGACGGGCACGGGCAAGGAGGTCGTCGCCCGCGCGCTGCACGACGCGTCGTCGCGCCGCAAGGGCAGCTTCATCGCCGTCGATTGCGGCGCGTTGCCCGAGAGCCTGCTCGAGAGCGAGCTGTTCGGTCACGTGCGCGGTGCGTTCACGGGCGCGATGACGGGACGCACCGGCCAGATCGCACGCGCAGATGGCGGCACGCTGTTCCTCGACGAGCTCGGCAAGATCACGCCCACGGTGCAAGCGCGGCTCTTGCGCGTGCTCGAGGAGCGCGTGGTGCGTCCGCTCGGCAGCGACCTCGAGCGGCCCGTCGATGTTCGCGTGATCGCCGCGTCGCGCGATGATCTCGACGGGGAAGTCGCCGCCGGTCGCTTCCGTCCCGATCTGCTCTATCGTCTCGCCGTTGTACGCGTGGTGCTGCCGCCGCTGCGCAATCGTCGCGAGGACATCCCGCTGCTCGTGCGCGAGCTGTCGCGGCGGCGCGGCTTGGCCGACGAAGGCCCCGACGGTCCGACGCTGCAGCGCTTGCTCGCGCACGGCTGGCCCGGGAACGTTCGCGAGCTGCGCAACGTGATCGATCGCGCGATCGCGCTGTCGCCGGGGGCGAAGCGCTTCAGCGAGCTCACCGTGCGCATCGAAGCCACCGCGCTCGCCGGTGATGGCATTGCCGTGCGCAGCGACCTGCCCTATCACGAGGCCAAGACCGCGGTGCTTCACGATCTCGAGCGACGCTATGTCGCCGACGTCCTCGCGCGATGCCAGGGCAACCTCTCGGCGGCCGCCCGCGAAGCCGGGCTCGATCGCAAGTACCTCCGCTCGCTCGCGCGCAAGCACGGCTTCGTCCACGACGGTGGCGCGGTCGATCACGAGGACTGACCCCACCGCGTGCGCGCGAAGCCATCGCGCACGTGATCGACGAACGCGCGGATCTTCGCGGACGTGTGGCGCTGCTTCGCGTACACCACGTGAACGGTGGCCGGCTGCACGGTGTACTGCGGCAAGAGCGCGCGCAGCCTCTTCTTGCGGAGATGCTCGTCGACGTAGGGTACGGGCAGAATGCTGACGCCCATGCCGGCGACGACCGCATCGCGAATCGCGAGGCTGTTGTTGATGCGCAGCTTGTCGCCCACCGTCACGCGCGACGCGCGGTCGCCATGGACGAGCGTCCACTCCGGCGTGTCGTAGAGGATGCAATCGTGATCCGCGAGGTCAGCAGGCGTCTTCGGCACGCCGCGCTTCGCGAGGTAGCTCGGCGCCGCGCACACCACGTAGCCGACGCGCGCCACGCGATGCGCCACGAGAGATGACGAGTCGGCGATCGATCGCGTGACGCGAATGCCGACATCCACGCCCTCCGCGACGAGGTCGACGATCTGATCCGTGAGCTGCACGTCCAGCGAGAGATCCGGCCACTTCTTTGCGAACGTCTCGATCAGCGGCATCACGTGAACGATGCCAAACGACAGCGGTGCGTTGATGCGCAAGCGGCCCGACAGCGCAGCGGTGGCGCCCGTCGCGCGCTGATCGAGATCGTCGAGCTCGTCGAGGATGCGCGCGGCTCGCTCGAGATAGGCCGTGCCGGCGGCGGTGAGGACCACGCGCCGAGTCGTGCGCTGGAGCAGCTGCGCCTTCACGCGCTCCTCGAGTGCTGCGACATGCTTGCTGACCGCCGCGTTGGACAGCTGGAGGTCCCGTGCGGCAGCCGAAAAGCTGCGCAGCTCGGCGACCCGACGGAACACGGTGAGGGAGAGCACGCGATCCATTCTTTCGCCATCGTAAACAATCCGAGGAAGGTCGGCACGCAGCAGAACGAGCTGGTCAGCTACACGAGCGATGGGTTCTCGATCTCGCCGTGCACGTCGAAGTGGTCGAGCGTGGCTCGCCGCTGCGCTCGCGTTCCCGCTGCGCTAGCAAGCGCGCACCACGATCGCCGAGATGTTGTCGCGGCTACCGGCGAGGTACGCCGCGTCGACGAGCGCGCGACACGCGATCTCGGCGGGCGCAGCGAGCAGCTCCGCGATGCGCTCGGGCGAGAGCACCTCGGACAGACCATCGCTGCACACGAGGAACACGTCGCCCGGCATGACATGCGCGCGCATCACGTCGGGCACGCCGCTCGCCGTACCGAGCGCACGCGTCACGACGTGGCGCCACGCGAAGTCCGCGCCCGGCGTCATGCCCGCCGCGAGGAGCTGATTCGCGAGCGAGTGATCCACGGTCAGCTGCTCCACGCGTCCGTCGCGCATCCGATACACGCGGGAGTCACCGACGTGGCCGATGATCGCGCAGACCCGATCGCTCGCGGGCTCGGGCGTGAAGCGAAGGACGGCGACGGTGGAGCCCATCTCGCCGAGCTCGCCCACGCGACGCGCGCAGATGCGATCGTTCGCGAGCTTGGTCGCGATCATGATCTCGTTCTCGTGGATCGTCCGTGCGGGATCGATCTTGTAGGGCCACGTCACGTCCGCGTCGCCCGCCGTGCGCCGCACGAGCTCGTGGATCGCCTCCACGGCCAGCGCGCTCGCGACCTCGCCGCCCTCGTAGCCGCCCATGCCGTCCGCCACGACGTACAGACCGAGGTCTCGCTGGACGCAGATCGCGTCCTCGTTGTTGTCGCGCCGTCCCGAAATGCTCAGTGCAAATGCATCGAAGTTCATGCCCCCGCTATGTGCGTGAACAGGGCCGCGCCAATTCCTCGACTGGATTGGTGCGCCTGGGGCATGGGTGCCCCACTCGGCCGCGAACGCTGGGGAGTGCCGGCGGATCGCCCGATTTGTGGAGTATGGTCCGTGCATGGACGTCATCCAGGCGATTGGCAACACGCCGCTGATCGAGCTGAAGAAGGTCGCTGCCGG
This sequence comes from Pseudomonadota bacterium, assembly GCA_023428295.1. Classification (GTDB taxonomy): domain Bacteria; phylum Myxococcota_A; class Polyangia; order Haliangiales; family Haliangiaceae; genus JABFXX01. Next base: position 23,217 of record JAEYYV010000004.1, read on the forward strand.
CCTCCCGAACAAAGTCTTCATCAAGTGCGAGCACCTGAACCCGGGTGGTTCCGTGAAGGACCGCACCGCGCGCGCCATCGTCCTCGATGCCGAAGACAAGGGCCTGCTGAAGCCAGGCTCCACCATGATCGAGGGCACGGCCGGCAACACCGGTGTTGGCCTCGCGCTACTCGCCGGTGCGCGCGGGTATCGCTTGATCTGCGTGCTCCCCGAGAAGATGGCGGTCGACAAGCGCATCGCGCTGCGCCAGCTCGGCAGCGAGGTCATCATCACCAAGAACGGCCCGCTCACGCAGCCGCACAACTTCCGGAACGTCGCGGCGCGCATGGCCGAGGAGAACGGATGGTTCCTCACGAACCAGTTCCACAACCCGGCCAACATCGACGCGCACTACGGCACCGACAAGTTCACCGGCACCGGGCAAGAGATCCTCGCGCAGATGGCGGGCCTCGGCTATCCGACGATCGGCGCGTTCGTGTCGTCGTCGGGGACCGGCGGCACGATCACCGGCAGCGGGAAGCGCCTGAAGGAGCACGACACGAACATCGAGGTGGTGCTCGCGGATCCGGTCGGCAGCTCGATCGCGTCGTGGGTCAACACCGGCGTGCTCGGTCCCGACGGTCCGTTCGCCGTCGAGGGAATCGGCTCGGGCACCGTGCCCGGCAACTTGCATCGTGACGTGCTCGACACCGCGGAGTCCGTCACCGACGCCGACGCGTTCGCGATGGTCGAGCGCCTCGTCAAAGAAGAGGGCCTCACCGTCGGCGGCTCCACGGGCGTGAACGTCGTGGCCGCGCTGCGCGTCGCCGCGCGCGAGGACATCCGCGGACCGGTGGTCACGATCGCGTGCGATCAGTGGGACCGCTACAAGTCGACCGCGTGGATGCAGGCGTGGATGGCGCGCGAAGCCGCGACGATCACGCTGCCCCACGGCTAGGTCGGCAAGCGGCCGACGAGCTCCACGTCGACGCGGCAGCCCGCGAGCTCCGGCGCCGTCGATGACATCGTGCCGGCGAAGTCGAGCGCGGTCGGGCGCGCGCGTCCGCGAAGCCAGATCGACACGGGGACGGCGCGGCCTGACACCATCCACTGTTCGAGCATCGTGAACTCGACGCGCGCGACTCCGTTCTCGGACTCCTCGATCTCGGCGGCGTACACGCGACCATCGACGACGACCGAGTCCTCGAGCACCGTCACCGTGCGCGGGCTACCAACGACGAGGCTCGACGGACATCCGACGTTCGAGGTCAGACGGAGCTCGGCTTCGAAGTCTTCTGCGTAGAACGTGGCGGTCTCCGCGATCACCAGCGTGCACCCACCCATCGCCACGACGGCGGCGAGCGCGAGGCCAAGCTTCATGGTCCTTCGCCGAGCAATCGCTGGGCCGCTCGCAAGTGTGCGGTCACGCGCGGGCGGGTGTCAGCGATTCACCAGGATCGCCTGGGCGTTTGTCGTCACAGAGCGGTTACAGTCGAGCGCGTGTCAGCGCCTCGTCAGTCTGCCGCTCGCACCGCGCTCGCGGGTCTCATCGGGAACGTCCTCGAGTGGTTCGACTTCGCCGTCTACGGCTACTTCGTCGTCAGCATCGGCAGGCTGTTCTTCCCCGCGGACGATCCGACGGCCAGCACGCTGTTCGCGTATGGCTCGCTGCTGATCGGCTTCCTCGGTCGTCCGATCGGCTCGGTCGTCCTCGGCTTGGTCGGTGATCGCATCGGACGTCGCGCGCTGCTGACCGTTTCGATCGCACTCATGGGCGGCGCGACGCTGACGATCGGCGTGCTGCCGACCTACGACACCATCGGCGTCGCCGCGCCGATCTTGCTCATCCTCTGCCGGATCATTCAGGGCTTCTCGCTCGGCGGCGAGTTCACCGGCTCGATGGTCTACACGACCGAGCTCGCCTCCCCGCTCATGCGCGGGCTCATCTCGTCGTCGACGGCCGCCGGCACGACTCTGGGTTTCATTCTCGGCTCGTTCACCGCGTACCTCATCAATCGGATCCTCGGGCCCGCGGATGCCGCGGCGTGGGGCTGGCGCATCCCCTTCATCGCGAGCGTTCTCCTCTGTGTCGCCGGTTGGTTTCTGCGCTCCGGCATTCACGAGTCGGAGCTCGCCGAGAAAGCGGCGGCCGAGCGTGCACCGTGGCTCAAGTCTCTCGTCGCGGACTGGAAGCCAATTCTCCAGACGTTTGGCATCGTCGCCCTGACGAACGCGGCGTACTACCTCGTGTTCCAGTTCGTCGTCGACGAGCGCAAGAAGGTCGCCAACGCCGTCGCGTCAGACTTCCAGCTCGCGAATACGTTGTCGCTGTTCGCCGTGCTGTTCGCGAAGCCCCTCGGCGGGTGGCTCTCCGACAGGGTCGGGCGGCGTCGACTGATGGTGATCCTGCAGATCGTGATGATGGCAGCGGTCGTCCCCGCGCTCCACATCATGACGACCGGCAGCGTCGGCACCTTCATGATGGGTCAGATCATCCTCGCGGTTCCGCTGGGAATGGCGCTCGGACTTCAGGGTGCGATGCTCGTCGAGATCTTCCCACTCCGGTCCCGCGTGACATCGATGTCGATCGCGTACTCGCTGTCACTCGCGCTCTCGGGTGGCGCTGCTCCGCTCATCTCGAAGTGGCTCAACGCGACGTACACCGATCCGCTCATGCCGGCGTACTACGTCCTCGTCTATGGCGTCCTCGGCATCGCGATCCTGGCATCAATGCGCGAGACGAATAGCCGATCGCTGAGCGAATAGACGTTCGAAGAACCGTGCACAACGCGGGCTGGCAACTCGCCTAGCCGGCTACCTGCGAGTTGCACTGCGCAGTTTGGCGCAGCGTTGGCCGAAACTGTCGGCGCGCGTGACGAGCGTTCGCAGACTTCGCGCGCGATCACTTTCTTCGCGGCGCGGCGCAAAGATTGCCTACGGCCAGCGTCATCTAATCAGGAGACTTCAGCATGAAGATGCACGCGTTGGTGATCGGAGTACTTGGCACGATGGCAATGACGGGTGGTGCGCAGGCGGACAAGCGGCGCGCGCTCGAGTCTGTTCAGGACGCGATCGACGTCGTCGAGGATCAAGGCGGCAAGTGTCGGCGCGCGATGTTCGACGAGCTCGTCGCCATCGAGAACATGTTGAAGGATGGATCCGAGGGTCGCGCGAACAAGCGCCTGCGCTCGGTGCGCGTGCACGAGCGCTGCCCCGAGAAGGTCGACCGCTTGCTTCGCGTCGCGCAGGACGAGCTCGAAGACGCGCGCGACGATCGCCGGGACGATCGCCGTGACCGCCGTCGCGATCGCGATGATCGCCGCGATGATCGTTACGAGCGTGACGACAGGAAGGCGCCGAAGCGCCCCAACGGCGTTCCGTACTCCGACTGGCACGCGGACTGTCAGAGCTTCTGGATGATCATGGAGATCGCGCGCGGGAACACGTCGCAAGGAACGCTCTCGTCGCTCTCGTCGATGTTCGCGCCTGCGTGCGAGAACGCGAACGGAATGGGCGACGCCTACTATCCCAACGGCACGAGGGCCAAGGGAGGATCGACCTGGTACTACCCGAACGGGACGATGGCCAAGTCGAGCGGCACCTACTACTACCCGAACGGCACGATGGCGAAGTCGGGGAGCACGTACTACTACCCGAACGGCACGATGGCGAAGTCGGGATCCACTTGGTACTACGCGAACGGCAACATGGCGGGCGGCTCGGACGGGCTCGCGAGTCAGTCGTGCTCCAAGAACGCCAACGCGTGCGCCGCGTACAAGCTCGCGCTGAACAGCGACCTCGAGGACTGGCGCACGGTCGCGCTCGTCAAGCTCGTCGCGTCGGCGAAGTAGCTCCGCCGGCCACCTCCGCGGATCGTCGGATCCGTGTTATCTCGCTGATCGGGTGCAGCGACCATCGCTGTAGGTGATAGTGCCGGTCGGGCCGCCGGCACGTAACGCTGCTTCAGCGAGCCACTCACATGCCCGAAACTTCGCCTCCCCCTGGAACCTGGAAGCCCGCGCGCGCCGTCGCGAGTGCGCTCGTTTCGCCGATTCAACGCATCCTGGCGGTCGAAGCGGCGAGCGGCATCCTGCTGATGGTCGCTACGGCCATCGCGCTCGTCCTCGCGAACTCGCCGTGGAGCCACGACTTCGAAGCGCTGTGGCACACGCACATCGGCTTCACGGTCGGCGCGTACACGTTCGAGCGCCCGCTCCACTTCTGGATCAACGACGGCCTGATGACGATCTTCTTCTTCGTCGTCGGCCTCGAGATCCGACGCGAGATCTTCGAGGGCGAGCTCCAGACGCTGCGCCGCGCCGCGCTTCCCCTCGTCGCTGCGCTCGGCGGCATGGTCGTCCCCGCGCTGATCTACGTGGCCCTCAACACGGGCAAGGCGGGCTCCGCTGGCTGGGCGGTTCCGATGGCCACCGACATCGCGTTCGCGGTCGGCGTGCTCACCCTGCTCGGTTCGCGCGTCGCGAACTCCCAGCGAGTCCTGCTGCTCGCGCTCGCCGTCATCGATGACATCGGCGCGATCGTCGTCATCGCGATCTTCTACTCCGGCGGCATCGAAGTGCACGGCTTCGGCATCGCCGCGATCGGCCTCGCCGGCGCGTTCGCGATGCGCGCGGCCGCCGTGCGCACCACGCTCCTCTACGTCGTGCCTGGCGTCGTCGTGTGGGCCGGCATGTACATCGGTGGCATCCACCCCACGCTCGCGGGCGTGATCCTCGGCCTCGCGACGCCGGTGCTTCCGTGGTTCGGTCCATCGGGCTTCGCGCAGACCACGCGCACACAACTCGAGAACCTCGACGATCAAGATCGGCACGCACTGCTCGAGCGACTCGACGCGATCAACGCCGCGCGCAAAGAGGCCATCTCCCCCGTCGAGCGCCTGGTCCACGTACTTCACCCGTGGGTCGCGTTCGTCATCATGCCGGTCTTCGCGCTCGCCAACGCCGGTGTCGCGTTCGGCGGTGCGAGCCTGTCCGGCGACGGCCTCTGGATCTTCATCGGCATCTCGGTCGGCCTCGCGCTCGGCAAGCCGATCGGCATCGCAGGCGTCTCTCTCCTCGCGAGCCGCATCGGCATCGCCACGCGGCCTGCTGACATGCGCGCGAGTGGCGTCGCCCTCGTCGGTATCGTCGGCGGCATCGGCTTCACGATGTCGCTGTTCATCGCGCAGCTCGCGTTCACGGACCGCGTGCTCCTCGACACCGCGAAGCTCGGCATCCTCGTCGGCTCGGCGGGCGCGATGGTGATCGGCCTCGGCTTCGGCCTCGTGTCGACGAAGCCTCGTTCGGCGTAGATCTAACGCAGCTCGCGACGCACGATCGCGGCGCCGTCGGCGAGCGCGCGAAGCTTCTGCAGCGCGACCGTGCGCGGCAGCTGCTTGAGGCCGCAATCGGTGGTGAGCGTCACGCGCTCCGCCTCGATGTGCTTCAGCGTCTTGCGGATGCGCTCGGCGACCTGCTCGGGGTGCTCGATCTCGAGCGTGCGCACGTCGATCACACCGACGTGAGCGCGCTTGTCGGACGGCAGCGCGCGCAAGAGGTCCGCGTCTTCCATCTCGCGACACGCGAAGTCGAGGACGTACGCGTCGACCTTCGCGCTGTGATAGTGCGGCATGATCTCCCGGTAGCCACCGGCGGTCATGCCTTCGAGCTTGTTTCCCCACGCGTTGCCCATGCAGAAGTGCCACGAGCGCTCGATGCCCGCTGGGATCTCGGACATCGTGCGATCGACGATCTCGGTGACCCACTCGTAGTCCTTCTCCCCCGAGAGGTGCGGCATCCACGCGCCGAGGTCCTCGAGCTGGACGTACTTGCAGCCGGCCTCGACGACGTCGGCGATCTCGGCGCGGAAGATGTCGGCGAGCGCGCGGGAGAGATCGTAGCGGTTCTTGATCGGGCCCGTGCGAAAGTGCGCGAGCGTCGAGAGCTGGACCGGGCCGGCGCCGATGCAGGCCTTGATCGGCTTCTGCGTGTGAGCCTGTGCCCAGCGATAGATGAGGCCCATGCGGACGGGGCCGCGCTCGATCGGGCCTTCGACGGCGACACCACCTGCTTCGTCGAGTGCCCAGACATCGCGGCCCTTGGCTTTGGCGCGCGCGGGGTGCGGCAGCTTCTCCGACGAGAACCCGCGCGTGCGCTCGAGCCAGTACCAGAGGAAGGAGCCGATGCCCATGTGGTAGTCGTCGAACCACATCTGACCGTCGGAGAGGATGTCGAGGCCCGCCATCTCCTGGTCCTGGATCACGACGCGCGTCGCATCGTGAAAGGCTTCCGCGTGCGAGGCGACCTTGAACGCTTCGAGCACGTCCTTGCCGGCGAGCTGCTGCGTGAACCATGCGGGGCGTGGATACGAGCCCACCATCGTCGTCGGAAGGAGCTGGGTCATGCGCCCTGATACTACGCTGCCGACGACGATCGTTGGTCGATCGACGGATCGTGGGACGCTGTCATCGACGTGTTACGGCGGAAGATCAGGGTCACGAGGACGACCACCAGGCCCGCGCCCGCGAGCGTGTTGGCCGCGCCCGCGTACTCGGCGATGGAGCCTTCGATCACCGCGCCGAGTGGAACGCCGCCCGAGTTCGCGATCGCGTACATCGACATCACGCGACCGAGCATCGCCGGGTCGCTGACGGTTTGCACGATCGTGTTCGTGCCCGCGAGTTGGACCATGAGGCCAAAGCCCATGACGAACACGACGGGTGCGGCGAGCCACGTGGTGGTGGCGACGACGAGCAGCATCATCGCGACGCCGAGGATGATGCGGCTCTGAAGCACGACGTGACGCAATCCCTCGACGGTGGTGCGGCTCGCCAAGTAGATCGTGCCCGCGAGCGCACCGATGCCGCCCGCGGCCATCAAGATGCCGAGCGTGTACGGACCGTGACCGACTTGCTCCGCGGCGAAGGCGGGCAGGAGCTGGAGATACGCGCCCGCGAGCACGCTGTTGATCGCGAGCTGCACGAGGACGTCGCGCACGATCGGCGTTTGCCGCACGTAGCGAAAGCCGGCGCGGAGCTGCGCGAGCACCGAGCCGCGCTCCTTCGGTAGCGATGGACGCACGCGGATCGCGACCAGCGAGGAGACCACGGCGATGTACGACGAGGCATCGATCGCGAAGCACCACGCCTCACCGACGAGACCGACGAGCGCGGCCGCGAACATCGGGCCCGCGAGCTTCGCGATATTGACGATCGCCGAGTTCAGCGCGATCGCGTTGGGCAGGTCGCCCGGGTCATCGATCATCTCGCGCAGGAACGACTGCCGCGCCGGCATGTCGAACGCGTTGATCACGCCTTGCAGCGCGCCGAGGATCATCAGGTGCCACACGGTCATCGCGTCCGCGAACGCGAAGACGGCGAGCGCCGCGGACTGCAGGCCCGCGAAGATCTGCGTCGCGATGATCACGCGCTGGCGGTTCCAACGGTCGATCAGCACGCCCGCGATCGGCGAGAACAGCGGCGTGGGCGCGTTGCTCGCGAACGCGACGAGCCCCAGCATGAGCGCCGAGCCGGTCAGCTTGTACGCCATGAACGCGATCGCGAACTTCGTCAGCCATGTCCCGACGAGGGAGATGCCCTGACCGGCGAAGAACAGCCGGTAGTTGCGATGGCGAAGTGCGCGGCCCAAGGCCATGCGCACAGCGTAGCGCTCCTACCGTATGAACGAGTGTTAGGGGCAGGTCGCGGTGGTGCCGGCGTGCGTCGCGATCCCACCGAGCCCGCATGTCACGTCGCAACCGACGCAGCTCGTGACGGTGCATCCCGTCGCGGGACACGTGACATCGCAGTCGATGCTGCCGCCGCAATCGACATTGCACGAGCTCGCCTGCGAGCACTCCACGTGGCATTCGGCGTTGTTCTGGCAGTTCACGTCGACCGGCTGCCCCGGTGCCGCTTGGATGTGGCACTCCGGTGCGCCCGGCGTGCAGTCGATGGTGCACGCGCCGCCGGGAGTGCAGACGCAGTGATCGCCTTCGCAGGTAGCGTTGTCGTCACACGCAGAAGCAGCGAGCGACGCCAGCAAGACGAGCGCGACCGAGAGGAGGTTCTTCATGGGTGCCCATCCTACGGAGTGCCTGCGGCCGGCCCCGACATCAGGCCGACATCAAGTCCGCGAAGGCATATCAACAGGAAGCGCGCCGACACCGCTTCCACGGCTGACCGGTGTCGCAGCAGAACGGCTCGGTCCCCGCGGGGCAATCGTCGTCGGTCGTGCACTGCTGCTCGTTCTCCGGGCAGCTCTCGCCGCACGCCGCGGTCTCGTTCACGCAGCACGCGTCGCCCGCCTGGCAGTCGTCGAGCGAGTCGCACAGCGCGGACTTTCCGTCGCACACGTCGCCGGCGGGGATGCATCGCGTGCCGGCGATGCTCGACGAGCAGCACTGCTCGGACTCCATGCACAGCGCAGCGCCGCACTGCACGCGACCGACCGCGCCGCCGCGGCGACAGCGGCCGTACACGCAGGTCTGGTCGTCGGGACAGCCGTGCGCGTCGTCGCACCGAAACGCCGTGCCGCTGTAGTCCGGCTCGCATGCCGCGAGTGAGATCGCGAGAACCAGCGCGGAGCGCACGCCGTCACGCTACCATTCCACGTCGTGCCGATCGAGCCTCCGCGACTGCGCTGCGTTCTCGTCATGCGGGATGGACCCTCGCGCCGCGTCGGTCCGAGCGGCGTGCTCGTCGGTCGCCAGAAGGACTGTGATCTCGTCACGCTCGATCCGAGCGTCAGCCGCCGCCACGCGCTGGTGCGAATCACCGCCGAGGGCGTCGAGTGCGTACCGCTCGGTCGCGCCCCCATCGACATCAACGGCAAGCCGAGCGACAAGCCGCAGCTGCTCGCCGATGGCGACGTGCTCGGTATTCCGGGCCTCGAGCTCACCGCGAAGATCGAGGCGCAGCCGCCCGATCGGGACAAGCGCGGCGGCTTTGTCCTCGAGCGCGAGCGCGGTGGCAGCTTTGGCATCGCGCATACACCGTTCGTGATCGGCGGCGGAGACACGGACGATCTGATCGTGAAGAAGTGGCCCGAGAAGCTGCTCGCCCTTCACGTCGTCGGTGGCGAGCTGTTTGTCGAGCTGCGTACCGGCAAGGCCGAGAAGAACGGCGAGGCGCTCGAAGAAGGCGTGCTCGAGCCGCTCGTGACGGGCGACACGCTCGCGTGCCGCGGTGAGTCGTTCGTGATCGCCGAGGATCGCGCCGCTGCGACCACCGCCGTCGCCACAGGCACGGATCTGCCGACGCGCGTGGAGATCGAGATGCTGCCGCGCGGCGGTCGCGTCGTGTTCACGATGGCGACCGGCGAGCGCGCGGTGTACCTCAGCGATCGACGCTTCGATCTGTTGAACGCGCTGCTTTGCCCACCCGAGGGCCATCGCGCCGGCGACTTTGTCGACGACGACACGGTTCGCTCCGTCGTGTGGCCGCGCAACCCCGCGGTTAGTCGCCCGGAGATCAACATGCTGATCTCGCGCTGTCGCCGTGACCTCGTCGACGCCGGGCTCGCCGGCCCTCGGCTCATCGAGCGCGCACCGGGCGGAGGTGGGACACGCATCACCCTCGCTCCGAACGCCGAGATCGTCGTCAAGAGCTGAGCTACCATCGGTTCTGTGGGAGCCGCGCCACATGGCGAGAGTGTCGGTCGCTACGAGCTCTTGATCGAGCTCGCGAAGGGCGGCATGGCGGAGCTCTACGTCGGACGACTGCACGGCGTGGGTGGCTTCGCGAGGCTCGTCGCGATCAAGCGGATCCTCCCGCACCTCGCCGAGGATAAGCTGTTCGCGGAGATGTTCCTCAACGAGGGACGCATCGCCGCGCGACTCGCGCACACCAACATCTGTCAGGTCCACGAGCTCGGCGAAGCAGACGGCGATCTGTTCCTCGCGATGGAGTACCTCGACGGTGTTCCGTGGAGCGAGCTGGTGAAGAAGCTGCCGCGCGACACGCAGACGCTGCGCCTCGCCGCTGGCGTGATCGCGCAAGCGTGCGACGGGCTGCACTACGCGCACGAGCTGCGCGACCTCGACGGCAACGCGACACCCGTGGTGCATCGCGACGTGTCGCCGCAGAACCTGTTCGTCACCACGGACGGCACGTGCAAGGTGCTCGACTTCGGCATCGCGAAGATGCTCAAGGACGGTCCGCGCACGCGAACGGGCGTGCTCAAGGGCAAGCTGCCGTACATGTCGCCCGAGCAGATCCAGGGCGAAGAGATCGACGCGCGCTCCGACGTGTTCGCGCTCGGCGTCGTGCTGTGGGAGTCGCTCACGGGCAAAGCGCTGTTCGATCGCGAGACCGACTTTCTGATCTGGAAAGCGATCACCGAAGCGCCGATCCCACTGCTCGCGCCGTTCGGCTTCCCGGCGTCGATCGACGCGGTGATCGGCGCTGCGCTCGCGCGCGACAAGAGCCTGCGCTTTCGCAGCGCACGCGCGCTCGGCGAAGCGCTGCGCAACGCCGTCGACCCGATCGGTGGCGCGTTCGACGCGGGCGAGATCGCCGACTTCGTGCGGCGCCGCTGCGGAGATGTGCTCGCGCGGCGGCAGCGCGAGATCGCGAGCGCGGTCGCGCGCCGCTCGCAGCCGTCGCTCGAACCCACCGCCGCGGACACCATCGAGGACAAAGCGGGCTCGACGACGGACCTCCGTCCGATGCGCACGGGCGCCGGCTCGACGGTGCGGCTGCGCTCGGATGCAAAGGCGGTCGAGCGTCGCGAGCCAGCCGCGGACAGCCCACCCGACGCGACGCTCCCACCGGCGCACACGCACGAGCCCACGCCGGACGCGACGCTTCCACCACCGACGAAGCGCGAACGCGCTGCCTCCGAGCTGCCGGCGCGGTCGAAGGCGCCGTGGATCATCGCGGGCGGCCTCGTGCTCGCCGGCGCGATCGTCGCGATCGCCGTGACGCGCTCGCCCCAGGCGAATGCGCCGAGCCCCAGTCCGGACGAGTCCGTCGAGAACCGTCTCGGCCGCGCGCGCGACGCGCTCGAGTCGATGAGCAGCGGCGGCATCGACAACGCGATGAAGTCGGCCGAGTCGCTCGCGAAGTGGGGCAAGCGCATGGAAGCGATGCGCGACGAGCTCCACGGCGTCGACGCGACCGCCGATGCGAGGGGCGAGCCGGAGTCTGACGACGACGAGACGAAGCCCGTCGACGCGAAGCGAGCCGAGCAGAAGCCCGCCGACACGAAGCCGGTCGACACGAGACCCGTCGAGGCGAAACGGGTGGACCAGAAGCCCTCGCGCCCCGCGAAGACAGAGCCGGTCGGAGAAGGGCACCTGTCGGTCGACTCGTCTCCGTTCGCCGTCATCTACCTCGACGGCAACCGCCTCGGCGAGACACCGTTCTTCAACCACCGCGTCGCGGCGGGCAAGCACACGGTCCGCGCCGTGCTCGACGATGGACGCGCGCAGACAAAGACGGTCGTCATCGAGAACGGTCAACGCACGAACCTCGGTAAGCTGACGTGGTGATCCGACGCGCGCTGCTCGTACTGCTGCTGTCGGGCTCGCTCGCGCATGCCGACGACACGCTCGGCCCGGCGAAGCTCGCGATCGAAGAGGTTCGCTACGACGACGCGCAGCGCCTGCTGATCGCAGCGCTCGAGCGAGGTGGCAACGCACCGCTCGCGATGCGCGAGCTCTACAAGCTGCTCGGCGCGTCCGCCGTCGCGCTCGGGAAGACCGACGACGCGGAGAAGTACTACCGCGCGTGGCTCGCCCTCGAGCCCACAGCGTCGCTCGACGCGGGCGCATCGCCCAAGCTGCGCGCACCGTTCGACGCGGCGAAGAGCTTCATCACCGCGAACGGCCCGCTCGATGTCACCGCCGAACGGCTCGGCGATCGCGACGTGCGCGTCCGCGTGATCAGCGATCCGCTCGCGCTCGCACGAACCGTCCGCAGCGGCGAGACGTCGGTGCCGCTCGCCGATCGGGTTGCGACCGTCACGAATGCGTCGGGCACATCGGTGGACGTGCTCGACCGCTACGGCAACACGCTCGCCGAGGTGCGAGCGACGGCGTCACTCGCGCAGCCCGTCGATACCGCGCCCATCACGGCACCGACGACGTACGCACCGCCGGCCACGCGGCCTCGACGATCATCGACCGCGTTCTACGCGCTCGCGGTCCCGACGGGTCTCTTGCTCGCGACGGGCGTCGGCTTCGGCGCAGCGTCGATCATCTACAACGGCAAGGTGCAGCAGGCGCTCGACGATTCCGGAACGGCCTACTACACGGACGTCGTCGACGATCAGAAGAAGGTCACGCAGTTCTGGAAGCTGTCGGCGATCATCGGCGGCGCCGGGCTCGTCCTCGCGGTTCCGACGACGATCCTCTATCTGCGCTCGCGCGAGACCACGGTGGTTCCGTTCGTCGGCGGCGGTGGTGGTGGCGTGTCGCTGTCCGGTCGGTTCTAACCCCAAGGATCACTTCGTTTGACCAGACGTCGTCTGTTCAAACGTCAGTGTTCCTCGTGGTTCTCGGGGTTCGCGCATTCGCGCTCACCCGTCTATTTCCTTTGGGTCCCCGGCTCGAAGACTCGCCACCCCAACATCCCTGCGAGCTCGGTTGGTCGGATCGACACAACCGAGCTCTGGGGTTAGTACAGACGGTGGATGTGCGTGCCGCGGTAGTAGTGCGCGAGGATCTTGTCGTGCGTGCGACCCGCGCCCGCCATTCCGATCGCGCCCATCTGGCACATGCCGACGCCGTGACCGAAGCCCCCGCCTTGGACCACGAAGGTGTCGCCCTCGCGCGTCACCGTGAACAGCGACGACTTCAGACCGCCGAGCGTGCGGCGGATCTTGAGGTCGCCCGTGATGTCGACGCTGCCCTTGTCGCCCTTGATCGCGAGCACGCCGATGCGCCCCGACACGCCGCGCTTCTTCGGCGCGAGTGACTTCACGCGACCGATCTCCGGATAGTCGATCGCGAGACGCGCCGACAGATCGTCCACGCGGATGCGCTCCGTCCAGCGAAAGCTCTTCTGTCCGAGCTTGGGCTTGCTGCACCACGCGCCGTGATCCTCGGCGAGGAAGTCGCCGATCGTCGCGTCCGTCACGCGCGAGACGTTTGCCTTCGCGTTGTCATCGCGACCGCGCAGCGACGGATCCGCCTCGCCGCCCCAGATCGCGTCGTTGTCCTCGGTGTGGCCGCCGCACGACGCGCTGTAGCGAACGTCGACCATGCCGCCGCCGTCGCGAAGGAGCACGATGCCGCGCGTCCGCTCGACGGCCTTCGTCGTGCGCGGATCCTCCTTGCCGGCGCCCGCGTACACCTGGCACTGCTGCGTCGAGCACAAGAGGAACGGATCGGTCAGGTTGCGCCGACCGATCTTCTGCAACAGCTCCGTGCGCGCGGCGATCGCTTGCGCCTCGAGCGCGGCTGGCGGCGCATCGGGATACATCTCCGCCGGCACGAGACCCGCGAGCAGCTTGTCCTCGGGCACCGCATTCGCCACGAGGAGCGAGCCATCGTGATCGAGCGTCACGTAGACCGCGCCCCAATAGCGGCGGTCTTCCTTGCCGGTCACCATCTGCGAGCCGCCCGTTCCCGTCGGAACATCGGCCACCGTCAGCGTCTCGCCCGACTTCTTCGGCGCGAACCACAGAACACCCGGGTTCTTGATCACCGTGCCGCCCGCGCGCGCGACGATGGTTCCACTCGGCCGGCGTACGAGGTCGCGATGCACCTGCGTCTGAACGCCAAAGCGCTTCGCGTGCTCGTTCGCGCGCGCACTGCCCTTCCCGCTCGCGACTGGATCGATCGCGATGCGCGCCTCGCGCGTGTCGATCACCTCGCCATCCACGCCGAACACCGTGCCGATATCGAACTGGCGCGGGTCGAACCCGCGATCCTTCCAGCGCGTCATCGCCGCCGCGATGCCCGTCGCGTCGTCGGGTGTGAACGTCTCCACCACGGTCCACTCGTGAATCACCGCCGGCTTCGTGTTCTCCGCCGTGATCGTCCACGCATCACCGCTCTCGGCTTCCACTGCCGCTCCACCCGTCCCGTCGGGCCGCACCACCACGCCGCTCTTCGCGCGCAGCTTTGCCTCGCGCTTCCCACCCATGATCTCCACCGTGATCAGCGGCAACCCGTCCTCGGTGAACGTGAACCGTGTCGAGTACAGGATGCGCAGCTTGTCCGTGGCCGACGTCTCGTCCGCGCGCGCCACTCCCATCAGCGCGAACCCGATCACGAACGCGATCACCCAGGCCATGCAGGCCTTCACGCAGCTGCGGATCATCCCCGAGGCTAGGCAGCCGCCGACGACGAGAGCAACTTCTCGGCATTCCGCCGAGCCACTTCGGTGCGGACGATGTGGCGCAGGTTCAAGAAGTTGATCATGAAGTGCGCCGCGATCGGCGCCGCCAGCGTTCCGGTCTGCACCGCCAGCTCGCCAAACCCGACGCCCATCACGAGCGCCATCGCCGTCCACGGCAAGAACCGCTTGCCAGGTCCGATGTGAAGCGCCGCGAACACCGCCGCCTGTATCCAGATGCCGAGCCATGGCAGGAGCGCGCCCCGAAACAGGACCTCCTCCCCCACCGAGCTCGCCAGCGCGAGGATCACGATGTCCCGCGCCGTCAACGGGCCCAGCAGATCCTTGAAGCTCCCATGGAGATCGCGCGCCCACTGCCACTTCCGGGTCGCGATCCGCGACAGCCAGACGACCAGGAGGCCCACCGCCACGCCGACCAGCGGCCCGGCGCCCAAGAGCCAGGCGGGAGCCTCTCCGAACACGAAAACATTGGGATCCCCACGCCCAGCCGCGATGAGGAGCCCGACGAGCGCCATGGCCGCGTACAAGCCGATCACGAGGCTCGCTCGCGACAATGGCGGAGCGGGGCTAGGCTGGTCCGGCGAGTACATCCGCGAGCGAGTACTATGCACGCGTCACGGGCGCTTGACAGCCGGAACGTGGAACGCTACCTCTCTTGGCCCTGACAACTAGATGCGCGGATGGCGGAATTGGTAGACGCGCTAGCTTGAGGTGCTAGTGGGTAACACCGTGGGGGTTCGAGTCCCCCTCCGCGCACGATACGAGGCTGCCGCAAGGCAGCCTCAGCTCGTTTTCGGGCCCTGCATCGAGACGGCGCCGAGGAGGCGTCTCCGATGCGGTCCATGGCCGCTCCTCGTCGAGGCAGCGGTGCCTCGCCCATGTCCGCTTGACGCGTATCACGACGTGATACATGCTGTGTCACATCGTGACACGCAAGCGTACGCCGACCGAGCTGACCGACGACGAGCCCGAGCGCAAGGAGCGGGTGATCCACACGCGCGTGCCCGAGAGCCTCGAGTCCGAGCTGCGGGAGCGTGCGCAGGAGCTGGGCATGAGCGTCTCGAACCTCGTCCGCAACGTGCTTGGCCATGCCT
>JAEYYV010000029.1 GCA_023428295.1 Pseudomonadota bacterium
CGCCCAGTGAGCATCGCCAAGCGTTTGCGACGATCGCTCGCGACGACTGCGCGTCGCGAACCTCACGTGAGTTGTCGCCCCGTGTAACCACTCGACCCTGAGATGATCGAACAGCGACACGCGCGAACACGATGCACCACGATCAAGCGTGGGTGACGGGACGCGCTTGGCACACGCTGGCCGATCGCGTGTTGATCGCGTGTTGATCGCGTGGTGCTAGCGCGTCGAGACGCCGAACCACACTGTCGCGCTCCATGCGGGTGCGAGCGCGCTCGTCATCGCGTCGCCCGTGTACATGCGCGCGAGCTGTAGCGAGCTCGAGTAGTGCGTGGCCCACACCGCACGGAGCTCGGCGGCGCCGGCGGTTGCGCGCGGGGTCGCTGCGATCCAACCAGCGGCTTGGAGGTAACGGCCCATCGGCGCGCCCGCGGTGAGCGTGCCGAGCGCGCCGAGGCCGGGGCGCCAGCGACCTCCGAGCGACAGCCAGCCGCGGTCGGACGTCACGCTCGCGCGGAGGCCGCCGCCGACTCCCGCGTGAACATCGTCGAGGATCGCGGGCGTGGACATCGCGGAGTTTGCATCGTTGACGGACGGGGCGCGCTCGGCGCGATAGAGCGGCCCGAAGGCTGCGCCGTTCGTGCCGGTTCCGACGCGAAGGTCTGCATCGACCGTCCATCGTGCGTGCGCGCGATCGAAGGCTGCGCTCGCGAAGCCGACCGCGCCACCGCCGAGCTTGCTCGCGGGGGTGGCGCCGGTGGAGAGCCAGCGCTCGGTGACGAGCGATGCGCCCAGCTCGAGGCGCGAGTCGTCGCGCTCCCAGCGTCGCGCGGCGCCCGCTTCGATCGCCACGCGCGAGGTCGCGGGATCGACCGCCGTTGCCGTGCGGAGGCCCCATGCGGGCGTGACGTGCCATGCGAGCGCGCCGCCGACGAGCGCGGGGTCGAGCACGTCGTCGATCTCGACGAGCGCCTCGATGTCGATGCCGATGTCGACGTCGCGGTCGTCGCGGTCATCGCGGTCATCGCGGCCATCGCGGCCATCGCGGTCGCTATTGCTGTCGCTGTGACGATCACGATCGCGTGCGGGAAGGCCGCGCGTCGCGATCGCGAGACGTGCACCCGTGCGCGGGCGATCGTCGAGGGCAGCGCGGTAGCCGTCGGCGACGTGGCCCAGGGTGGACGGCGCGAGCGCACCGGCGGCGAGCGCCGCGGGGCCGAGGTGCGCTTCGAGGTGGCGAAGCAGCGCGATCGCATCGAGGGGGCGCGACCACTCGCGCGTGCGGAGCGCGCCGCCTTCCCAGACCGCGCGACCGCCGAGGCCGAGCCGGATGCCGCGCCACTCGGCGTCGAGGCGGAGCTCGAGCGCGCCGTAGCCAGCGTCGCCTTGGCCGCCCGCGCCGACGGATGCGCCGATCGCGAGATCGTCAGCCTGCGCGTGCGAGGACGCGAGGGTGACGACGGCGGCGATGGCGAGAGAGCGGCGCATGCCGCATCGTCCCGCTCGGCGGCGGATGGGACAAACAAATGGCCGTGGACTCGCTGCGAGGGATGCCTGACCAGGGGCGCATGACGCTGGATCGACGGCAGTTCCTGGCAGGTACCGCAGTCGTGACAGCAGCCGCGACAGCGGCCACGACGGTGGCGACGACGGTGGCGGTGGGGGCGTCTGGGTGCTCGAGCGAGAAGGTCGCGCCCGCCGAGCCGCTCGCGCGCCCTGCCCCGGCACCGCAGCCGCCCGATGATCCGATGCTCGTTCGCGTCGCGAGCGTGAAGACGGCGGTGGAGGGCGCGCTGTTGCCCGCGCTGGTCGAGCGGTTTCAGAAGGCGACCACGTATCGCGTGAAGGTCACGACGGGGACGCAGGTGTACGAGCAGGCGCGCGCGGGGGACGTCGATCTCGTGATCTCGCATTACGGGCATCGCGATGCGGAGGCGTTCGTGCTCGACGGTCGCGGCGAGTGGCCGCGCATGATCTTCAGCAACCAGATGGTGCTCGTCGGTCCGCCCAGCGATCCGGCAAAGGTGCGCGGGCTCGGTGATCTCGCGGAGGCGTTTCGGCGCATCGCGGAGTCGCGCAGCGAGTACTTGATCAACGAGACCGAGGGCGTTCGGTACCTCACGGAGATCCTGTGGAACGCGATCGGTAAACCGCCGCGCGAGGGTTGGCTCGTCGAGGCGAAGGTGTCCAAGGACGCGGCGATCGCCGAAGCGGTGTCGCGCGGTGCGTACACGCTGTGGGGACTCACGCCGTTCTTGCGCACGATCGGCACGCGGCCGCTCGAGCCGCTCGTGATCGATGATCCGCTGCTGCACCGCATGATGGTGTCGGTGCTCGTGAAGCCGGAGCCGACGTTCCGGATCAACACGACGGGCGCACTCGCGTTTCAGACGTACTTGCTCGAGCCCGCGACGCAGGCGGCGATCCGCACGATTCACTATCCAGCGCAGGACGCGACGTGGGTGCCGGCGGGTCGGCACAATCGGACCGCGATCTTGCCCAAGGCGTGAGCGCTATCATGCGCGCGTGGCGCACCCGCTCACGTCGAAGACGATCGACACCGTGGAACAGCTGCGCGCGTTGATCAGTGCCCCACAGCGTTCCTGCGATCGGCGCTGTGGGATCCGTCGATGCGCCTGCCGACGATGCGCCCGCCGACGATGCGCCCGACGACGATGCGGTGCCGACGATGCGGGTCCCGACCACGGCGCGCCCGAGATGCCGATATCAATGCCCTG
>JAEYYV010000112.1 GCA_023428295.1 Pseudomonadota bacterium
GAAGTCCGCAGCGCCGAAGTCCGCAGCGCCGAAGTCCGCAGCGCCGAAGTCCGCACCCGCGAAGTCCGCACCGACGAAGTCCGCACCCGCGAAGTCCGCGAAGCCGTCGAAGAAGTAAAACGGATACCCTCCTGAGGAAACTCCGTTCAAACCAGGTTCTAACGCCTGTTAGAACACAGTTCGAACGCACCTGTGGTCACGGTCGGTGCGTGGTGTTGTCGCCGCCGCGTCTGTTTTCGCCACGCCGCGTCTGTTTTCGCCACGCCGCGGCAGTGTTCTCGCCGGGCCGCGGCAGTGTTCTCGCCCATGCCGCGGCAGTGTTCTCGGCGCGCCGCGGCTGTCGCAATGTCCACCCCCTCCTGAGGAAGATCCGTTCAAACCAGGTTCTAACGCCTGTTAGAACTCCGTTTGAACGTGATCGCTGTGATGGGGGGTGTCCCGACTCTGATCGATGCGGTGCGGTGGTGTTTTCGAAGCGCCGTGGTGTTTTCGCCGCGCCGTGATGTTTTCGCAGCGCCGCGGCAGTGTTCTCGGCGCGCCGCGGCTGTCGCAATGTCCACCCCTCCTGAGGAAGATCCGTTCAAACTGAGTTCTAACGCCTGTTAGAACTCAGTTTGAACGTGATCGCTGTGACGGGGTGTCCCGACTGTGATCGATGCGTGAGCGCCTGCTTTCAGCAGTGCCGTGGTGTTCTCGCAGCGCCGTGGTGTTCTCGCAGCGTGGTGTTTTCGCAGCGCCGTGGCAGTTTGGGCCGCGCCGCAGCTGTCGCCAATTCACCCTCCTTGGATTAGAACGTGATCGCTGCGATGGGGTGTTCTCCGTAGCGACCCGAGTAGCGCGCTACATAGCGCGCTGAGTCGCGGCAGTGGTCGCGGTCCGAGGAAGCGGGCATAGTCGGTTGGTGTTCTGGCTGATCGCGATGCTCGCCTCG
This sequence comes from Pseudomonadota bacterium, assembly GCA_023428295.1. GTDB lineage: Bacteria > Myxococcota_A > Polyangia > Haliangiales > Haliangiaceae > JABFXX01. The sequence goes on from JAEYYV010000112.1 coordinate 932, forward strand.
CTCGGCGTCGGCACCGCGTCGGTGGTCGTGGCGCTCAATCGCATGGGCGGAAACCTCGCGGGCTTGTTTCGTGCGGCGCCGGAGCTGTCGCCGAGCGACTTCGCCGAAGGCGCGTACGGACGGATCACCGGCGTCGTCTCGCCCGCGAGCCAGGCGCTCGAGACGCCGGGCGGCGGGGCGCCGTCGGTGCTGTACGAGGTGACCGTGTATCGAACGTACGCGGACACTGCGAGCTCGGCGTGGCGCTTGATCGATCAGCGCGTGTACGGCAACGAGCTCGATGTCACCGCGGGTGATGTCACGATTCGCGTGGGCGGTGCGGAGGTGTACTTGCTCGACGCGCCGGCGCTCGATCATCCGTCGGATCTGCGGCGCAACGCGAAGCCGGACTACGCGCTGTTTCGCTCGCGCGTGCGGTTCGTGCCCGAAGGGGCGACGGTGCAGATCGTCGGAACGCTCACGCGCGAGGTGGATGCCGATCCCAGCGCGCAGCGCGACTATCGCGAGGTCGCCACGCGCTACCGATTGATCGGTCGCAAGAAGCAGCCCGTGATTCTCTCGTGCAAGGCGCGCAAGGAGCTGCCGGCGCCGAGCCCGAGCTCGTCGTCAGACGAACCCGCCTCGTGACGAAGTGTTCCGCGGTGCAAAGAAAGTCAGCGAGTGCTGGAATTTTCCCGCTACTACGGCTGTAGTTGCGGCCGATGAAATTCCTATCTTCGTTGATCGTCGTGGGCTGCCTCGCCCTTCCCGGGGTGAGCTCTGCCGAGGAGAACTTCGAGCTTCCGCAGCTGAGCCCCAAGGCCAAGGTGGAGCAGCGGGTAGGCATCACGGACTTCGCGATCGAGTACTCGAGCCCGGCCGCGAAGGGTCGCAAGATCTGGGGTGGGGTGGTGCCGTGGGACAAGTCGTGGCGCGCGGGTGCGAACGCGGCGACCAAGCTCACTGCCTCGCGTGACTTCAAGTTCGGCACCACGCCGGTGAAGGCGGGCAGCTACATCATTTTTCTGATCCCCGGCGAGAAGCAGTGGACTGCGGCACTGAACGGCGATCTAAACGCGGGACAGAACCACGATCCGAAGAAGGACGTCGCGACCATGAAGGTCACGCCGACGGCGCTCTCGCCGGCACGCGAGCGTCTCGCCTACATCTTCAGCGACACGACGGATAACGGCACGGCGCTCGACCTCGAGTGGGACTCGCTCCGCGTGCGGATGCCGATCGCGGTCGACACGACGGCGCACGTGAACAAAGCGATCGACGAGAACCTCGCGCAGACGTGGCGCCCGCACTTCATGTCGGCGAACTATCTGTTCGGAGCAGGCGACACGAAGCGCGCGCAGGCGTACGTGGTCAAGTCGATCCAGATCCAGCCGACGATGCGTAACGAGTGGCTGCACGCGCAGATCCTGTGGAAGACGGGCAAGAAGGCGGAGGCCAAAGCGGCGGCCGCGCGCGCGATGAAGCTCGGTCCTCAGGATCCGGGCTTCGAGGCGTTCTGGAAGGCGGAGATGACCAAAGTCGTCGCGACCTGGAAGTAGGTCGTACGTGGACGCGCAGATTCGCGCGCGTGCTGTCACGCGAGCTCGTCGGGCGATCGCGCCCGAGGTGCATCGCGTGCTCGTGGCGCAGAACGCGAAGCTCGCGCAAAGCGCCGCTCGTGACGCGAACCTCGCGGCGCTCGCATCGGGCGCCGCCGCCGTGGTAACGGGCCAGCAGGTCGGCTTGTTCCTCGGGCCGCTGTACACCCTGTACAAGGCCGCGTCGGCGATCGTCGTCGCGCGCACGCTCGCCGCCGAGACCGGCGTGCCCGTGGTGCCGGTGTTCTGGTTGCAAACCGAGGATCACGATCTCGTCGAGATCGCGGCGTGCGAGGTCGCGCACGGAGCGACGACCGAGACGATCGCGGTCCCCGTCGACGCCGCGAATCGCATCTCGATCGCGCACCTGACGTTGCCCGCGGCCATCGACGGAAGCGTCGCGCATCTCGCGGAGCTGCTCGGCTCGGGGCCCGACGCGGTCGCGCATGTCGAGCGCGTGCGCCGGCACTATCGCGAAGGCGCTCGCTGGAGCGACGCGTTCGCGGGCCTGCTCGGCGAGCTGTTCGCCGACGAGGGACTCGTGGTGATCGAACCGCGCGATCCGCAGCTCGCGTCGATCGTCGCGCCGATTCACGAGCGCGCGATCACCGATGCGGCGGCGATCTCCACGGCGCTCCTCGCGCAGTGCGCGAAGCTCGGCAAGAGCACGGTGCACGTGCGCCCCGGCGCGCCGCTGTCGTTCGTGCATCCCGACGGCGCGAGCGGTCCGCGCGTGCGGCTCGATGCGGACTTCGATCGCGCGGCAGTGTGTCGCATGCTCGCAGCCGATCCGATGGCGTGCTCGACGAGCGCGCTGTTGAGGCCGATCGTGCAAGACACGCTGTTGCCGACGGCGGCGTACGTCGGCGGCCCCGCGGAGCTCGCGTACTTCGCGCAGCTGCCGCCGCTGTACCAGGCGTTCGACCGGCCGATGCCGCTGGTCCTCGAGCGCGCGCATGTTCGCCTCGTCGACGAGCGCTCGCGCCGTACGCTCGCGCGCGTGGGCCTCGACGCGTCGCAGCTCGCGGGCAGTGAAGAGGACGTACTCGCGCGCCTTCGTCCGGGCAGCACCACCGACGTCCCGCAGCGATTGCTCGCGCCGTTTCTCGCCGCGTACGACGAGATCCTCGCGTCGCGGAAGAGCGCGTCGCGGGAGAGCGCGTCGCGGGAGAGCGCGTCGCGGAAGAGCGCGTCGCCGACCAGCCCGGCGCCGACGAGCGCAGCCGCGATGCGCGCGCTCGCGCGCACACGCACGTCGGTCGAACGCTCGATACGCAAGCTCGCGAACAAGCTCGAGCGGATCGCGGCGTACGAAGATGTCGAGCTCGTGGACGCCGTGCGCCGCGCACGTGCGTGGGTCGCGCCGGACGGCCAGTTGCAAGAACGCCGCTTGGGCCTTCCATGCGTTGCTGCGCGCATGGGCGATCGTGCGATCGTCGAGAAGGTCCTCGCAGCGATCGCGCCCTTCGATCCGTCGATGAAGGAGCTGGCATGACCGTCGATGAGGGAGCTGGCATGACCGTCGATGAAGGAGCTGCCGTGACCTTCGGTGTAGACGTGCTGGCGTTTGGCGCACATCCCGACGACGTCGAGCTGTTCTGCGGCGGCATCGTGGGCAAGCTCGGCGAGCTCGGGTATGCGACCGGCATCGTGGATCTCACGCGCGGCGAGAAGGCGAGCCTCGGGTCACCCGACGGGCGCGCACGCGAGGCCGCAGCCGCGATGGTGGAGCTCGGCTGCGCGTGGCGCGACAACGTCGAGCTCCCCGATACGCAGCTCGCGCCCACGACGGAGCAGATCGCGAAGGTCGTCGCGGTGCTGCGCGCGCGGCGGCCCGAGATCGTGCTCGCACCGTCGAGCGAGGATCGGCACCCGGATCACGAGGCCGCGAGCGAGATCGTGCGGCGCGCCGTGTTCTTCGCGGGCGTACAGAAGTTCGCGCCGGACGCGGGCGAGCGCTTCGTGCCGCGGCAGGTGCTGTTCTACGCGATGCGCCACCGCATCACGCCGAGCTTCATCATCGACACGTCGTCGGTGGCCGCGCGCAAGGCGCGTGCGATCGCGTGCTACCAGAGTCAGATCTCGCGGCGCGCTGGCGATGCGCCCACGCTGATCAGCGCGCCCGATGCGCTCGCGGCGATCGACGCCCGCGATCGCTACTATGGCTCGATGATCGGCACGAGCCACGGCGAGGCCGTGCGCGTGCAGATGACGCCCGGCCTCGCGGATCCGGTGCGCCACTTCCGCGAGAACCCGTTCGCAGGCGCGCATGCCTTCGAGCAGGGGACGGTGTGAACCCGATGGACGCGCAGGTGAGCTCGTGAACATCGCGGTCGTGTGCCGGTCACTTATAAACAACTGACGCTGCCGACGAA
>JAEYYV010000163.1 GCA_023428295.1 Pseudomonadota bacterium
GTGTCGGGCGCCGCGTGCGCGTGTGCGATCTGGAGAACCAGAGCGAGGCCCAGACCCCAGCGGGTAATAGCGGGTAACATGCGCGGCATGCGAATCGCGACGGCGTTACTTGGACTGTGCTTGGTGATCGGGCCCGCCTGCAAGAAGGACAAGGGCGGATCGGGGACGACCGAAGGCTCGGGGGTTGGCTCCGCAGCGACGGGTTCGGACACTGGCTCGGGCTCGGGCTCGGCGGACACGGGCGCGGGCTCGGCGGACACGGGCGCGGGCTCGGGGGACACGGGCTCGGCCGCGACCGGTGCGGGCGCAGGCTCCTCCGAGCAGATGACCAAGCGCGGCGGTAACTGTCCGAGCACCGTCTTTGGCTCGACGACGAAGGCCGAGCTCAAAGGCGGCAAGATCCTCGTGACGATCACCTCGGCGGACAAGGATGCGGTCGTCGCGATCCAGAAGCGCAGCGCGGAGCTCGTGAAGGAGAAGACCGACGGTGGCGCGTCCGGTGACGGTCACGATCAGAAGGGCACGCATGGCGGCGGCATGGGGCTGTGCCCGGTGCACGTGGCCGGCGGTGCGGCAGCCGAGGTCAAGAACGAGGCGGACGGCGTTGTCGTGACGATCACGCCGAAGGAGAAGCCGGAGCTGCTCAAGACCGAGATCGATGGACGCATCACCAAGGCGGCCGAGTGGGTGAAGGCGAACATCAAGGAAGGCGAGCAAGGCACGCAGGGTGGCGTCGGCGGCGGCGCGGGCGAGCACGGGATGAACCACTCGGGCGACGGCGACGGCAAGGGCAAGGAGAAGGGCGGCGACGGAAAGGGCGGCGGCAAGGGCACCGGTGGTGGCGGCGGTGCAGGCACGGGCGGCGGTGGCGGCAACGGCACGGGCGGCGGCGGTAGCGCCGCGAAGTAGCGGCGGTAGATCACACCGCGTCGTTCGATCCTCGGCGTAGACTTACGCGCGATGCGCAGCCGTTTGGTTCTCGTCGAGGTCGGGCTGGTGCTCGTCCTCGGCGCGTGTGGCAACGACAAGATGCACTTGCACCCCGACGGTGTGTTCGTCGACGCGCCGCCGGCGGACCCGTGGTGGATGCCCGCGCCCGGAGAGGCGAAGAACTGGGACATCCAGATGAGCGCGCCGTTCGACTTCGACACCGCGCGCACGATGATGATCGTCGATCTGTGGGACTCGGTCCCGGCGGTGACGGAGCTCACCTACAGCGATGGCTCGGCCGCGGTCGCGGTGCCGGCGGGCGCGCAAGCCTCGACGATCAGCACGCTCGACGCGAAGGGGACCGTGATCATCTGTCGCGTGGGCTTGGGCGGCGTGAACACCGGTGATCCGGACTTCGCGAAGTTCCCGGCAAGCGCGGTCGGCACCGTCGGCACTCCGTTCGATGCGAACGATCGCTACCTGGATCTCGCGGTGCGCGACACGTGGAAGGCGTTCGCGTTCGCGCGCATCGAGCTCGCGAAGGACATCGGCTGCGACGGCATCGAGCCATACCTGTCCGATCACGACACGAAGGACACGAGCTTCACGACGACTCCCGAGAACCTGAGCGGGTGGGCGAGGGAGCTCGCGGCCGAAGCGCATGCGCACGAGCTCTCGGTGGGCCTGCGCAATGGCCTCGCGGTGCCGAGCCATGTCGAGGGTCTCGACACCGAGTTCGATTGGCACCTCGTCGAGCGCTGCGGCGAGTTTAGCGAGTGCGACCTGCCCAAGGTCTTCTTGGACGCGAGTAAGGCCGTGTTCACCATCGAGTACACGACGAACATCGATGGCGACACGCAGAACACCGCGCCGCTGTGCTCCGCCCAGGTCCGCGACAATCTGCGCGACGGCATCGTGAAAGACGCGGCGCTCACGAGCGTCCGCATGCAATGCGAGTGACGGGCGACTACGAGCCGCCCATGATCTCGGAGATGCGCTCCTTCATCTGAAACGTCAGATCGTCGCGCAGCGCTTTGGCGACCATCGGGTCCACCGTCGGTAACGTGGTCATCTTCATCGCCCACTCCGACTTCTCTTTGTCGTTCTGCACGGTGAAGTTGCGCACGCAGAAGACCTTGTCGGACCTGTCGATGCCGACCGCGCGCACGCCGACGGCGCCGCGCTTGAGCTCCTTCACCTCGAGGGCGAGCGGCACGTTGACCATGTCGACGCGATAGACGATGTAACCCTTCGCTCCGAGGAGCTGATGCGCGGCGCGGCGGCGCTCCGTCTCGTTCTTGCTCGTCAGCACCGTGCGGAACGCCGGCGCGTCGATCTCGGGCGGGTTGATCCAGCGCTCGAACTCGGGGCGATCGGGCATCGTTTCCTTCGCGAGCTCGATGGCGGTCACGAGCGACAGCGCAGGAAGCTCGTAGTCCGCTTCGACACACGCGCGAACGCCGGCGAGCGGCGGCATGATGCGGAGCAAGCGATCGGCGAGGGCGCTCACTTGATCCGGGTCGGCTTCGGGAGCCTTCTTGGTGCACGCCGAGGACGCGGCGAGACCCGCGAGCGCGACGAGTCCGACGCTACGCAGTGATGATCGACCCGACATCTTCTCCTTTGAGCGCCGCGAGCACGGTGCCCGGAACGAGACCGTTGACGATCTGCAGCTCCTTGCACCACTGCGCGCGCGGTAGGTATTCGATGACCATGCGCTCGACGACGATGTCGTCGAGGTTGCGCTCCACGAGCTCCTTCGCCGTGATGCGCGGGATGTGCGTGGCGGACGGGTTCTTCTTGGGATCGTCCGTGTAGAGGCCGTCCTCGTCCTTGATGAAGATCGCGCGGCGCGAGCCGAGGAACTCCGCGGACAGGAACACGCCTGCGTCGGTGCGGTGCGGCGGGATGCGGCTGCCTTCCTCGCGCTTCTCCCAATACCCGAACGGCGGCATGCCGCTCATGATCGGAATGCAACCCATTTGCATGTAGAGCGGCAGCTTCTCGAAGTCGTCGGGCAAGATGTAGATGCCGCCGTGCTTGGCGAGCAGCATCTGCAGCATGCGCGCGTTCTGCATCGGGATGTACTTGCCGAGCGTGGCGACGACACCGGTGGGGACGTCGAGCTCGCTCGCGATCGAGTAGATGTGGCGCGCGCGCGTGCCGCCGCCCGCGAGCAGGACGACCTGGATGCCGAGGCGGCGCGCCTCGACGATCTCGTCGAGGATCGGGAACAGCGCGGCGCGCCCGCGATCGAGGATGCTCTGGCCGCCGACCTTGACGACCTTGACGTCCGGCATGACCGCCGTGGGTCGATAGTCGTTGCCGACCGCTGCGGTGAGTGTGCGCCGCTCGGTGGTCACGACGGCTCCTTCGTGATGACGGTGCCGACGTCCTCACCGCGCAGCGCGCGCGTGAGCTGACCGCGCTCGAGGCCGTTGACGATCACGATGCGCTGGAGGTTCTTCGCGTGCTTCCACGCGTCGAACAGCGCGTCGTCGAGGATGTTCTCGGCAGGCATGTTCGCGAGCAGCTCGGCGAGCGTGATCTTGGGGATGTGCTTGGCGTCCGCGTGCTTCTTGGGATCGCGATCGTAGAGGCCGTTCTCGTCCTTCACGAAGATGACCTGCTTCATGCCCAGCACCTCGGCCATCTGGAACAGGCCGAAGTCCGAGCCGTGCATCGGCAGGTGCCCTTCCTCGGGCGGCGGCTCCCAGAAGTGATACGGCGGGACGCTGATCGCGATCGGCGTGATGCCTTCGGCGAAGTAGAGCGGCAGATCCCAGAAGTGGTCGCGCTGCATCGGCATCGAGCCGTGCGGGGCGAGCAGGGTGTTAAGGAGGATCGCGTTCAGCTCCTCCATCGCACCGACGAGCTGCGCCATGCCGCCGACGGGCAGGCCGAGATCGACGGCGATCGAGATCGTGTGGCGCACGCGCGTGCCGCCACCGACGCCGATCACCATCTTGGCGTGCGTGCCGCTCGCGGCCGCGTCGCGCTTGATCTGCACGAGCTCGTCAACCAGCGGCAGGATGGCGTCCTTCCCGCGGTCGAAGATGCTGTGCCCGCCGATGGAGACCATCGACACGTCGGGAAAGATCTGGAGGTCCTTGTCGCTGTCGGTCTTGGAGAGGACCTTTCGATCCTGCAGAGACTCGCGCATCAGCGAGGACGGGATATGCGTGCGGCCATCGCCGGTCACGAGCGTTCGAGCGTCGGACATCGTTTGGCTTCCACCTTACCGCCGAAAACGACGAAAGGCGCCGCGTACCGCCAGCGCCTTTGTCGTCGGGGGAGACGTTCGGAGTCAGATCACATCGGGAACGGACGCGGTGCGCCGCAGGTGCCGGCCATCTTCTTGGCCATCACCGAGTCGTAGAACCGCTTGAGCGCCTGCATGCCTTGGCTGTTCGCGTTGGCGTTGAACGTCGGGTGCTCCTGGTGCGGGGCCTGCGCCGTGGCAACACCGCGGAACGACGACTCGTTGATGATGATCTTGGCCGCGGTGGGACCGCCCAGGAGGTCGACCGTCAGGTACTGCAGGAAGTAGTACTTGCGGTTCGAGAAGACGTTCCACATGAACGTCTCGTCGCGCGAGGCGATGAAGCCTTCACCACCCGTCGCGTGGCAGTTCTCGCACTGCTGGTTGTTCTGGGCGTTCATGTTGCCCCACGCGTTGGCCATGTTCGCCGTCTGGAAGTCGGTGATCGTCATGCACCCGGCGAACTCGGCGAGGACGCGCTCGCTTGCCTGCGCGAGCGACTCGACGCCCGGCTCGGTCGGCGTCGACGGCTGACCGTTGCGGAGCTCGAGCTCCTTGGTCAGCCACGCGGTGATCTTGGTCTCGTCATCCGCGCTGTAAACAACCGCGTAGTGCGAGCCCGGCTTCACCTTCGTGATGATGGGAGCTGCCGTCGCAGTGAAGTTACCGACGAGCGCCTGGTAGTTCGTCGCCGTCTGCCAGCCCTTGGCCGGGTCGGTCGCCACGAACCGCGTCAGCGTCGCGCCCGCCGAGGTCTCGGCGTGACACGCGGAGCCGGTGCACTTCGCGTTGATGATGGAGTAGACGTTCGAGTCGAACAGCTGCTTCGCTGCCGTGAGGTCGCCACCGGCGGGGTTGTCGCCGTTGTCGTTGCCGTCGCCGTCACCAGTCTCGAGCGGGTTACCGCCCTGCTCGACGCTGCCGATGCAGCCCATCAAGCCAACCGTCGCAATCGCCGCAAGGAGAGAGATACGCATGGGACTCCTGAATGAAGTGGGCGGTTATCGGGTTGGTGGTGAGGGGATTAGCGGCGGCGGCGGATGAAGGCGGCCAGGCCGATGAGGAGGAGACCCGCGAGGCCACCGGTGCTGCTGCCGGTGGAGCAACCACCGAGCGTCGTGCCGGACGGGTCGTTGCCAGTCGGCTCTTCGCCACCCGGAACCGGGACGTCATCGCCACCGCCCGAGCCGGAGCCCGTGCCGGGCGGCTGCGCCTGCTCCGGGATTTGCGCGATGGGGAGCACCGAGAGGAACGCCGAGAGCTTCTTCGCCGGGTTCATCATCGTCGTCGCGTTCTTGCCCGACGTCGCGAAGATCTGGAGGTACGCGTCCTTGTTGCCGTTCATTCCGACGTACGGGTTCGGAATCATCGTCGAGAAGGAGTGGTTGCGGCCCTGGTTACCGGGGTTGTTGCCGAGGTAGTTCGGGTAGAGGTGGCGGTCGTGCGGAGCGATGGCGACCATCGCGGCATCATTGAACGTCTTCGTGGCGGCGTCGAAGGTGACGATGCGCGCCTGCGCCATCGTGCCACCACCGGTGTGGCTACCACCGAGGAACGTGAGGCCCGGGACGAGGTTGTCGGTCGTGCCGAACATGCCGTAGGTCATGCCGAGGTGCGTACCGTCGAGGCCGATGACCTTGTCGGCGATGTCGACGGGCTGCGCGACGTATGTCATGCCTGCGGCCGTCGCGTTCACGACGCCGACCATGTTCTTGTAGTACGTGCCGCCCTTGCCGTTGGTGTTGTTGTTTCCCTGGAGACCACCCCAGCGGACGATGATGTCGTCGGTGTCGATGAGCTTGCCGGTGGTGGTGTCGACCTTCTGGATGCGCGAGTGGCTCATCCGCATCGCGTAGGTGCGGATGCCGTTCTCGTCGGTGCGGCCGGCGATCTGCTTCTTCCACAGGATGCGGCTCTGCGCTTCGGCGCCGTTCTGGCCATCGCCGATGTTCACCGCGGCCATCCACACGCCGTCGCGCTGCGGCTGCGTGTTGCCTTCGGTCCAGGTGCAGATCGCGGTGTTCGGGTCGGACTCGCCAACCGAGCAGTAACCACGCGAGCGCTCCTCGCGCGGACAGATGGAGACGTCGGCGATCTTCTGGAGGGTGCAGGTCGCGCCCGCGGAGCAATCGATGTCGACGATGCCGGCCCAACCGTCATCGCGGCCGTTGCCGTTCGCACCGGCGTAGAACGCGAGGCGCGTCTTGCCGTTCGGGCGGATGACCTGGCCGGCGAAGATGCCGTCCTGAGTCATGAACGCGTCGTCGTTGTTCTTCGCGAACAGCTCGGTCTGCGGCATCGCGACCGAGGCGTCCGGGTTGAAGCACTGGAGGTACGCCTTGGTGTCGTTGCTGTTGTTCGCCTGGTAGTTGTACTTGACGCAAACCTTGTCGGCGCCCTTCAGCTTGAAGGCGACCGGCGCGTTCGCGTTGCGGTACTCGTTGCCGCGGTTGTTGGTGACGAACTTTCCTTGTGCGGCGTCCGCCTGCACCTTCACGTTGCCCATCGGGCCCTGCACGAGCTGGAACGGCGTCGCCGACAGCTGCATGCGGTGCGTGGCCCCGCGAACCGCTCCACCCGGGGTCTCCGGCGGAAGCTCGGTCGTCATGGCGAAGTAGATGCCCGACTTGTAGCCGTCGAAGAACGCGGCGGTCGGCATGCCCTGACCTTCTTGCTCTTCATCGGTACGACGAAGGCGCCCGTTGCTCACGGGCGCGAGGTCGAGCTCTGGGGAAGGGAGCACCTCAGCGGTCTCGGCAGCCAACGGGACCTCGGCGTATGCTGCCGTGGTGTCATCAGCCGCGAGGGGGAGGAGAAGCCCACTTGCCGCGAACATCAGAAGCTTCTTGGTGCTCGTCATGGTGATGACCGAATGAGCAAGGCATGTGCCGCGACGCGCAGCTTGTAACCGCCAGGAAACAGCAACCTGATCTCTATAAACCATGGGGAAACATCCCTCAGGTGTGGGGGAGACCCGCTCGATTCCATAGCGATCCCGGGGTCTAACAGACCACTGACCGCACGCTGACAGGACCGTGCGCGACCCGATCAACGCGGGACGTATGGGGCCTCCTCCCCCAGCTGGGGGATAGGCTCTCCAGTGTTCGGAAGCGCACGATGACGTCGTCTCCGCTTCGCGAACGATGACGCCGGCTCCGCTTCGCGAACGCGATCGCTCGAGCGATCGGCGACTGAATCAGTCGTCGTCGGGCGTCGGCGCGGGAAGCTGCTCGGGCGCGAGCGGCTTCGTGTGCAGCGCGATGACGTTCGCGCGAACGTGCTCGCTCGTCAGGAGGACGCCGCCCTTGGCCTGCGCATTGGCGGCGAACACCATCGACTGGAGATCCTCGGCGGCCCAATGCTCCTTGCGCAGCTCGTCGCGGATCGCCCACACCTCTTTGACCTTCGACGTGTCGACACCTTGAAGTGCGAGCTCGTCGACGAGCTTCCAATAGAGCGTACCGTCGGCCGCTTTGGTCGCGCGCGCGCCGTCGAGCTCCTGGCGCTTGATGATCGCGACGAGCTTGTCGTCCATATAGACGCGCACGCCGCCGCGCACCGGATCGCCGAAGTACGGGACGCCGATCTGCTCGACACCGTCGAGAACGAAGCCGCGCTCGGTGAGCGTGGGCGGCTTCTTGTTCACGTAGACCATCACGCTCGCGATCTTGTCCGCGCTCTTGCCGTTGCCGAAGCCTTGCGGCACGTGCGGGATGGGCTTGCCGCCGACATTGCTGCCGAAGCGGAAGGTGAAGTCTTTGGCAGCGGGCGAGAGCAGGTCTTTGGCGCTCGAGACGTTCGAGTTGGTGAACTTCGGGCCATAGACGTGGAGCGCTTTGACCTTCCGAAGGTCGACGCCGATCGCCTTCAGGTACTGATCGAATCGGTAGAAGCGCTGCTTCACCTTCCGCGTGGCCGGTTGATCCGTGCCGGGCTCTTTCTCGGCGGAGACTTCATCTTCGACCCACGTGACGGGAAGCGCGATCGGGAGCTCGCCCCACGTGAGAAAGCCAGCAGGTTTTCCGTCGACGTACACGCCGACGTCTTTCCACTTCGCCGCGCCCGTCTTGAACTCGTTGGGGACCCAGTCCGCGTTGTCGCCGTCCTTCACGGCTTGCGCGGCTTGTTGCTCGGCGCGGTTGGCGAGCATCTTCTCGTACGTCGTCTCGATCGGCTGCGGCTCCGTGCTGACGGGCTTGGGCGCCGCCTTCTTCTTCGTCAGGCCCGACGGCTGGAGCTTGTCGCTGCTATGCGCGTCGTTGCACGCGGGAGCAGCAACACAGAGCGCGAGGAGGATCGCTGCGAGACGCATGGCTCAAGGATAGATCGCGACGCTGTACTCGCCGTACTCGCCGACACCCGTGAGCGGACCGCTCTGGTTGAACACGTTGAGCGCGGGGTGGAGGAGCCACGCCTTCTTCGCGCCGTCGAGATAGAGCTCCATCACGCCTTCGCAGAGGCCGCCGCCGCCCGACGAGACTTTCAGGCGATACTCGCCGGCAGAGAGCGCGGGCGAGACCAGCTGGTAGTCGTACTGACCGCCCGCACCGTCGGAGCCTTGCGAATACGTCGTCGTGAAGCGGTACTCCGTGGTCGGTTGCTGCGGTGTCGTCGAGCAGCTCGTGGACTCGACCTTCGCCGTGAACGCCCACGTTCCCGTCGGCCAGCAGCCCGTGAAGTCGGGGAGACCGTCACCGGGCGGCATGTTGGTGTCGTTGTTGACGAGATCCGGCGCCGGCTCGCTCATGGTGAACGAACCGGTGATGGAGAGCGTTGCATCGCAGAGACGCTCGTCCGGTGTGTTGGTCTCTTCGTCGCCGACGCCACACGCACCGATGAACAACAGCGAGCTGAGGAGCAACCCCGAAGTTCTCATGACACCGAGCGTACGCTCAGATTCCGTGGTCGTCACCTGGGGCTGTGCGCTGGGGTTTTGGGGTGTGAACTCCCACTCGTCGACGAGCGAGACACGAGTACAATCGAGCGCATGAAGTGGCTCGCAGTCGCCGCCGCGGTGGTCATCGCCGCGGTGATTCTCCTCTGGAAACAGATGGGATCCGACGCCGACGTGATCCCATCGGCCACCGCCGCGAAGCCGCTCGCGGTGGAAACGGCGACGACCCCGACGGAGCGCGCACGCGAAGAGCGTGTGAAAGCAGCCCAGCAGAAAGCGGAAGAAGCAAAGCTCGCCGAGGCGAACAAGGTCGACGACGGTACGCCCGAGAAGGTCGACGTGATGAGCGACGAGTTCTTCTACCGGCTCAACGAGCGCGTCCCCAAGATGCTCGGGAAGGCAGCTGCGAAATGCTACGAGGGGATCGCCAAGCGCGTTCATCGCAACGAGAACGTCGTGTACGACTTCAAGACCAAGGTGAAGGACGGTGTCGTGACCATCACCGACGTGAGGGTCAACCGCTCGTCGATCTCGCAGCCTGGTCTGCAGACATGCTTTGGCCAAGAGATCGGTCGCGTGACCTGGACCGACGACACGCTACCCGATTGGGAAGGCGACGATCAGCTGACGATCAGCCCCGAGCGTGGACTCAAGAAGTTCATGCAGGACAACGTCGACTACGTCGGTGACACCGCCAAAGACGGCTACGACGTCGCGCCGCGCAAGGCCGACACGCAGGAGCGCGGCGGCTACGAACCGGCAAGCGACTAGCGGGCGAGGATCGAGCGAAACAGATCGACGGCCCACTCGAGGTCGTCGAGCGAGACCCACTCGTCAGCGGAGTGCGCCTGCGCGATGTCACCGGGGCCGATGACGATGGCCTTCTTACCCGCGCGCTGCCACATCGCGGCTTCGGTCCAGAAGTCGACGGCGCCGATACGCGCGGCGAACGGGCGCACGAGATCCGTCATGTCGTCGCACGAGAACGGCACGTTCTCGATCGTGTCGGCGAACGAGATCTCGCGATCGATCGAGTGGGCGAGGGCGACGACCTCGCGCTCCCACGCGGCGCGGTCGAAGCCGGGATAGGGCCGGATCGAGTACATGAGATCCGCGCGCGCGGGAATCACGTTGAACGCGACGCCGCCTGCGATCCCCGCGATGTTCATGCACAGACCCCTCATGCCGTCAGGGCCGCTCTCGCGGTAGCGAACGCCGAGATCGTCGAGCAGCACGGCGATGCGCGCCATGGTGGCGATCGGCTTCTTCTCGAAGTCCGCGCGCGACGAGTGGCCGCCCGGTCCGGTGACCGTGAGCGTCTGCCCGAAGATTCCGCGATGTGCCACGCCTGCCGCGCGCGCGGTGGGCTCGCACACGATGACCTCCTCGATCGGCGCGGCGAGCGGCGTGGCGAGGAACGCCTCCATGATGCGACTGCCGGCTTCTTCGTCGCCGCTGAACAGCACGCCGACATCCTTCGGCGCCTTCCCTTCGAGCGCGACGAGCGCGGCGGCGATCGCGCCCTTGGTATCGGCGCTGCCGAGCCCGTAGAGCTTTCCGGCGTCGACATACGCGTCCCACGGTTCGCGCGACCACCCGGTATTCGCGGGCACCGTGTCGACGTGCGCGTTGATCACGCGCTTCGGCGTGCCCCAGCGCGCGAACAGATACGCGCCCGGGGACCCGTCGGTGCGCGTGGCGCCCTCGACGAGGACCTCGTCGGCGCCGCGCGCTCGCAGCATCGGCGCGAGGTGCTCGCACAGCGCGCGTTCGTCGCCGGGGCCGCGCTGCGCGTTGCCCTGGTGGGTGGGGAACCGAACGAGCTCGGCCAAGAGATCGGCGACCGGGGACATCGCGCGCAGCATACCTCGCTGCGTTACAGCGGCGCGGACGCGCTCGACGCGATCGATCGCGACGGTGCGTCGAGGATCGACGTCCATGCCTCGTGCTGCGCGATCAGCGCGAGCGCGCGAGACAATAGCGTCTTGCCGGGCTCGGTGCGGTGCCACGTGGAGGCCCCCGATGGATGAGGCAGCGCGATCATGTCCATCTCGACACCCGCATACGTGATGCGGCGCGAATCACCGATCACCTCGACGAGCTTGTCGATGGTGGGCTTGGCAGCGCGCTGGCGGCCGCCGGGCTTCTTGGGCGGCGGGGGAGGCACAGGCGGCAAGAGCTGCGTGATCGCGAGCTTGCCGACGGGGATGACCAGCCGCGGCCGGATCATGGTGGCCTCCGCCGCCAGGTGCTTGGTGCACCGCGCGATCTCGTCCGCGTCCGGCACGCGATCTCCGCCCGCCTCGGCCTTGCCGGGGAAGCAGCGGGCCACCGCGGCCATGTACACGCGCTCGCGGAACTGCTCCTCCGTCATGCCGATCGAGGCGAACCACTGGAACAGCGTCTTGCCGGCGGTCCACGCGAACGGCTTGCCCGCGGGGCCCTCTTTGTCACCCGGCGCTTGGCCGATGAGCATCACCGGCGAGATGACGGGGACGCCCGTGACGACGGGACCGATCATCTTGGGGCACGCGGAGCACGCCTTCAGGCGGGTCACGTGGCGCCGGAGCTGGACGAGCATGGTCACGGCGGACACCATGCCACGAAGGTGTGACGTGCACTGCCCGTCGCGCCGTCCGGAGTCGCGACAAGTCCATGCGAGATCTAACGATCAGGATCACGCTGCGAACATCGTGGGGCAGGCTAGACTCTCTTCCGTGTCGCACGCGCCGCCCCACGAAGACCTGATCAAGCGGGTCCTCGGCACCAATGTCCTCGAGCTCAAGCTCGGTCGCCTCTCCTTCGAGGAAGCCGACCACAACACGACGTGCAAAGTCAGCGTGATCGAGGGTGACCAGACGATCGAGATGGAGGCCAAAGGCGTCGGCGTCGTCGACGCGATCTTCCACGCGCTCCTCGACCGATACGCCCGCGAGTACCAATCGCTGAACACGCTCAGCCTGACCGGCTTCCACGTCGGCGCGGAGCTCGCGACCAAGAAGAAGGACGCGGGTGTCGACGCGGTGGGCGAGGTCACGCTCGACATCACCAACAGTGAAGGCCGCGTCTTCACGTTCAGCGACAAGTCGCGCTCGGTGACCATCTCCATCGCGCGCGCGGTGCTGAAGATCATCATGTACTTCGTCAACGCGGAGCGCGCCTTCGTCACGCTGCACAACGCGCGTCGCGATGCGGCCGCGCGCAATCGCGAAGATCTTGTCTCGCGGTACACCGCCGAGATGGCGCAGGTCGTCGAGAGCACGAGCTACGCGGAAGTGATCGCGAACATCCGCAAAGAGCTGACCTAGCCGAGCTAGTGGCGCGTGGCCGCGTGAACGAACGGCTGCGCCGCTTCGAGCTGCGCTGCGACGCGCAGCAGGAGATCCTCGCGGCCGTACGCGGCGACGAGCTGGACCCCGATCGGCAAGCCGTCCTTGTTGCGATAGAGCGGGATCGAGCACGCGGGCTGCCCCGTCGCGTTGAACGGCGGCGTGAACGGCGTGAAGTCCGCCGCGCGGAAGATGCCGGCGAGCGGATCATCGGGCGGCGACGCGAACGTGCCGAGCGGAACCGGCGGCTCGGCGACGGTGGGCGTGAGCCACAGATCGTGCGCTTCCCAGAACCGCGCGGCCTCGCGCGTGTTGCGATGGATCCAGCGCCACGCATCCATGTACGCGTGCCCGGGCACGAGACGACCGAGCTCCGCGAGCGCCCACGTCAGGCGCTCCACCTCGTGCTCCTCGATCGGCCGACCGATCGCGCGCGCCGCTTCGTCGAGCTCGGCGGTCACGCCCACGGACCACAACGTCAAGAAGCGCGGCGTCCACTCGGGATCGTGGAGCGCGGCGGGGAACGCCTCCTCGACGTGGTGGCCGAGCGAGGACAAGAGCTTCGCGGCGTGGGCGACCGCGGCGACACAATCCGCGTGCGAGTCGACGAGCTGTCCGTCGAGCCCGGGGTGCTTGGTGTAGAAGCCGATCTTCAGCCTGCCCGTCGGCGTGGTCATCTCCGCCGAGTACGGCCGGATCTGCGTCGGCGCGGCGTACGGATCGCCAGCCACGGGACCCGCGATCGCGTCGAGCACCGCGGCGGAGTCGCGGACCGTGCGTGACACGACGTGCTCGCAGACGAGTCCGCCGGTGGCGTCGCCGAGGTGCGGCGCGAGGGAGACGCGTGCGCGCGAGGGCTTGAGGCCGAACAGCCCGCAACACGCCGCGGGGATGCGGATCGATCCACCGCCGTCGTTGGCGTGCGCGATGGGCACGAGGCCGGCGGCGACCGCTGCAGCGGACCCACCGCTCGATCCGCCCGTGGTGCGCGAGAGGTCATACGGGTTCTTCGTCGGGGGCCACGCGGGCGGCTCGCACGCAGGGAGGATGCCGAGCTCGCTCGAGTTGGTCTTGCCGACGACGATGAAGCCGGCCTTCTTGAACTGTGTGACGAGGTGCGAGTCGGTTGGCACCGTGAAGCCGGCGCGCTTGAGCGGCAAGAGTCCGCCGGTGTGCAGCGCTCCGCCGACGGTGGCGCAGATGTCCTTGATGAGGATCGGCACACCACGGAACGGGCCGGGCGGTGCGTTCTTCGCGTCGGCCCGCGCCTGATCGTAGAGCGGCACGATCACCGCGCCGAGCTCCGCGTTGTGCTTCTCGATGCGCGTGATGGCTAACTCGACGAGCTCCTCGGGCGAGGCCTTGCCCGTGCGCACGAGCTCCGCGCATGCAGTGGCATCGAGATCAGCGACAGCGGTCATGAACGGACAGTACAGCGCGCGCATGGCGACGCGCACGCACCCCGAGGTAAGTTCCGCGGCATGAGTGGTAGCGGAGCTCTCGCGGGCAAGTTGGCGTTGGTCACCGGCGGTGGCCGGGGCATCGGCGCGGCGATCGCCAGGTCACTCGCAGGCGCGGGCGCGCGCGTGATCGTGTGCGGGCGCAACAAGCAAGATCTCGACGCGCTCGCGAAAGAGATCGGCGGCGTATCGATCCAGCTCGACCTGCTCGATCGCAAAGCGAGCGACGAGATGTTCGCGTCCGTCGGGCACGTCGATGTCCTCGTCAACAACGCCGGCGTCGCCGAGAGCGCGTCGCTCGAGCGGACCACGGATGCGATCTGGGATCGCGTGATGGAGCTCGACGCCACGGCGCCGTTTCGCGTGACGCGTGCGTTCGTGCCGAGCATGGTGAAGGCGGGGTGGGGCCGCGTGATCAACATCGCGTCCAACGCCGGCGTGTCCGGCTACGGATACACGGCCGCGTACTGCGCCGCGAAGCACGCGATGGTCGGCATGACCCGCGCGCTCGCGATCGATCTCGCGAGGACCGGCGTCACGATCAACGCGATCTGTCCCGGCTGGGTCGAGACGCAGATGGTGGAGGAGGCGGTGACGCGCATCGCGTCCAAGACAGGACGCACCGCGGAAGAGGCGCGCAGCTCGCTCGCGTCGATGTCGCCGCAGAAGCGCATGATCGAGCCCGCCGAGGTGGCGCACCTCGCGCTGATGCTGTGCGCGCACGAGTCGCGAGGCATTCACGGGCAGACCATCGTCGTCGATGGCGGAGCGGTGCTGAAGTGAGCGCGCCCGAAGTTCTCGTCGAGGGATGGCCCGCACCGAAGGGCTTCGCGAACGGTCGCGTCGGTCACGGCAAGGTCGTTCATGTCGCGGGACAGATCGGCATGGACGCGCACGGAGCGTGGGCGACCGCGTCGTCTGGCTCCGACTTCATTCCTCAGTTCGCGCAAGCGCTCGACAACGTCCTCGCGGTGGTTCGCGCGGCCGGCGGAGAGCCGACCGACATCGCCGAGATGACCGTGTTCGTCACGAACATGCAGGCGTATCGCGACACGCGGAGGGAGCTCGCCGCGGTCTGGCGCCCTCGACTCGGCAAGCACTTCCCCGCGATGGCGCTGATCGGCGTGTCCGAGCTGTTCGAGGCAACGGCGCTGGTCGAGATCCAAGCGGTCGCGTACATCGGAGGTTCGTAGCGATGGCCAGTGTTCCCACACCCACGTCGTTCGCGATGCAGCTCGAGAAGGGCGTCGCGACCATCACGCTCGATCGCGAGAAGCGGCTCAACGCGCTGACGTTCGAGGTCTATCAGGAGCTCGCCGAGGTGTTCGAGGCGCTCGATCGCTTCGACGAGGTCCGCGCGATCGTCATCACCGGACGCGGCCGCGGCTTCTGCTCCGGCGGCGATCAGGACGACATCATCAAGCACCTGCTCG
>JAEYYV010000184.1 GCA_023428295.1 Pseudomonadota bacterium
CCGAAGGTGCAGATGCCGCCAACGCCGCAAGAGTCGCCGAAGGTGCAGATGCGGCCAACGCCGCAAAGGTTGTCGAAGGAGCAGATGCGGCCAACGCCGCAAGAGTCGCCGAAGGTGCAGATGCGGCCAACGCAGCGAAGGTCGCCGAGGGTGGCGAGTCTGCGAACGCAGCGAAGGTCGCGGATGCGAGCGAGGCGAGCAATGCAGCGAAGAACCCTGTCGTCGAGCTCGGCTCGGAGGGACGGCCGTTCGACCCGAAAGAGGTCCCGGGCTTTGGCGAGAAGCCGAACTACCCGCCTCGCAGCGGCGCTGCGGGCGAAGTGATCGTCGAAGATCTTCCGCCCGGAACGAAGCTCGATCGGTATGGCAGCCCCAAGGGACGTTTCCTCGCACCGGAAGGAGCCCCGTTTCCCGAGCGCGCTCTTCCGCCCGAGTACAACCCATCGACCGGCGAGCCTTTGATGGCTCCGCAGCGGTACTCGATCTACGAAGTCGGTCCAGACGGACTTCAAGCTCGAGGCAGCGATATCGCGCCCGCGTTCAATGATCCGGGCGGTGGACGCCAATACCTCGGGGGAGCATCGGGCAAGCCGCCAACCGTCGCCGAGATGCTGGCGGACGGCACTCTGATCGAGGAGCAGTACCTCCGCGCGCGCGAGTTGACGGGCTGGATGGAAGAGGCAGTGCTGCGCGAGATCTACTCGGTCGAGGGGTACCCGACCGGCGGCGGCGCCGGCGGCGGCGGTGGCGGTGGTGGGGGCGGCGGCTGAGCGTTCGACGAAGGCCGTGACGTCGACTCGGCGCGCGGCTTACTTGCCGATGCAGAAGCGCGCGAAGACCTCGTCGAGCACTCGCTCGCCGACCTCGATTCCGCGAAGCTGCGCGAGCGCTTGCGCACCCGTACGCAGCTCGACAGCGACGAGCTCGGGTGGACGCTGCGCGGCCCACGCGCTCTCGGCAGCAGCGAATGCATCCCGCGCGGCTGCGGCAACTGCTTGCTGACGCGCGGTCGTGATGAAGGCCTGCTCGCCACCCTCGCGATCCGCGACGCCGGCCACTGCGAGCACGCGTGCGCGAAGCTCGGCGAGCCCTTCACTTGATTTCGCCGATGTGTAGATCGGAGAACCGGCGAGCCCTTCACTTGATTTCGCCGATGTGTAGATCGAAGAACCAGCAGACGCTGGAGGCCGTGGCGAGGCAGGCGCCTGCGAAGCAGCGTCCATGCGCGTATCAGCCAGGTCTGCTTTGCTGCGCACGACGATCGCGCGATCGCCGTACGCAGCGCCGTCGTTCCACGGGCTGACGCCATCGTTGACCACCACGACGACATCCGCGGAGTCCACGCGGCGCGCACCGAGCTCGATGCCGCGCGCTTCGATCGCGTTGTCGGTGTCGCGCATGCCCGCCGTGTCGACGAGCGTGACCGCGACACCGTTCCACACGTCGGATACCTCGAGCCAGTCGCGCGTGGTGCCGGGCTCCGACGCGACGAGTGCGCGCTCCGTGCCGACCAGCGCGTTGAGCAGCGAGGACTTGCCCACGTTGACCGGCCCGACGAGCGCCACGGTGATGCCCGCGCTGACAGCGCGCCCGTAGCGAAAGCTGTCGGCGAGGGCGGCACAGGCCGAACGGAGCGCGGCGATCTCGCCTGCGATCCAGGCCGTGTCCGCCGGCGCCATGCCCTCCTCGGGAAAATCGATGCGCCCCTCGAGCTCCGCGAGCAGCGCGAGGGCGCGACGCTCGTGCATCTGGGCCTGCTCGCCGAGCGCGCCGCCGAGGTTCGCGCGCGCGAGTCGCAACGCGCGTTCGCTACCGGCGTGGATCACGTCGAGCAGCGCTTCGGCCCGAGCGAGATCGAGCTTGCCGTTGGCGACCGCGCGACGCGTGAACTCGCCGGGCTCCGCGATGCGAGCACCGCGCTCGACGAGCGAGGAGAGCAGGGCGTTCAAGTTGTGCGGGCCGCCGTGGCCGTGCAGCTCCGCGACGTCCTCGCCGGTGAACGACGCGGGCGAGCGCATCGCAAACGCGAGCACCTGATCGAGCCGGTCGCCGCTCTGCGAACGCGCCCAGCCGACACGAACCTCGCGCGTCAGCTGCGCGGGGGGAATGCCGAGCGCCGCTGCAGCGATCTCGATCGCACGCGGGCCGGACAAGCGCACGATACCGACGCCACCGATGCCCGCCGCCGTCGCGATCGCGGCGATCGTGTCTCCGTCCCCGATGGGTGCGGGCACGGCGTCCACGCGATCACTCCGGGTTCGGAACGATCAAGATGTGACGGTCTTCGCCTTCGCCTTCGCTGCGCGTGGAGAGACCTGCAATCTCGGAGATCGCCATGTGCACGATGCGACGATCGTGCGCCGTCATCGGCTGGAGCTCGACGATCTGCTTGGTCTGCAGCGCCTTCTCCGCCATGCGCTGACCGAGCGTACGAAGACGCTCGATCTGCTTGTCGCGGAATCCGCCCGCGTCGACGACGAGCGGCTTGGTCTTCTCGTCGCGCTTGTCGCGATAGACGACCTTGTTGACGAGGTGCTGGAGCGCATCCATCACCACGCCGCGGCGACCGATCACCAGCTCCGTATCCTTGGTCTGGATCTCGAGCGTCGTGCGGTCCTTGTCATCCTTGATGTCGATGTCCGCCGAGATGCCCATTCGCTCGAGCACGCCCAGCAGGAACTCGCTCGCCTTCTCGGCGAGATCTTCACGTTCAGCAGTCGCTGTTTCAGCCACGGTGTCTCCTACCTACTTCCGGCGCTTCTTCTTCTTACGAGGACGCGCAGGGTTCGACGCGCCGGCGGGCTTGGCAGTGGCCGAGCTCTCAGCATCGTCCGATTCGTCGTCGGTCTCGTCCGCTTTCACGTCGATGACCTTCTTCGCTGCGGGCTTTCCAGTCTTGGCAGCGGCGTCTTTGGCAGCGGAGTCGTCCGCCACCTTCTTCATCTTCGCGGCGATCTCGATGCTCTTCTTGTCGAACTTGTTCATGTAGATCGAGTGGAGCGCCGACAACACGGTGTTCGTGAAGATGTAGAGCGTGAGTCCTGCCGGGAAGAAGAACGACATCACGCCGAACATCAACGGCATGCCGTACTGCAGGAACTTCTGCTGGCGCGAGTCACCCGTTGCCGGCGTGAGGCGCGCTTGCAGGAACATCGTGACGACGAGGACCGCCGGGAGGATGTGATACGGGTCCGTCGAGGTCAGGTCGTCGATCCACCCCGGGATGAACGGCTGCTGATAGAGCTCGCCCGCCGACGAGAGCATGCGGTACAGCGCGAGCCAGATCGGCATCTGCAGAAGGATCGGGAGACAGCCGGCGATCGGGTTGACGTTGTGCGTCTTGTAGAGCGCCATCGTCTCCGCTTGGAGGCGCTGCTTGTCGTCCTTGTACTTCTCCTGCAGCTGCTTCATCAGCGGAGCGAGCCCCGCCATCGCCTTCATCGAGCGCATCGACTTCGTCGTCCAGTAGAGCGTCGCGCCCTTGACGAGGAGCGTGAGCACCATGATCGCGAGGCCCCAGTTCTGGAGGAACGAGTAGAACTTGAGGAGCAGCCACAAGAGCGGCTTGCCGATGAACGCGAACCAACCGAGATCGATCGTCGACTTGAACTGCGTCGAGAAACCAGCCGCGTCGTCGGCTGCACCGAGGTTCGTATAGTTCTTCGGACCGAGATAGCCGACGACCTCGTACGCGATCGGCTGGTCATCCTTGATGACGCGCTCGCCGAACAGCATGTCCGTACGCATCACGCCCTTGGTGGCGTCCGCAGGCACGTACGTCCGCTTCATGACGGGCGTCGTCGCATCGACCTTGGGCGCATACGCCGCGAGGAGGTACGGATGCTCGAAGCCGGTCCACGTGATGCCGAGCTCCTCGCGCGGCGAGGTGATCACGGACGTGACCGGTGTGTGATAGATGCTGCCGCCACGCAGCGTGGACGAGAACCATGCGCGCGGGCCCTCTTGGCTCGTGCCCTTGATGATCTTCGTCGGATCCTGGAACGCGAACACGCTGACCGCGAGGTTCTGCACCGGGTTCGTACCGGCTGGCGCCTTCACCTTCGCGGTGACGACCATGCGCACGAGGTAGTTCGCAGGATCGATCGTGTAGAGCTTCTCGACCGAGAGGTTCTCCGTCTCGATCGTGTACTTCACCGATGTGTCCGAGACCTGCGCGCCGGTCCACTCGGACTTCTTGGGCAACACATAAGTCGAGCGCGCGAAGTTCACACCGAACGCGCCGGTATCGGCCTCCTGCGCGACGAGCTCGCCCTTGGTCTGATCGCGCTCGAAGCGCTGGTCCGAGAGCTTGAACGAGACGAGGTTTCCGCCGTAGCTCGAGAACGTCGACGAGAAGTTCGGGAACTCGAGGGTGATGCGCTTCTCGTCACCGCGCGGAGCTTCGATCTCCGGTGGAGCGACAGGACCCGTGGGGGTTGGCGTCGCCGCGGGCTCCGCCGAGCCTGCCGAGCCTTGCGCGGTGGTATCCGCCGGCTTTGGCTCCTGCTTGGGCGGGAAGATGAAGTTCCACACGAGCATCACGCCCAGTGCGAGCGCGACGGCGAGAAGCAGCCGCTTTCCTTGATCCTGCATCTAGTGCTGCTCCTGCGCGCGATGAGCACAACGCGCGTCGTGACGGTGGCGAGAAACGGGGTCGTATCCGCCGTGGAACAGCGGGTTGCACCGAAGGATGCGCATCGTCGCGAGCGCGGTACCGACGACGATGCCGCGGGTCTTCACGGCTTCGATCGCGTACTCCGAGCACGTCGGCAAGTAGATGCAGCTCGGTGCTCTCTTCATCGGCGACAAGACGCGGCGATAAAACATCACCGGCGCGAGTACGAGCCAGACGAGAAAGCGGTGAAGAGCGCGGATCATGTAGTGGCCGAAGGAGTCGCGGTGGCGAGTGGAAGCTGGCGCAAAATCTTGATCAGATCAGGTGCGAAATCGTCGGGGTGAAGCTGCCGTGCCGCGGAGTCCTTGGCAACCAGGACCATGTCCCAGCCTGTAGGCACCCAACCGTGCAGTCGCAACCACTCGCGCAACATGCGCTTGATCCGATTTCGAGCGGGCGCGTTCCCTACTTTCTTGGTCACCGTGAGTCCGAGCCTGCCTGCGAGGTCAGGAGCGGAACGTTGTCTTGCGATCGCGAGGACGTGCCGACCGTGCAGCTTCATACCGTTCGACTGGACGGCAACGAAGTCCGCGCGTTGTCGCAGCCGCATCTCCTTCGAGATTCCCGACGGAGAGCGCCTGCGAGCCACGGCTACTTCTTCGCAGCCGTCACCGAAATGCGCTTGCGGCCCTTCGCACGACGGCGACGAAGAACTTCACGACCACCGCGGGTCTTCTTGCGGGCACGGAAGCCGTGGGTGCGCTTGCGGCTCTTGTTGTGGGGCTGATAGGTACGCTTGCTCACGGTGCTTCTCCGAATCCGGGACTAGGGTCGCATCCAAGCCACCGGGCTCGTTGCGGAGGGGGATCGATACTCAAGCGGGGTCACGAAGTCAAGGCGCCGTCTTCGCACCTGTAGATCCAGTGTCACGAGCACGTTCATTCCAGCTCCAGACGTGGTGATTCGTCGCGATCCAGGGAGCGCACCGGGAGGGAATAGAGTTGCCGGTTTGGCAACAGATTCGCTGCGATCCGGAGTTCACTTGGCGACGTTTTGGACTTGCGGCGCGAGTTTCGAAACTGCTACCAACGCCGGGTTTCCTCGCCTGTGGATAAGCCATACGGGTTGGCCGCGGGTGAGAACCAGAAGTCCTTGTGGATAACTTCTGGATTGGCTGTCTTTTGCCTGTGAGCCTGGACGCATAACCGCATGAAGTTGCAGAACAAAGCCGCGAGGTGCCGAGGATGACGGTTCAACTCCTCTGGGACGAGGCTGTCGGGAGGCTCCGTTCGCGAGTCTCTTCGCAAAATTACGATATGTGGCTCCGTCCGATCGAGGTCCGTTCCTTCGATCAAGGCATCCTCCGGCTGCGCGCTCCCAACAGCTACGTGCGGGTGTGGTTCGAGTCGAACTTTCTCCAAAGTCTCCTGAAGGATCTCCGCGAGCTCGGACATGACGAGCTTCGAGTCGAGTTCGAGCCGGACTCCGAAGAGCGACCTGCTGTGGAGGCCGAGCCCACCCCCGAGCCCGTTGCCACCGCTGCGTCCGTCGTCACGTCCAGCGAGTCGAGCTCCGAGCCCGTCGCGTCTCCAGCCCCGGGTTCGCATCGCGTCGCGGTGACTCCGGCCGACGATGTCATCGCACCGCCCGAGGCTGCGACCCTCAACCCTCGCTACAACTTCGAGACGTTCGTCGCGGGCCCGTCGAACCAGCTCGCCTTTGCAGCGTCGCAAGCCGCCGCGTCGAGCTATCCACCCAAGTACAACCCGGTCTTCATCTGTGGCGGCGTTGGCCTCGGCAAGACGCACCTCTTGCACTCGATCGGCCACCAGCAGCTCGCGAACCGCCCCGGCGCGCGCATCGTCTATCTCTCGAGCGAGCGGTTCATGAACGAGTACGTGCAAGCGATCCGCACGGGCCGCATGCACGAGTTCCGTCGCAACTATCGCGAGGGCATCGACGTTCTCCTCATCGACGACGTCCAGTTCCTCGCCGGCAAAGAGAGCACGCAGGACGAGTTCTTTCACACGTTCAACGCGCTCCACGAGAACCACAAGCAGATCGTCCTCACCGCCGACCGCAAACCGCACGAGATCAGCGACATCGCCGATCGCCTGCGCACGCGCTTCGCGTGGGGCCTGCTCGCCGATATCGAGCCACCCGAGCTCGAGGTGCGCATCGCCATTTTGCGCAAGAAGGCCGCCGTGGAGGCTCTCGTGCTCCCCGACGACGTCGCGCTCTACATCGCCTCGTCGATCAAGAGCAACGTGCGCGAGCTCGAGGGCGCGCTGATCCGGCTCGCCGCATACGCGTCGCTGTCCAAGCGTCGCATCGACCTCGAGTTCGCTCAGGAGACGCTAGGTGCTGCGATCACGCGTCCGCGCGAGGTCATCACCGTCGACGCTGTCATCAAGGCGGTGGCGAGCTACTACGGCCTCAAGCCGAGCGACATCAAGAGCGAACGTCGTCACAAGAGCGTCGCCACGCCGCGCGCTGTCGCGATGTATCTCTCGCGTCATCACACCAAGGACAGCTACCCCGACCTCGCTCGAGCGTTCGGCGGCAAGCACCACACGACGGTCATCTCTGCGGTTCAGAAGATCATCGAGCGACTCAAGGACGACGCGTCCCTGCGCTCCGAGATCCACGCGGTCGAAGCGATGATCCTCCGATGATTCACGACGCGAAATCGCCTGTGCGAAACCCTGTGTCGCCAGCTGTGGATGAGACGTGGACGACTCCGACCGCCCTGGTTGTCCACATGTTTGGTGCATGTCATCCACGGCGGGACACCCATCTTTCACCACGATCGACGAGCACCGCTCCCGGTTGGATGTCAGGGGCTTGAAGCATTCTCCACAGGATCCACAGGTCCTACTGGATCCTACTAATTCAAAGATCTAATTCTTTACAGATAAAGAAGAGCGAAGAGAGACGAGGGTGACATGGAGATCCGCATCGCAAAGAACGAGTTCCTTCGTGGTCTGCGTCTCGCGCAGGGCATCGCCGATCGCAAGAGCACGATGCCGATGCTGGCCAACGTTCTCCTTCGCACGCAGGGAAAGAATCAGCTCCTCGTCGCAGCAACGGACCTGAACGTCTCGCTGACCGCAGAGCTCAGGAGCAACAACACGAGCGAAGGCGGCATCACGCTCGGTGCAAAGAACCTGTACGAGCTCATCGCCAACGCACCCGGCGACGAAGTCACGCTCAAGAAGACCGACAACCACTGGGCCGAGATCAAGAGCGGCAAGGTCTCGTATCGCATCGTCGGCATGCCGGACCGTGACTTCCCCAAGGTCCCCGACCATCGCGAGGCGCAGTACTCCACCCTCGAGAGCGCGGTTCTCCGCGAGATGATCGAGCGCACCCTGTTCTCGATCTGCAACGACGAGACGCGCTTTCACCTGAACGGCGTGTACTTCGAGAGCGATGGTAGCAAGAGCCGCATGGTCTCCACGGACGGCCACCGCTTGAGCAAGGTCGAGCGCGACATCGCGAACGGTCCCGAGCTGTCGGCTGGAATCATCATTCCCAAGAAGGGCTTGCTCGAGATTCGCAAGGTCCTCGACGCAGGTCCGTCCTGCAAGCTCGCCATCAAGACGCCTCACCTGTTCCTGGTGCAGGACGACATCGCTATCGCGGTGAAGCTCATCGACGCGCAGTTCCCTCCGTACGAGCAGGTGATTCCCAAGGAGCACAAGAAGGTCATCACCATCGACCGCGCTCGCTTCATCGATGCTCTGCGTCGTGCGCAGCTCATGTCGTCGGAGACGCGCGGCGTGAAGATCGCGGCCACTAAAGAGGGCGTGACCATCACGAGCGACAACCCGGATCTCGGTGAGGTTCGCGAGGAGATGGAGGCCGAGTACAACGGCGAAGCCATCGCCATCGGTTTCAATCCCAAGTACGTCGTCGAGCTGCTCACGCAGATGTCGAGCGACCAGATCACCATCTCCCTCGGTGGCGAGCTGGATCCCGGCCTCATCCGTCCGCTCACCGGCGATGACTACCTCGGCGTGGTCATGCCGATGCGCATCTAGGAGGGCTCGATTCGGATCAACACGCTCGTCGCCGACGGCGTTCGCAACCTGGAGACGCTCCAGCTCGCACCACGCGAACGATTCAATGTCTTCGTCGGAGACAACGGGCAGGGCAAGACGAACCTGCTCGAAGCGATCTACGTGATCGCGACGCTGCGTTCGTTTCGGACGACCAAGCTCTCCGACCTCGTCGCGTTCGGCCGCCCCGAGGCCAAGCTCGGCGCGCGCGTCCTCAAAGATGATCTGGTGCGGGTCTACGAGCTCGACATCGCACCGGGTTCGCGCAAGGTCCGGCTCGACGGCAAGGTGCCACGCCCGCTCGCTCGCTACTTCGGCGGCTTCAACGTCGTCGTGTTCACCCCAGAGGACCTGGCGCTTCCTCGTGGGTCGCCCGGCGATCGTCGACGATTTCTCGATCGTGGCGTCTTTAACTTCGATCCGTCCTACCTCTCCCTCGCCACGGACTACGAGAAGGTGCTGCGCTCGCGAAACGCGGTGCTCAAACAAGCAGGGCAGGGACTCCTCGGCGGCACCAAGCTCGAGGACATGCTGCTCGTGTACGACGCGCAGCTCGCACGTCTCTCCGTGCAGGTCGTGAACGCGCGTACGCGGTTTCTGTCCGTGCTCCGGCCCGCGCTCGTCGAGACGTTCACGCGCATCACGCGCACCGGGCTCGTCGCGGGTGCGCGGTACTCGTCGAGAATCGCGGAGCTCGCATCGCAATCCTCGTCGTCGTCGTCCTCGTCGGCAACACCATCGCTCTCGTCGGAGTCAGCCTCGACGACGTCGTCCTCGTCCTCGTCCTCGTCCTCGTCGGCAACTCCATCGCTCTCGTCGGAGTCAGCCTCGACCACGGCAACACCATCGCGCTCGTCGGAGTCAGCCTCGACGTCGTCGGCAACATCATCGCGCTCGTCGGAGTCAGCCTCGACGACGACGTCGTCGTCCTCGTCCTCTGTGGCGGTGCCCGACGCTGCTCTCGTGACGCTCGTCGAGCAGAAGCTTCGCGACAATCGCGTGAAGGATCTTGCCACGCAGTCGACCCAGCTCGGTCCGCATCGTGACGACGTGGTGCTCGAGCTCGAGGGACGCGAGGCGGGCAGCTTCGCGTCGCAAGGTCAGCTACGCGCCATCATGCTCGCGTGGAAGACTGCCGAGCTGCGTGTGCTCGGCGATGCGCACGGCGACCAACCGATCCTCCTGCTCGACGATGTTTCGAGCGAGCTCGATCCATCGCGCAACGAGTTCCTGTTCGATCATCTGGCGACGCTGGCTGGACAGTGCTTCATCACCACCACCCACCAGAGCCATGTTTTGCTCGCTCAAAACCGAGCCGATTACTGCATTCAGGCGGGTCGAATTCTCGAATAAATCCGGCCGGTTGATCGGCCGAAACAGTGCAGCAGATCCCTTCTTTCGACGGGGGCTGTGTGGTACCAACTAGCGCGCGGTTCGCATGGCTGATCCCACAACGAGTACGCAGGGTTCGGACACCTACGACGATTCCTCCATCGGCGTCCTGAAGGGCCTCGAGGGTGTTCGCAAGCGGCCTGGCATGTACATCGGTGACACCGATGACGGCACGGGTCTGCATCACCTCGTCTTCGAGGTGGTCGACAACTCCGTCGACGAGCACCTCGCCGGTCACTGCAATCGTATCGACGTGGTGATCCATTTCGACAACTCGGTCACCGTCGAGGACAACGGTCGCGGCATTCCCGTCGGCATGCACCCGACGGAAGGGCGGCCCACACCCGAGGTCGTGATGACGCAGCTCCACGCCGGCGGCAAGTTCGGCGGCAAAGGCTACAAGGTCTCCGGCGGTCTGCACGGCGTCGGTGTCTCGGCGGTCAACGCATTGTCCGACTGGCTCAAGCTCGAGATCCGTCGTGATGGCGGCGTCTATTATCAAGAGTTCGGTGCCGGCAAGCCGACCACCGAGTTCAAGAAGACGGGCGTCACGGATCGCCGCGGGACCAAGACCACCTTCCATCCGGACCCGACGATCTTCAAGAACGTCCTCGAGTTCAACTTCGAGACGCTCGCGCAGAAGCTCCGCGAGCTGGCGTATCTCAACAGCGGTCTCACCATCGCGATCGCCGACGAGCGCTCGGACAAGAAGTACGAGTTCGCGTACACGGGCGGCATCGCCACGTACGTCTCGGACCTGAACGCGAACAAGACGACGATCTCCGACGTCGTCTCGTTTTCGGGCATACACAAAGAAGGTGATGTCGAGATCGGTGTCGATCTCGCGATGCAGTGGAACGACGGCTACTCCGAGCTGACCACCTGCTTCACCAACACCATCAAGAACCGCGATGGCGGCACGCACCTCACGGGCTTCCGTCAGGCGCTCACGCGCACCATCAACGCGTACGCCAACGAGAACAAGCTGCTCAAGGATGCCAAGAGCGGCCTCTCCGGCGAGGATCTTCGCGAAGGATTGACCGCGGTCATCTCCGTCAAGGTCGGCGATCCGAAGTACTCGAACCAGGCCAAGGACAAGCTCGTCTCGTCGGAGGTCGCCACGGCGGTGTCCGCGGTGATCGGCGACAAGCTCGGTCAGTATCTCGAGCGCAATCCCAAGGACGCGCGCGGCATCATTCAGAAGGCGCTGCTCGCATCGCGTGCGCGCGAGGCAGCTCGTAAGGCCCGCGAGATGGTGCAGCGCAAAGGCGCGCTCGAGCTGTCGAGCCTGCCCGGCAAGCTCGCTGATTGTCAGGAGCGCGATCCCACCAAGAGCGAGCTGTTTATCGTCGAGGGTGAGTCCGCAGGCGGCTCGGCCAAGCAGGGACGCAATCGCGCGTTCCAGGCGATCCTTCCGCTCAAGGGCAAGATCCTGAACGTCGAGAAGGTGCGCTTCGACCGCATGCTCTCGTCACAGGAGCTCACCACGCTCATCACCGCGCTCGGCACGTCCGTCGGCGACGAGAAGGATATCGGCAAGCTCCGCTATCACAAGATCGTCATCATGACGGACGCCGATGTCGACGGAAGCCACATCCGCACCCTGTTGCTGACGTTCTTCTTCCGTCACTTCAACGAGCTGTTCGAGAACGGCCACGTGTTCATCGCGCAGCCGCCGCTCTACAAGGTCAAGAAGGGCAAGACCGAGCTCTACTTGAAGAACGAGGGCGCGCTCGAGGACTTCCTCCTCGACAGCGTGTGCAAAGAGACGGTGCTGAGCCGCGCGAACGGCGAGCCGCTGACGGGCGACGAGCTCGCGGCGCTCGTGAAGCGCATCAACCAGACGCGGCGCCTGCGCCAGCAGCTCGACAAGCGCGGCGATGCTCGCATCACCGTGCAGTTCGCGAACGAGGGCCTCACCGAGGACGTGCTGAAGGATCGCAATCGCCTCGACACGTTCGAGGCCAAGGTCCTCGCCAAGGTGGCCCAGCGCTTCCCCGAGCTCTCGCAAGCCGCGGCCGAGTACAAGCAGGACGTCGAGCACGGAACATGGGAGCTGCGGTACGGCGCTGGTCAGCACGGCGTGCGTCGCCACACCACCATCAACTCCGAGCTGGTTCGCTCGGCCGAGTTCGTCGAGCTTCGCAAAGCTGCGACCGAGCTTCGCTCGCAGCTCACCGAGCCGATCACGTTGATTCACGACAAGAACGAGCCGGTCGAGATCAAAGGCTGGGACGACATCGCCACGATCATCGAGGATCTCGGTCGCAAGGGACTGCAGATCCAGCGCTACAAAGGTCTCGGCGAGATGAACGCCGAGCAGCTGTGGGAGACCACCATGGATCCCACCAAGCGCCACTTGCTGAAGGTGAAGGTGGAGGAGATGGAAGAGGCCGACGGCATCTTCACGAAGCTGATGGGCGATCTCGTCGAGCCGCGCCGCGAGTTCATCGAAGAGAACGCGCTCAACGTTCGAAACCTCGACGTCTGAGCGATCGCAATCGGCGGGGCGGGAAGCAGGCCATCGATGTTGTCGAGATGGCGTACCGCTTCGATCTCGACGAGTCCGCGTGGCTCGTCGCACGTGGCGCGCTGACC
Organism: Pseudomonadota bacterium; assembly: GCA_023428295.1. Taxonomy (GTDB): domain Bacteria; phylum Myxococcota_A; class Polyangia; order Haliangiales; family Haliangiaceae; genus JABFXX01. Next base: position 12,667 of record JAEYYV010000184.1, read on the forward strand.
GCGCCGGGATGCCCGACAGCGCGCGGAGGCGGATACCGACGGTGGCCTCGCCTTCTTGAACTCGAACGTGTAGTAGCCGTCGAGCTTGATGTAGTGCGCGCTCGCGCGGGGGGGAACGCTCGCTGCAGCTAGCTCGAAACACGAGATCGCGAGAGCTCGCAAAACCTTCGTGCGAACGGTCGGCAGATGCAGCCGATCCTGCGCCTCGCTGCGCCAGGAATCAGTGGCTACAGCGCGCGATGCGTCGCCTCGCGAAGCAGTGGCGCCGAGTGTTCGCTGTCGTTGAGTCGAACGAGCTGGAGCTCGGCGAGCGACGGGCCGGACATCACGTTGAGCGTGGCGGGCGCTTGGCGGAACATCCACACGCGCGACAGCGGCAAGCCAAGGACACGGCACACGAGCACGCGATTGACGGCGTCGTGTGCGGCGATCAGCGCCGTGGCGTCCGGGTTACCGAGCTCGTGGAGACGCGTGACCGTCCGTACGAGCACGGGCCACGCGCGGTCCTCTACGTCGCCGAGAGTCTCTGCCTCCGGACCGGCGGGCACGTGGCGCTCCGGTCGAGAGCGCCACGTGCCGAACATCTCCGCGTGCGAGAGCTCGATGTCGCTCGCGAGCTTGCCCTCCCACTGTCCGTGCGAGATCTCGAGCAGACCTTCATCGAGCTCGAGCGGGGTGGTGCGTCCGGCGAGGATCGCCTGCGCAGTGTTCTTCGCACGTGAAAGAGGAGACGCGATCGCGATGTCGATCGGCAGGTGCGCGAGGCGCTGTCCAAGGGCGCGTACTTGCGCTTCTCCGTCGGGCGACAGAGGGATGTCGGTCCGACCTTGATAGCGACCGTCCCGGTTCCATGGTGTCTCGCCATGACGCACGAGGAGAACATTCATCGTGGCCGAGTCTACCTCCACGACGAGCGCGACATGGGCCGCGGCGACATGGTAGCCAGGTAGCCATGACCTATCGCAGCCGCATCCTCGGGCTCGGCATGTCCGTCCCCAAGAACGTCGTCACCAATCACGATCTGGCGACGAAGATGGAGACCTCGCACGAATGGATCGTCGAGCGCACCGGCATCGAGCAGCGACATTGGGTGGAGCCCGGTGAGACGGGCGCTACGCTCGGTGCAGCGGCGAGCCGAGAAGCGATCGAGAAGTCGGGCATCGATGTGAAAGACATCGATCTCATCATCCTCGCGACGCTGTCGCCGGACTTCAACTTTCCGGGCACTGGCGTGTTCATCCAGCGCGAGCTCGGACTCAAGGAGATTCCCTGCCTCGACATTCGCCAGCAATGCACGGGCTTCATCTACGGGCTCTCGGTCGCCGACGCGTACATCCGCACGGGCATGTTCAAGAACATCCTGCTCGTCGGTGCGGAGGTTCACTCGACGGGTCTCGATGTCTCCACCGCAGGTCGCGATGTCACGGTGCTGTTCGGTGACGGCGCCGGCGCAGCGGTGATCAGCCGCGCGGTGGACGACAAGCAGATGATCCTGTCGACGCACATCCACGCCGATGGCAGCGAAGCGGAGATCCTGTGGACGGAGTATCCGGCGAGTGCGCGCCATCCGCGTATCAGCGCCGAAGCGATGGCGGAGCGCCGTCACTATCCGTCGATGAACGGCAAGAAGGTGTTCAAGCACGCCGTGACGCGTATGCCCGCCGCGATCATGGAGGGCATGGTCACGAACAACCTCAAGCTCACCGACATCGACATGCTCATTCCGCATCAAGCGAACCTGCGCATCAACCAGATGGTCGCGAACATGATCGGAATGCCCGCGGAGAAGACGCACAACACGATCATGAAGTGGGGCAACACCACCGCTGCATCGATCCCGATGTGCATGTACGACGCGATCGAGCACGGCAAGATCAAGCGCGGTGACCTCGTCTGCCTGGTCGCGTTCGGCGCGGGTCTCACGTGGGGCTCGGCGTTCTTGCGCTACTAACGCTGGCCGCTTCGGCACGAGGCGAACAACGCGAGCGAACGAAGGAGCAACCGCCGTTACGTTCGCAAAGAGGCTGAACCAATCTCGAACGAATTTCGAGAAAGAATCGCGGGCGCGCGCATCACCGATGTTCGTGGCGTGAGGATTCTTCGATATACAAGACCGCCACGGATGACCGGCTTCGAGCGCGACAACGACGTGATTCCTCGCCTTCAGCTCGCACCGAGCGACACGCTGAAGGGGTACGACCGTTGGTCGCGATCCTATGATCACGAGGACAACCCGCTCATCACGGCGACCTCGTGGGTGCTCGACCGCATGGCGCTCGGCGCCGCTGATTGCGACGTCCTCGATCTCGGCTGCGGTACCGGACGCAACGCGTGGCGCGTCCTCGGCGAAGGCGCACGCAGCTACATCGGCGTCGACGGCTCGCAAGGAATGCTCTCGATCGCCGCGCAGCAGAATCGCGATCCGCGCGTCCAGTTCATGCACGCGGACCTGCTGTCACCGTGGAAGCTCGAGGACCAAGTCGATCTCGCGATGATGGTGCTCGTGCTCGAGCATCTGCCAACGCTCGATCCGCTCGCGCGCACGCTGGCTCACGTGGTGAAGCCCGGCGGCCGGCTGCGCATTGTCGACTTGCATCCCGAGCGCGTCGCGACCGGCACGCTCGCGCACTTCCACGATGGAGCACAGGACGTGCAGTTCGCGAGCGTCGCGCACAACGTTCCCATGCTGTGCGACGTGCTCGATGGCGCCGGCTTCGATGTCGTACGCCGCGATTGGCTCGCGAGCGACTCTCTCGTCTCCGCGGTTCCGCAGCTCGCGAAGTACCGCGGGCTCAAGATCATCCTGGATATGAAAGCGACGCGTCGCACGAGCGCTCGCGGCACCGCGAAGCAGGCCGCACAAGGCCGCGAGTAAGCAGCGGCGTGTTCGGCGTGTTTGGCGTGTTTGGCGTGTCCGGCATGGCCGGCATGCATGGCATGCGACATTGCAACTTCGCGCAAGATCGTTGCACGCCTGAAGAATCGCCAACCTTAACCCCGTCGAGGTGTGGCGGCTCGAGTTGCGGCTGTCCGGTGGGCGGACAGATCGGTCCTGCCGTAGCGTTGATCAAACCTCAACACCGTCGCGGTGTAGCGGCGGTGTGGCGGCGGCGGCGTGGCGGCGGTGTCGTGGCGGTGTGGCGGCTCGAGTTGCGGCTGTCCGGTGGGCGGACAGATCGGTCCTGCCGTGGCGTTGGACCGACGCGTTGGACCGAGGCGTTGGACCGAGGCGTTGGACCGACGCGGAGCAGCGGCTCGCGAGGCGTAGCCTCAGGCGGCGGCGGGCGCGAACATCGCGTCGATCTCGGCGCCGATCTTGTCTTCGCCGACACCCTTCGCCAGCGCGAGCTCCTTGATCAGGAGGCCGCGCGCGGTCTCGAGCATCTTGCGCTCACCGAAGGAGAGATCCTTGGTCGTTCGCAGCACGCTGAGATCGCGCATCACTTCGGCGATCTCGAAGACGCTGCCCGTCTTGATCTTCTCCATGTACTCGCGATAGCGGCGATTCCATGTCTGCGTGTCACGCGGGATGTCGCGTGACTTCAGGATCGAATAGACCTCTTTCACCTGCTTCGAGGTGATGAGATCACGAAGCCCGACCGAACCTGCGTTCATCGTGGGCACCATGATCTTGAGACCCGTCTCGAGGATCTTGAGGATGTAGACCGTCGTCGTGCTCCCGCCGATGTCGCGATGCTCGAGCGCGACGACCTCCGCCACCCCGTGAACCGGATAGACAGCTTTGTCCCCGACGCTGAATTCGTGTTTCATCAAATGGCTAAACCCCTAGCTGAGTAATCGTAACAGGTGGGGTATCACCTGTCAACCGACCATGCGATCCAAGCAGCTGTAATCACAAGGAAAAGCCACTTCTCGCCGTTAGGTTGGTGACCGAGAAAACACCTACATTGGACAACTGTTCGTGATCAGGAGGTCTAGTAGCGAAACGGCCACGCCATGAAGTAGCGCTTGATGCGCAGCCAGATCCCGAGCAGGCCGAGAGGCTCGATCACGAGGACTGCGATGACAAGAAGCGAGAACAACACGGATGTCTGGAGCCCGGTCGGCAGGTCGGAGATGTAGGGCAACTTCGGACCGAGTGTCTGCACGAGCTTGCCGAGCGTGACGAACGCGATGGCGCCTGCGACCGCACCCCAGATGCTGCCCACACCACCGAGCACGATCATGGCGACGTACTCGATGCTGACCTGCAGGTTGAAGTACTCGACGGTGATCGTCTTCTGCTGCAGCGCGAACATCGCACCCGCGACGCCGGCGAGGAACGACGATGTGCCGAACGCGTAGAGCTTCGCGCGCACGGGGTTCACGCCGAGCGTGGCCGCGGCGAGATCGTGATCGCGCACCGCCATCATCGCGCGACCCGCGTTGGAGCGCAGGATGTTCTTGCCGACCCATGCGACCGCGACCGCGATCACGAGGAAGATGAAGTACAGCTTCTGATCCCAGGCGAGGATGACGGGGCCATACGCCATCTTCTCGTAGACATCGCGCATCTCCGTCGGAGACTGGCCAAACGTGACGTACATGCCGACCTGCTTCGCGCCGCCGGTTCCGGACAGCGCGGGATACGCGTCGAGCGTGTGCGCGACGAGATAGAGCAGACCGAGCGTGACGATCGCGAGGTAGAGCCCGCGCAGACGCAGCGCGAAGATGCCGGCGGTGATGCCGATGATCGCGGCGATGGCACCCGCGAGCGGAAGGCACAGCCAGAACGGCACGTGCCAGCGCTCGCCGAGGACCGCGGTGGAGAACGCACCGATCGCGAGAAACGCTGCGTGACCGAGGCTGATCTGGCCAGCGAAGCCCGTGAGGATCATGAGGCCCACCGCGCCGACGATCGCGATCAGCGCCTGGTTTCCGACGGTGAGCCACGACGCGCTCGCGAGGAACGGAAACCCGATCACGAAGGCGATGCCGATCGCGAGGCCGAGCTTGTGATAGCGGTCCGGAAACAGACCGAGGTCGTCTTCGTAGCGCGTGACGAGCTTGCGCGTGGGCATCTAGACGCGCTCCACGTCGCGGGTTCCGAGGAGGCCGTACGGCCGCACCATCAGGAACAGGATCATGATCACGTACGGAAAGACGTCCTGCAGGTTGCGTCCGAAGCTGCCGAGGTGCGGGCCGAGATAGACCGGCGCGAAGATCTCGAGGAGCCCGAGCAAGAAGCCCGCGATCACCGTGCCCGTTGGCGACGTGAGCCCACCGACGAGAACGGCGGGGAACGCCCGGAACGCGATGATGAGCGTTGCTTCGTGTCCGAACATCGCGTGCTTCATCGCGGCGAACACACCTGCGAGTCCAGCGAGCATGCCGGCGAACAGCCACGTCGCGCCGAGCACGCGCCCTACGGGAATGCCAAGTGCGAGCGCGACCTCTTGATCCGTGCTGGTCGCGCGCATACCCACGCCGAGCCGCGTCTTGCCGAGCACGAGGAAGAACGCGCCGAGCGCGATCACCGCGACGACGATCTGCAGGATCGTCTGGTACGGGATGCCCGCGATGGCGGCGTCGCCGATGGGGCTCGGGATGGACTTCGGCTGCACGCCCCAGATCACGATCGCGATCGCGCGCAGGAGCAGCGCGACGAACAGCGTGAGGATGATCGTGACGAACACGGGCCTGCCGATCATCGGGCGCACCACGGTCCGCTCGATCGCCATCGCGACGACGCCCGTGATGAGCATCGCTGCGACGAGCGCGACGGGCCACGGCACGCGCAGGTCCACGAAGCTCGCCATCGAGAACGCGCCGATCGCGAGGAGCTCGCCGTGCGCGAAGTTGAACACGCGGGAGGCGCGATAGATGACCGAGAAGCCCAGCGCGACGAGCGCGTACATCGCGCCGAGCGAGAGGCCCGCGACCGTGAGCATCACGATGTCACTCACGAGCATCCTCCATCGCGCTGATCACGCGTTCCCTCCATACATGCTCTCGATGAGCTCGCCGAACCTCGCGGTGATCTCTCGACGCCGCACCTTCTGCGTCGCGGTCAGCTCGCCATCGTCTTGCGACAGCTCCTTGGGCAGGATGCGGAACGCCTTCACTTGCTCGACGGGCGCGAGCAGCTCGTTGGCGGCATCGATGGCCTTGCCGACGAGCGCGATGACCTCGGGCTTGCTCGCGAGATCCTGATACGACGTGTAGGGCAGGGCGCGTCGCGTGGCCCAGTTGCCGACGTTATCGAGCTCGATCTGCACGAGCGCGGCGACGTACTTGCGACGGTCACCGATGCTGATCGCTTCCTTGATGAACGGCGAGGTCTTCAGCGCGTTCTCGATCTTCTCCGGCGAGAGGTTCTTGCCTCCCGCGGTGATGATGATCTCCTTCTTGCGCCCCGTGATCGTCAGGTAACCATCGGCGTCCACGCTGCCGATGTCGCCGGTATGAAGCCATCCGTCACCATCGACGGTCTCCGCTGTCGCGTCGGGTTGGTTGAGATAGCCGCAGAACACGTTGGGCCCGCGCACGAGGATCTCACCATCGTCGGCGATCTTGGTCTCGACGAGCGGCACGGTCTTGCCCACGGTGCCCACGCGGTTTGCCTCGAGCGGGTTGATGTGGCTGATGCCGGCGCACTCCGTCTGCCCGTAGCCTTCGTGCACCGGTACACCGATCGCGTGATACCAGCGAATGAGGTCCGCGCTGATCGGCGCTGCCCCGGTGAGCGCCACGCGACAGTTGCGCAGACCGAGTCGCTCTTGCAGCGGTCGATAGACGAGGAAGTCGGCCAGTGCGCGCGCGAGGACGTTCTTCGGTGGCTTCTTCGAGAACCGCTCGAACAGCGTGCGCTTGAGCCACGAGCTGTCCTGCATCTTCACCGTGACCTGCGCGTGCATCTTCTCCCAGATGCGCGGCACACCGAGGAAGATCGTCGGTGACACCTCGCGCAGATCCGCCTGGATCGTCTCCATCGCTTCGCCGAAGTGAACGATCGCGCCGGTGGTGAGCGGCAAGAACAGCGAGATGATCTTCTCGGCGACGTGACACAGCGGCAGATACGACAGCACCGTGTCGGTCTCGCCGTAGCTCATCATCTTGTTGAGCGCGGTAGCCACGTCGAGGACGTTGGCGGGAGCCAGCATCGCGCCCTTGGGATGGCCCGTGGTGCCCGACGTATAGACCACCATCGCGGGCGCCATGGGATCGAGCGCGCGCAACCGGTCCTCGAACGTCGAGCCGGGCGCCGACTCGTTCTGTGCGAGGCCCTTGCCGCGCGCGAGGAAGTCCTGCCACGCGACGAGGCGCGAGTCGGCGAGGTCCGTGGTGCCGCGCGGCTCGAACACGACGACGTGCTTCACCGACGGCGTCTCGGCGGCGATCGCCACGGCCTTGTCGACCTGCTCCTGATCCTCGCAGAACAGGACCACCGCGCCCGAGTCTTGGAGGATGTACGCCACGTCGGGCGCGGGGTTGGTCTGATAGATGCCGACGGAGCGCGCGCCGATCGCCTGCGCACCCAGATCCGCGTAGAGCCACTCGGTGCGGTTGTCGCTGAGGATCGCGACGTGATCGCCGGACTTCACGCCGAGCTCGCGCAAGCGACACGCCACGGCGCGCACGTGCTCGTAGTACTCGCGCCACGTGACCTCGCTCCACACGCCGAGTCGCTTCTCGCGCATCGCCACGCGCTCGCCGTGCAGCGCAGCATGCTGCGCGAGGAGACCGGGCAACGTGCGGGCGTCGAGCGTCACGACGCCTGCTCCCCGCCGATGTACGCTTCGATCACGGCAGGATCGACGCGCACTTCTTCTGGCGTTCCTTCGGCGATCTTCTTGCCGAAGTCGAGGACGGCGACGCGCTCCGCGAGATCGAACACGAACCGCAGCTCGTGCTCGATGAGGAGCTGCGTGACGCCGAGCTCGGACTTGATGTCGAGCAGGTAGCGCGCCATCTCCTCGGTCTCCTCTTGGTTGAGCCCGGCGGTCGGCTCGTCGAGGAGCAGCAGGCGCGGCTCCATGCACAAGGCGCGGCCGAGCTCGACGCGCTTGCGCACGCCGTACGGCAGGACCTGCACGAACGTCTTGCGGTACTTCGCGAGATCGAGGAAGTCGATGATCTCCTCGGCGCGTTTGCGATGCGCGACCTCCGCCTTCCGCGTCGACGGCCACCACACGAGGTTGCTCCAGAACGTGGGCGTGTAGAGGTGATGCCGGCCGACGAGCAGGTTGTCGAGCACGGTCAGGTTCTCGAACAGCGCGGTGTTCTGGAACATGCGCGCCACGCCGAGCGCTGCGATCTCGTGCGGCCGCTTCTCGCCGAGGATCACACCGTCGAGCGAGACGCTCCCTTGCTGCGGGCGATACACGCCGGAGATGCAGTTGAACAGCGACGTCTTGCCGGCGCCATTGGGACCGATGACAGCGAACAGCGCGCCCTTCGCGACATCGAGCGACACGCCATCGAGTGCGCGTACGCCGGCGAAGCTCAGCGAGAGGTTCTCGACGCGCAGATAACGGTTCACGACAGCCACCGCTTTCGTCGGCGGTAGAGCTTCACCTGGCGATAGCTACGCGCTCCCTCGACGCCGAGCCCCAAGTAGAACTCGCGGATGTCCTTGTCCGACTTCAGCTCGGCGGCGCTTCCGTCGAGGACGACCTTGCCGTTCTCGAGGATATAGCCGTGCTGCGCGAGGTCGAGCGCCATCGCGGCGTTCTGCTCGACGAGCAGGATCGCGACGCCTTCCGCGTTGATCTCCGCGATCAACGACGCGACCTCTTGTTGCAGCTTCGGTGCGAGACCGAGTGACGGCTCGTCGAGGAGCAGCAGCTTCGGCTTCGAGATCAGCGCGCGAGAGATCGCGAGCATCTGCTGCTCGCCGCCGGACAAGTAGCCCGCTTGCTTGTGCCGGCGATCGCCGAGCACGGGAAAGCGCGTGTAGAACCGCTCGATCTCCGGCCGGATGTTGTCCTTGCGGCCATAGGCGCCTGCGCGGAGGTTCTCCTCGACGGTGAGGTCCGCGAGGATGCGCCGGCCTTCCATCACCTGCGCGATGCCACCGCGCACGATCGCATCGGCTCGCTTGCCGAGCAGATCGCTGCCACCGAACGCGACACGGCCCTTGGTCACCTTCCCGTGGTGAACGTCGAGGAGGCCAGTGATCGCACGCAGCGTGGTTGTCTTCCCTGCGCCATTGGGTCCGAGGAGCGCGACGATCCCACGCTCCGGTACGCGCAGGCTCACGCCCTTCAGGACGAGGACGACGGAGTGATAGACAACTTCGAGGTTCGCGACGTCGAGCAACGGTTACTTCGCCGCGGGCTCGGCGTAGTCGGCGACCTTCTCCCAGCTCTTCTCGGCGAGCTTCGGCTTCAGGATGCGCGTACGCGTGCTGGTCACGTACGGCGTCGCGGTGAGATCGACGGGCTGGATGATGCCGCCGCCGTTCCATCCCTTGATCGCTCGGAGCGCCTTCTTGTAGCCGGCGCGCGTGATGTCCTTGGCCTCGATGGCACCCTTCAGCGCCTCGAGCTGGATGAGTCCCTGGACGTACGACGCGAGGATGTAGAAGTCCGGCGTGCCGAGCTCCTTGCCGTGCTTGTCCCAGACGGCGAGGAAGTCCTTCATGCCGTCGACCTCTTCGTTCCAATACGTGAGCCCCGTGACCCACACGAAGTTCGCGACGAGCGGCGCGGGGAGCTTCTCGAAGAACACGTCGACCCACGCGGGCGTGTTGCCGATCCACTGCGGCGAGAACTGCATCTTCGCGGCGGTGCCGAGGATGCCGGGCGTCGCGCTCGGCAGCGTGGTGAGCAAGACGTGCGTCGCGCCCGCATCTTTGAGCGCCTTCACGACGGCGGTGAAGTCCTGATCCGTCGGCTTGATGGTCTGCTCGCTGACGATCGTCACCTTGTGGTGCTCGGCGGCCTTCTTCCAGCCCGCGAGTCCGTCCTCGCCGTAGTCATCGCGCTGGTACACGATCGCGGCCTTCACCTTGTCCGCACCGCCCGCCGACTCGACGGCGTAGTCCATCGCGCGCTGCGCCTCGACGACGTAGCTGGGTCCGAGCGGCGGCGTGTGCTCGTTCGCGGCCATCGCCGATGAGAGCGACGCTGGGAACGCGATCATGTCGTCACGCTTCAGATCCTCGAGGAGCGGGAGCGTCGGTGGCGTGCCGAAGCTCGTCGCGATCCACAACACGTTGTCCTTGATGTCCTTGTAGAGCTGGACCGACTGCTGCGGGTTGTAGCCGTGATCCTTCTCGACGAGCTCGATCTTCCAGCCGTCAGGCAACGTCACGTCACCGCCAGCGACCGCCTTCGCGAGCAGTCGCTTGCCCGCCGCGATCTTCACGCCGATCGTCTTTGCGGGACCACTCTCGTCGTTCAGTGTTCCGATGCGCACGACCTTCGCGCTCGCATCCACACCCGGCGCAGACGCAGCGGGGGCCGGAGCAGAGCCCGTCGACGCAGAGCCCGTCGACGGCTCCTGCTTCTTGTCTTCGACCTTCTTTCCACACGCCGCGGCAGCCAAGAGCGCCACGACAATCCCCAGGCGACTGTTCCTCATGCGCGGGATGGTACACGCCATCCACCGCGCGATCGCGACGCCTCAGCGATTGGTGGCGTATTCGACGATCGTCGCCACCGCGAAGCCCGTGCCGCCCTTGGGCTGCGACGGACGCGGAACCGAAAGCGACGCCGGGCCCGCGATGTCGACGTGCACCCACGGCGTGTCCTTCGCGAACGTCTTCAGGAACAGACCCGCCGTGATCGCACCGCCGTAACGATCACCGGTGTTGCGCATGTCGGCGATGTTGCTCTTGAGCTGCTCGCGCAGACGACCGTTGAGCGGCAAGCGCCACATGTCTTCGCCCGTGCGCTCTGCCGTCTGCATCCAGCCCTTGAGCAGACCTTCGTTGTCGGACATCACGCCAGCGGTGTACGGCCCGAGCGCGACCATGCATGCCCCGGTCAGCGTGGCGAAGTCGAACATCTCGTCCGGTTGGATCTTCTTGCGCGCGTACGTGATCGCATCGCCCAGCGTCAGGCGGCCTTCGGCGTCGGTGTTGTTGATCTCGACCGTGGTGCCGTCCATCGACGTCAGCACGTCGCCGAGCTTGTAGGCGCGACCGGAGACGAGGTTCTCGCAGCACGCTGCGACGACGTGGATCTCGTGGTCCGAGCCGAGCGTTCCGATCGCGTCCATCGCAGCGATGACCGCGGCCGCCCCGGACATGTCGACCTTCATGTCCTCCATCGACGCGCTCGGCTTGAGCGAGTAGCCGCCCGAGTCGAACGTGATGCCCTTGCCGATGAAGCAGATGCGCTTCTTGGGCTTCTTGGCCGGCTTGTAGGTCATGTGGATGAACTTGGGCTCCTGATCGGAGCCCTGACCCACGGCGAGGAACATGCCCATGCCGAGCTCGGCGCACTTCTTCGCGTCGAGGACGGTCACGGTGATCGACGACTTGTGCTTCTTGCCGATCGCCTGCGCGTCCGCGGCGAGATACGCCGGCGTGACCGCGTGGGCGGGCTCGTTGATCAGATCGCGCGCGTGGTTGATCGCGTTGGCGACCGTGATGCCGCGCGAGATCGCCGCTTCGAAGTCACGACCTTGCTTGGCCGTGGGCTTCTTCTTGCCCGACGGATCGGTGACGAGACCGAACGTCTGGAGCGCCGTCGGCTTCTTGTGATCGTCGCTCGTGAGGTAGCGACCGAACTTGTACGTGCCGAGGAACACGCCCTCGGCCGCGTGCTGGATCAGCGCGCTCTCGCGATTCGCACCGAACGGAGGCAGGAGAAAGTTGACCGTCTTCGCGCCGACCTTGTTGGCGTGCTGTGCGACCAGCGCGGTGAGATCGCGGAGCGAAGGGTTCCCGAACTCGCCGCGATTGCCGCCACCCACGACCACCACGCGCTTCGCAAAGATCTTGCCGTGCGTGTGCACGCTGAGGTGCTGACCAGTCTTGCCGTCGAACGACTCGCTCAGAGCAATGTCTGCGAGCACGCCACCCAGCGCCTTGTCTGCCAATTTGAAAACAGGGTCCTTACTCGGGTCTCCGAAAGAGACGAACGCCACAACATCGGTTGCAGCCTCGAGGAATGCACCATGAACATGAGTGACAGCCACCGGCGCCTTGTCAGCCATAAATCACCGTAACTCCAAAGAAAGTACGGGCGCGTTTATACGCGGCGTACTACTCGAAGTAAAGGAATCGATTGCCTACATTGACAGTCGAAAGCACGGATCCGTAGAGTCTTCACACAATCAACTCCGGGGGAGTTTGAATGCGATCCAAGGTGATGACGGCGCGTCCTGCGGCGCGCAAAGGCAGTGGGTCTAGCGTGAAAAAGACGGTGGCGGTGGCGTCGCGGAAGTCCGAGCCGATCATCCAGATGGTCGAGCGGCGGTCGTCGCGAAACATCATCGAAGTACCGAAGAAGGCAGGCGAGCTGCCAATTCCGGTCGCTACGTTCGTCTTTTGACGACGCCGCGTCGACGCTAGTCGACACCCGCTAGGGTTTTTCGCAGGTTGCGCGCATCCTGCCATCGTGACGGTGATTCGAACACGATGGTGGCAGGGACGCCTTCGTAGTGCTCCAGCAGCATGACGAGGTCATCCATGCGTTCGCTGCGAATTGGACCTGTACGTCCAAGTCCGGTCACGCGCAGATACAGCGCGGGAACGCCGAGGTCGTAGTGCACCTCGGGCGGCTGTCCGGGATCGCGGACGAGCGGATCGAACGCGCACAGCACACCGAGCTCGTTCGCGAGCTTCACGGCCGTTCGTAGATCCCACAGTCCGTCGGGGATCCACACCCGTGGTGCGCCCAGCACTTCCTCCGTCGCGATCTCGCCGAAGAACTTCTTCAGCGCATCGCGGTTTGCTTGCGATGCGGCGAAGAGCGGCGGCGATCGGAAGATCACGTGCGCGGCGCCGAGCTGGGTGACTGCCTTTGCGAGCTCGACGAGCGCGACCCGTCCGGAACCGCTGTCGCGGAAATCTCCGACGGTGTCGTCGTGTTGCCAGAGCTTCTCGCCCTTGGGCGGCTTGCGATGCGTGAGCACCCACGGCGCGACCAGGCCGATCGATCCTTTCGGTGCGATCTCGGCCCACTTCGCGAGCGAGCTCGGCTTGAGCGGACCCGCGAACAACACGGAGAGCTCGAGGTACGTCAGCTCGCGAAAGTACTTCTCGCGATCCGTGCGCTCCGGAATGTCCGCAGTGCCGATGCGGGTGTCGATGTCTCCATCGGATTGCAGGTCGTTGTCGTCGTCGTCGGACATTGCTTCGGTCAGGGTGGCTGCGTATCGTGCCCGCGCCACGGGTGCAACGGAGGGCAGCATGAAGTTCTTCATCGACACGGCCGACATCAAAGAGATCAAAGAGGCGAGCGCCATGGGCCTCGTCGACGGCGTCACCACCAACCCCTCGCTGGTTGCCAGGACCGGCAAGAAGTTTCGCGACGTTCTCCTCGAGATCTGCGACATCGTGAAGGGCCCGGTCTCCGCCGAGGTCGTCTCCACGAACTACGACGGCATGATGAAGGAAGCGCGCGAGTATGCGGCGCTGCGTCCCAACATCGTCGTGAAGATCCCGCTGATCGCCGAAGGGCTCAAAGCGGTTCGCACGTGCGCTGACGAGGGCATCAAGACCAACGTCACGCTCTGCTTCTCCGCCACGCAAGCGCTGCTCGCGGCCAAGGCAGGCGCCACGTACATCTCGCCGTTCGTGGGTCGCCTCGACGACGTCTCCACCAACGGCATGCAGCTCATCGGCGAGATCGTGCAGATCTACGACAACTACGCCTTCGAGACAGAGGTCCTCGTCGCGAGCGTTCGCCATCCGATGCACGTGCAGGAAGCCGCGCTGATGGGCGCGCACGTCGCGACGTGTCCGCTCTCGGTGCTGCTCCAGCTGTGCAAGCACCCGCTGACGGATCTCGGCCTCGCGAAGTTCCTCGCGGACTGGGAGAAAGTTCCGAAGTGAGCACCGATCGGCGCGCGTTCTCCGTCGCGGTCTACGCGCGGCGTGATGACCGCGTGCTCGTCATCGAGCATCGCCGCTTGCAGACCTGGCTGCCGATCGGCGGCGAGCTCGAGGCGGGGGAGACTCCGCTCGAGGCTGCGATCCGCGAGCTTCGCGAGGAGACGGGCATCGCCGGCGTGTTCCTGCCGCTCGACGGCGCGCTCGACGGCGTGCCGCCCGGACTCATCGGCTACGAGGAGCACCAGGCGGGCTCGAAGGGGCTGCACATGAACTTCGTGTTCGTCGCGCGCGTGCCAGCAGGCTCCGACGTCGTCCCCAACGACGAGTTCGGCGCGTGGCGCTGGGTCGATCGCGCCGAGCTGGAGCTCCTCGAATCGCCGCTCAACGTGCGGCAGTTCGGATACCTCGCCCTCGCCGCCGCGTTCGTGTCGCCGGGCTGATCGCCACCGTGCTATGGGATGCCGGCCCGCCATGCGGATCCGGCAGCACGTCAACCCGAACCAACTGCACTTCACGCGGTTTCGCGGGGAGCGTCCGCCGCTCGACGAGCGCCTCGTCGAGCTAGAGATCGGCTGCGCCGACGCGCAGTTCTTGTTCGAGCGCGCCGCGGCCGATCCATCGCGCCTCTACGTGGGCCTCGAGATCCGCGAGGATCTCGCGACGCTGGTGAACAAGAAAGCGCGGTCGCTGGGTACGCCCGTACACGCGGTGTTCTGCCAAGCGCAGCTCCACACCAAAGAGCTGTTCGGTGCCGGCAGCGTGGAGCGCGTGTACGTGAACTTCCCCGACCCGTGGTTCAAGCGCGCGCATCGCGATCGCCGCATGGTGGATCCCGTGCTCGCGGATCAGATCGCGCACGTGCTGCGCGCCGGCGGCGAGCTGTTCGTGCAGACCGACGTCTGGGACATCGCGATCGATGCGATGAGCGCGTTCGATCCCGACGAGCGATTCACCAACGCCGCCGGCGAGTGGTCGTTCTGGAAGCAAGGCAATCCGTACGGCGTGCGCTCGTGGCGCGAGCAGAACGCCGAGGAGACGGGCCTGCCGATCTGGCGGATCCTCTACACGCGCACGGCGTGATCAGCTCGGGTTGGGATCGAGCACCGTGGCTTGCTTGATCTTGTCGAGGCGGAACTGGCGATCGTTGCCGGTCTCGAGGTCGGTGCAGTTGAGCAGCGTGATCTGACGATCGAAGACGAGGCTGCGTATGCGCACGAGACGCGGCGTGAGCTCCCACGCCTTCTTCTCGTACACGATGCGCAGCGCGCGCGACTCGAACCACGCGGTCTCGATGGCGTCGCGCACCGTGTTGGGAATGGGCAGCGCGGGGACGCCGACCATCTGCAGCTCGCCGATCAGCGTGAGCAGCTCGCGTTGCGCGGACGTGCCGAGAGCCGCGCGCACTTTGTCCGTGGCCTTCTCGATGGCGTTCGGAAACGGGATCAGGCGCTGCTCGATCGCCAGGCGAGCGAGCGCGAGAAGGAGCGCCGCTTCGCGCGCCGTGAAGTTCACGGGCGGGAGCTGGTAGCTCTTGTCGAGGGCGTAGCCGCCGCCGCGTCCGCGATCCGCTTTGATCGGCATGCCCGCGTCTTGGAGCGCATCGAGATCGCGATAGATGGTGCGCAGCGTGACGCCGAAGCGATCCGCGAGCTGTTGAGCGGTCACCCCCGTGCGGCGCGCGCGGAGCGCCTCGGCGAGAGCGAAGAGTCGGGTCTTTCTGCGCATGGGATCAGCGTACGGAGGAAAGCTGACAGAAGGCTGTCACGATGGGGAGCCAAGGTCGAGCACGAAAGGACGAATGACCCCATGGCAACGACCACCAAAGAGACCACTTCTAGCCCGACAATCAATAACGTCAACTGGTTCGAGATCGCGGTGAGCGACCTCGAGCGCGCCGCGACCCTGTACGAGGCCACGCTCGACACCAAGCTCCAGCGCCGGGACTTCATGGGCTCGCCGCAGGCGTACTTCCCGCGCGGGGATGGCGCGATCGGTGCGCTCATCGTGGATCCCGCGCGCCCCGTTCGGGCAGGGCACAGCACGGTCATCTATTTGCGGACCGCCGACATCGCGGCCGCGGTGAATCGCGGGCGTGAAGCGGGCGCGGCGATCGTGCAGCCGGTGACGTCGATCGGACCGCTCGGATCGGTGGCGTTGCTCTCGGATCACGACGGCAACGTGTTCGGTCTGCACCAGGAAGCGGAGTGACATGAGCTCCTCACGTCCATGGGTACGCGCGATGCGCCAAGCATTCGGTATCGATCCGTTCGAGCCCGCCGACGCAGACGCGCGTGCTCATCGGGCGTGGTGGGGATATCTCGCTGGACTCTCGCCGTGCGAGGCCGCAACTGACGGGCTAGAGTCCGCGCGGTGGCGAGCTATCGCAAGAAAGCAAAGCGCGACGGAGATGGCCCGATGATGGGTGCGAACCCCGTCAAGGACGAGCTGCCTACGAAGTCGCCGGGCTCGTTCCGTCTCGCATCGCCGTTCAAGCCGGCGGGTGATCAGCCCAAGGCGATCAAAGAGCTCGTCGAGGGAATCCGTCGCGGCGAGTCTGCGCAAGTGCTGCTCGGCATCACCGGCTCGGGCAAGACGTTCACCGTAGCTAACGTGATCGCGGAGATCGACAAGCCGACGCTGATCATCGCGCACAACAAGATCTTGGCGGCGCAGCTGTACGGCGAGTTCAAGGAGCTGTTTCCGGACAACGCCGTCCACTACTTCGTCAGCTACTACGACTATTACCAACCCGAGGCGTACGTTCCGACGACCGACACGTTCATCGAGAAAGACTCGATCGTGAACGAAGAGATCGATCGCATGCGGCACGCGGCGACGTTCGCGCTGCTCTCGCGCAAGGACGTCATCATCGTCGCGTCGGTCTCGTGCATCTACGGTATCGGTGCACGCGAGACGTACGCGTCGATGACCGCCGAGCTCGACGTCGGTACGTCCATCGATCGTGACACGGTGCTGCGCCGCCTCGTCGAGCTGCAGTACGAGCGCAACGACGTCGACTTCCATCGCGGAACGTTTCGCGTGCGCGGCGACACGGTCGAGGTATTCCCTGCGTACGAGGCCGAGACCGCGATCCGCATCGAGTGGTTCGGTGATCAGGTCGAATCGATGGCAGAGATCGATCCGCTGCGCGGCGGCGTGAAGCGCAAGCTCGATCGCGCGGTCATCTTCGCCGCGTCGCACTACGCGACGCCCGACGACACCATGCGTCGCGCGGTGCAGACGATCCGCGCGGAGCTGAAGGATCAGCTCGAGCTCCTCTCGCGCGAGGGTAAGCTCCTCGAACGCCAGCGCCTCGAGCAGCGGACGATGTACGACCTCGAGTCTATCGAGCAGATGGGCTTCTGCTCGGGCATCGAGAACTACTCGCGCCACCTCACCGGCCGCGCGCCTGGCGAGCCCCCGCCCACGCTCATCGACTACTTCGGCGATGACTTCTTGCTCGTCGTCGACGAATCGCACCAGACGGTTCCGCAGATCGGCGCGATGTACAACGGCGATCGCTCGCGCAAAGAGACGCTCGTCGAGTACGGCTTTCGCCTGCCGAGCGCGCTCGACAATCGCCCGCTTCGCTTCGACGAGTGGCACGCGCGCGCCAAGAAGGCGATCTACGTCTCGGCCACGCCCGCCGAGTGGGAGCTGAATCAGGCCAAGGGCATCGTCGTCGAGCAGATCATTCGCCCGACCGGCCTCCTCGATCCGGACGTCGAAGTGCGCCCCGTCGCGCATCAGGTCGACGATCTGCTCGCCGAGATCCGCCAGCGCACGGCCAAAGGCGATCGCGTGCTGGTCACCACGCTGACCAAGCGCATGGCCGAGGATCTGACCGAGTACTACCGAGAGATCGGCGTGAAGGTGAAGTACCTGCACTCCGACGTCGACACGCTCGAGCGCATCCAGATCATTCGTGACCTGCGCCGCGGCGAGTTCGATGTTCTCGTCGGCATCAACCTGCTGCGCGAGGGTCTCGACATCCCCGAGGTATCGCTCGTCGGCATCCTCGACGCGGACAAGGAGGGCTTCTTGCGCAGCGAGCGATCGCTCATCCAGACGATCGGTCGCGCGGCTCGTAACCTGAACGGTCGCGTGTTGCTCTATGCGGACAAGCAGACCGAGTCGATCGAGCTCGCGGTGTCCGAGACGCGGCGCCGTCGCGAGGTGCAGGCTGCGTTCAACAAGGAGCATGGCATCACGCCCAGGTCGGCGAAGCGCGCCATCCTCGACGTGCAGCCCGCGGAGCCGATGCCCAAGGGCCAGCGCAAGGCGCAGATCGCGGCGATCGATCTCGCGCAGATCGACGACATCAACTCGCTCCGCGCCACCATCGAGAAGCTGCGCAACGAGATGAAGCAGGCCGCCGCTGATCTCGAGTTCGAGAAGGCAGCCGCGCTTCGCGACAAGGCGCGCGAGCTCGAGCAAATGGAGCTGGCGATGCGCTGAACGCGATATGATGCGCGTCGCATGGCGCGCGTCACGCTCGACGGGTTCTACGCGGTCCTCGATCGCGAGGACGAAGCGCTCGCGCGCACGCTGCTCGCCAACGGCGCGCGTATCCTGCAGGTGCGCCTCAAGTCGCGCGGTCGACGCGTCGGTGCGGCAGAGATCCTGCGCGTCGCGACGATGGCGCGCGCCGTGTGCGACGAACATGGCGCGAAGCTCGTGGTGAACGATCGCTTCGATCTCGCGCTGCTCGCGAAGGCCGATGGCGTTCATCTCGGGCAGACGGATCTGCACGTGGATCGCGTGCGCGAGCTGGTGGGCGACAAGCTGTTCATCGGCGTGTCCACGCACAACGCGGCGCAGGTGCGCGCGGCGCTGCGGCTCGATCCCGACTACATCGCGTATGGCCCGGTGTTCGAGACCGCCACCAAAGAAAACCCCGATCCGGTGCAGGGCCTCGAGGCGCTCTCGCGGGCTACAGAGCTCGCGGGCTCGACCCCGGTCGTCGCGATCGGTGGCATCACCGCAGATCGCGTCGCGGCGGTGTACGCCACCGGTGCAGCGGCCATCTGCGCCATCAGCGCCGTGAACGAAGCCGCCGATGTAGGTCTGGCGGCGCGGGCTTTCGGCCGCGCACCCTTTCCGAGAAACGCTGGCTAAGGGTTGGATATTGCGTTGAAACTCGCTATCGACGAGACTCGTGCGACCTGAATAGAGTGAGCATCTCTAACGTCTGCAGCTCACCTGGTCACGCGACCCGCGTTGTTCAAAGGAAGTCCCCATGAAGATCGGTGTCCTCGCCTCGTTCTCCGTCATCGCCGGCGCCCTCTCGTTCGCGCTGATCACGTCGACTCCGCGCCAGGTGGAAGCGGCGGACGCGTGTCAGCACAAAGACTTCAAGACGAAGATGGTGAAGGAGGCGTGCGAGAAGGGTGGGCAGAAGGCGGCGAAGGACGCGATGAAAGCGTGGATGAAAGAGAAGAAGCTCAAGAGCTGTAACCAGTGCCACACCAAGTTGGCGCCCAGCTACGAGCTCAAGAAGGACGGCCTCGAGCAGTTCGAGAAGCTCGGCGGCGAGCTCTTGCCCGGCGCGAAGAGGTAGCGTCGCGAAGCACCAGCGCCTGAACGCGCGGCGCTACGATGTGCACTTCGCTTTGTTCTTCGCGTCCTTCTTCAAGGCGGCGTCGAGATCGGTCGACGCCTTCGTCACGTTGGACTTCGGATACTTCTGCTTGATGAGCCCGAGGTACGCACGCGCCTCGGTGCAGTTCTTGAGGTTCTGCGCGGCGACGGCGGCGAAGTAGAGCGCGTCGTCGGCGAGCTGGCTGTCGGCGTACTTGTCAGCGACGACTTGATACGCGGCGATCGCCTTGTCCCAGTCCTTCAGGTTCGAGTGGCTCTGCCCGCGGAAATACTGCGCGTCGGCAGCGCGTGCGTGCGTGGGAAACGACGAGACGAGGCGCTTGAAGATATCGATCGCGTCGTTGTAGCGAGCCGCCTCGAACGCCGTCGAGCCGAGTCGCCACAGGTCATCGGGCGAGCTGTTCGCGCTCGGCTTGCCGCTCTCGAGCTGCGCGAGGCGAGCTTCGAGCGCATCCACGCGCTGCGTTTGCGTGGCGAGCGCCATCTTCAGCTCGTTGACGCCTTGGTTCACCGCGGTGACGAGGCCGTTCGCGGTGCGCACGTCCTGGCGAAGTTGATCGACATCCGCGCCGAGGTCCGCCGAGTTGCGCTTGAGGAGCTTGGCCGCGTCGTCGAGGGTCTTCTGCAGCTCGGAGATCTTGCCGGACAAATCCTGCTCTTTGCTCGACAGCCGCGTGTCGAGGCCCTTGATGTCCTTGCGCATGGCCTCGCCCTCGGACTTGGTGGTCGCCCAAAAGCAGCCCGACAACATGGTGACAACGAGGAGGAGCTTGGTCATCGGATTACCTCCACTGGAATTCGACGCGGCGATCCTTGTCGTCGCCGAGGCCGGTTGGCTCGGTCTCGCCCTTGGGCACGATCTGCATGCGCGCCGGATCTGCGCCGAGGCGAGCCATGTAGTCCGCCACCGACTGCGCACGTCGCTCGGACAGCGCGATGTTGTACTCCTCGGTGCCCGACGTATCGGTGTGACCGACGAGGAACACGTTCTTACCCTTGGTCTTCTCGATGCACTGCGCGTTGTTGTCGAGGCGATCGCGCTCCGACTGCTGGATGCTCGAGTCGTCGAAGCCGAAGTACACCGTGGACAGCGGGCACGCGCCCGGATCGTTCGACGCCTCGCCCGCGCGCTTGCAGTACCCGTTCACGCAGTCTTCGTCGTCGGCGCAGTCCTCGTCCTTGCTGCACTTGGTGCCGCGATTACACGCGCCGTTCTCGCAGGTGCCGCCGGGACCGCAATCACCGTCGGACGCGCACGGCTTGCACTTGCTCGCCTGGCAGACCTGGCCCGCAGGACACTGATCGTCTTTGGTGCACTCGGGCGCAGCGATGCACGCGTTCGCGCTGCATCGTTTACCTTGGCCGCAATCGGAGTCTTCCGTGCACTCGACGCACTTGTTCTCCGCGCACTTCTTCCCGTCCTTGCAGTCCTTGTCGCCTTTGCACCCCGGCTTGGCCGGATCGCTACAAGACACCGCGAGGGCCGAGCCCAACAACATCGCAAACGCTGCGAGCAGGATCGCTCTCATGGCAGGACCCTAACATCTGGTAGGGTCTGGGCGAAATGGCGCGCTCGACGATCCTCGTCATCGATGACGAGCCCAACATCCTGACGACGGTCCGCCGCTCGTTGGAGATCGAGGGCTTCAAGGTAGAGGTCGCCGGGAACGGTGCGCTGGGCCTGGCCAAGCTCGCCGACGGGGACATCGATCTCGTCCTCCTCGACGTGATGATGCCCGGCGAGACCGGCCTCGAGGTCCTGCCCAAGATCCGCGTGGCGAGCCCGGACACGATCGTCGTGATGATGTCCGGCAACGCCACCATCGAGACCGCGGTCCAGGCCACCAAAGGCGGCGCCCACGACTTCGTCGAGAAGCCGCTGTCGGGCGACAAGCTGCTCATCACCGTGCAGAACGCGCTGTCGTTCGCACGGCTCGCCCGCGAGAACCTGAAGGCGCGCAATCGCGTCACCACCGACTTCGCCATGATCGGCAAGGGCGGGGCGATGCGCGCGATCTTCGACAAGGTCGGCAAGACCGCGCCCACCAACGGCCGCGTGCTGATCACGGGTGAGAATGGAACGGGTAAGGAGCTCGTCGCGCGTGCGATTCACGAGCACAGCCGTCGCGTGGACGGCCCGTTCGTGAAGCTCAACTGCGCGGCGATTCCCTCGGAGTTGATCGAGAGCGAATTGTTCGGACACGAGAAGGGCGCCTTCACCGGAGCGACGCAGCAGCGGCGCGGAAAATTCGAGCTGGCGGACGGGGGCACCCTGTTTCTCGACGAGGTGGGTGACATGAACCCCAGCGCGCAGGCCAAAGTGTTGCGCGTCCTACAAGAAAACGAGCTCGAGCGCGTTGGCGGGGCCGAGACTATCAAGGTGGATGTCCGCGTCGTGGCCGCCACCAACAAGGACCTGTCCGCGGAGATCGCGGCCGGCCGGTTCCGCGAGGACCTCTATTACCGCCTCGCCGTGGTGCCGATCGAGCTGCCACCGCTACGCGCCCGTCGCGAGGACCTCCCGTCGCTCGTCCAGCACTTCATCGAGCAGGTCTGCGCGGACAACGGGCGGCGGCTGAAGAAGGTCGCGCCGTCGGCGATGACGCTGCTCATGCAGCACGAGTGGCCGGGCAACGTGCGCGAGCTGAAGAACGTCGTCGAGCGCCTCGCGATCCTGACGGGCGATGCCGAGGTGATCACCGAGGCCGACGTCGGCGATGCGCTGCCGCGCGTGAAGGCCGTGAAGGCCGAGTTCGCACGCGGCACGCCGTTCAAGGATCTCGTCTCCGCCGCCGAGCGCGAGATCATCATGGCTGCTCTCGAGGCAAACGAGCACCACGTGTCCAACACCGCGCGCGAGCTGCAGCTCGAGCGCAGTCACCTGTACAAGAAGATGCGCTCGCTCGGCATCGACCATCGCGCGGACGACGACGACGACAAGTAGCGCTTCGCCGCGTCAGTCGTTGGGCGGAGTGACGTAGACGATGCGCGCGCGCACCGACGAGCCCGAGGTGTCCGGCGCTTGGCCGCTGTCGTCACGCCAGACGACCACGAACGCGTCGTCGGGGAGCGCGGCGACCGAAGGCTTCGATTGATCTCCGACGGTCGTCGTCGGAATCACCATCTCCTCGGTCAGCGCCGTGCCGTTGGAGTCGTACGCGCGACCGTACACACCGCAGCCCTGGCCATCGCCGTTGGCGTTGCACGAGTGCCACGTGACAAACATCTTGCCCGCCGCGTTCGTCGCCACGCCGAACGTCTCGTACGAACCGAAGTCCGTGCCGCTCTTCGTCGTGACCACGGTGGCCGTGCCCTGAACGGCGCCCGTGGCGTTGGTGCGATAGAGCTCGATGCGCCCCGGACCGTCGAAGCCCGTCGCGAGGGCCCAACGTACGAGGATCGCGAACCCCTGCCCGAGCGGCGCGACCCGAACCGCTTCGACAACGTCCGTCGCCGTCGCTGGCAGAAACTCGGTGTCGGGGATCGAGAACGCGTTGGTCAGGTTCGCGATGCGCACGTGCACGCTGCCGCCGACGAGCCACGCGTAGAGCACGTTCGTTCCGGCGAGCTGTGCGGTGACGGCGGGACGTGAGGGCGAGGCGACCGTCGACACGTTCACCGGCGCTGCGAGCGTGGTGCAGTCCGCGCGCACGATCGCGCCGCGGACGGTCGCTGCGGTGTTGAGCGTGCGCCACGTGACCGCGAAGTTCTGGTTAGACAGCGGCGCGATCGACACGACATCCGCGAACGGATCCTGCGAGATCTCGAGCTGTGACGGTGTGGCGTTGCCCTGCGCGTCGAGCGAGCGACACGCGACACCATCGCGCGTCGACGGAGACAGCTCCGAGTAGTCCCACACGAGCAGCGTGGCGGGACCCGCGGTCGCCACGGCCGGCACGCTGGGAAAGCCCGTCGGCGTGGTGGTCAGCTGGAACGCGTTGGTGCCGGCGGCCACGCGTGTGGATGCCGGTTTGCCCGTCACATCGAAGCGACGCGCGAACAGCGAGCACGGATCGTTGTCGCATTGATCGCGGTACGTGACGGTCCACAGGCCGTCCGCAGCCGCGCTGACCTGGAAGCCGTTCGCCTCGGAGTCGTTCGACGGAAACTGATCGCCGGCGACATCGGTGTTCACCACGAAGTCCATGCTGTCGAGCGTGACGCTCGCGGCGGGATCGTCGACGAGCGCCGTGGTGGATCCGCGCCCGACGACGAGATCATCGGCATCGAGTGCGTCGACGGAGATGCGGAGGCTTCCATCGCGCTCCGGTGCGGACACGCTGAACGTGACGGGAAATGCTTGGCCGAGCGTCAGCTCTTGCGTGCGCTCCGCTCCGCCGTTGGACAGCGTCACGCGCAGCGCGACCGCGTCGTGAACCGCGGGGCGCGCGTTCACCGTCACCACGGTGTATGCCTGCACGCTCGGTTCGCTACACGCCGCGACGGCGCATGCGAGACCGGTGAAGAGCAGCGAACGATTCATGGTGGGAAGTTGATGTTACCGAGCGAGGTCGTCGGCGGGCTGGTTCCACCGTCGCGCGTGGCTGCATAGATGCCAACACCCGCGCCGGCACCCACGACGGCGATGCCCGTCCAGAACCACCACTTCTTGTACACGGGTGTCCCCCCGCCGGGAGGCGGTGGCGGAGGAGTTTCCTTCACGAGCTTCAGCTTGCGCGAGTTCTCCTTCTCCTGCTCCGCCTCGAGATCGGTGATGTACTCCTCGACTTGCTCGCGGTTCTCCGCGTCGGGGAGGAGCTTCAGGTACTTCCGGAAGCTGAAGATCGCTTCGTCGTACGCCTTCAGGTTGCGGTGACACTGGCCGATGTTGAAGAGGATCTCGGGAATCGGCTTCGCGTCGTACGCCTGCGTGTACTGATCGAGCGCTTCCTCGAACTTTCCGAGGTTGAACAGCTTCTGTCCTCGATCGAAGTAGCGCTTGGCTGCGCGCTCCGCGGGGTCCGCGAACGCGCTGCCCGCGAAGAGCAACGTGACGACGAGCGTGATGGCGATGCGGATCAGCGGACGAGTCATGGGCGCTTGCGAAACGGATCGAGCGTATCGCTACGGTCGATCTTATCGCCCGGCTTCTTCTCGGGCTTCTTCTCCGCAGGCGGATTGTCCGAGGGCGGGGGCGTGTCAGTGACCTGCGGCTTCTTGTCAGCCTTGTCAGGCTGCTTCGTGACTTTGGTGGTCTTGACCTTCGTCCGCGTCTCCGTCGGGGGAGGCTTGGCAACAACGATCTGCTCGAGGCGCAGGGTGTAGTCGCGCTTGTTGCTGGTCAGATCGACGACGACCACGCCGTCCTTGTGACCCGCGCTCTTCACGACATACGTGCGACTCTCGGTGGATCTTCCATCGCCGAGGTCGACGTTGACCGAGCACGGCGTGTTGCACAGCTCCGCGGACTGTCCGTCGGCAAACAGTGCGCCGCTCGGCAACGAATCGAAGCGCAGCTCGACGAACTTCGGCGTGGCGACCGCGGGCTCGTCGACGACGAGCGTGGGCTCCTTGATCGGCGCGGGATCCGGATCGGCCGCCTCGGCGGGAGCCGGCGGCGCGTCGCTGCTATCGCGACCCGCGAACCACACTGCACCGC
The DNA here is from genome assembly GCA_023428295.1 of Pseudomonadota bacterium. Taxonomy (GTDB): domain Bacteria; phylum Myxococcota_A; class Polyangia; order Haliangiales; family Haliangiaceae; genus JABFXX01. The sequence continues at coordinate 37,818 of JAEYYV010000184.1, forward strand.
CGACACCGAGGCCCACGGCGATCGCTCCACCGATAAACCACACGTACCAAGGCGTGGGCGGCTGCACGGGCGGCTGCGGCAAGCCGACGATCTGGCTGTAGTACGGCGCGCCGTAGATCTGCGATTGATGCAGCGGCGCGTGCGTCATCGAGGCCATGCTCGGCATCGACGGCATCGACGCCATCGAGTGCGCGCCCGACGACGGCGTCGGTATGGCCGCGATCGGCGGCATCGTCGGCAGCTGCGGGGGCAGGTGCGGCGGCAGATGCGGCGGCAGATGCGGCGAAAGCGGAGCAGGGCGGATGCCGCTCGCGGTCATGTTCGCGAACGGTGGCGGTGGCAGCGTCTCGAGACCGCCGAGCATGGCGAGCAGCGAATCGCGGAGCTCGACGATGTGCTGATAGCGCTGGTTGGGATCCTTCTCGAGCGCGCGCAGGATGATCGCTTCGAGGCGCTCGTCGAGGTGCGCACCGCCCGTCGTGTTCTTCGGGCGCACCGGCATCTCGGTCAGGTGCTTGCGCACGTACTCGCCGAACGAGCGACCGCGGAACATGGGCTGTCCGCAGAACAGCTCGTACATGATCGCGCCGAGCGAGTAGATGTCCGAGCGTCCATCGATGGGCATGCCACCCGCTTGCTCGGGAGACATGTACGCGGGCGTTCCGATCACCGAGCCGGCGGCGGTCTGAAAGCCGATGTCCTCGTCGTCGCGGTTCAGGAGCTTCGCGACGCCGAAATCGAGGAGCTTCACGAGCTCGGCACCGTCGGACGTGGGGACGACGATCACGTTGTCCGGCTTGAGATCGCGATGGACGATCTGCACCGAGTGCGCGGCGGCGAGGCCATCGCAGATCTGCACGAGCACCGCGAGCGCGCGAGGAAGATCGATGCCGGTGCGCGCCCACTTGCCGAGCGATTGCCCGCGCAGCATCTCCATCACGATGCACGTGGTGCCGTCCTCGAGCTCGAGGATGTCCGGAACGTCGACGATGTTGCGATGGCGAATGCGATTGACGGTGCGCGCTTCCTGGATGAATCGCGCGACGGCGTCTTTGCGCTTCGCGTAGTCCGTGCGCAACAGCTTCAGCGCGACCTCGCGTCCGAGCTTGGTGTGCTCGGCGCGATAGACGTAGCCCATGCCGCCTTTGCCGAGCAGCTCGACGACGCGATAGCTTCCGAGCGTGGTGCCGATGCGATTGTCCGGATCGTCGACGGTGCGCCTGGGCGGAGGCGGCGGCTTGGTCTCCGGACGCGGAGGCGCAGGCGTGCGAACGCGACCCGCGGGCGACTCGACTTTGGTGCCTTCCTCGTCGCGATGTTGGGCTTCGTGCGTGCCGAGCGCGAGCGATGGATGTTCGATGCCGCTGTCCGGACCGACTTCGTCCGCAGGATCGATCGAGAGCGACTGCGTCGGATCGCGTACGACTCCTTGGGAGGAATGCACGCCTGAGCGCGGGTCGCGAGTCGTCATAGGCGAGCAACCGCCATTGTACGATCGGAAGTAGCCACTCAGCAACCAAACGATTTCGAGGGCTTGTGGCTTTCGCCACGTCTACTGGATTGGCTGGCCCAATACGCGGAGCGCGTCGGAGAGAGCGTTCTGAACGTGGGGCACGTCCTCGACCAGATAACGCTCGCGGAGCGGTGTAATCGCTTGGGTATTTCCGAGATCGCGAAGCGCGTGCGCGGTGGCGGCCCGGATGTCGCGGCTCGCGTGCTGCAAGAACGGCAGAAGCAGGTTCATGTCGTCGACGACGCGGAGCACGCCGATCGACTCGATGCCAGCGCGCAAGACCAGCAGGTCTCGGCCCGTCCTCGCATCGCGATACCTGGGCAGACCGAGGAGCTGGACGAGCGTGCCGTGCGCCTCGTGCGCCTCGCACGGCGACTTGCAGTACTGCGTGAGCGCACGGACGGCGCGCAACCGAACGCCCGTGTCGATCGAGTCGTCACCGAGCGCGATGTCCTGCAGGTTGTCGAGCGCTTCTTCCTCGCTGTTGTTGTGGACGAGGTTGAGCTGCTGCGTCGTCGGTTGCGAATCGATCGGCGTCAGCGCGAAGCGCACGCGATCCGCGACCGGACCGGCGACCACGGGGACCGCGATCACGCACACGAGTACCGCAGTGAAGAGCTTGGTCTTCATCGCAGCACCGCGCTCTTCGTGAGGATCTCGCGCTGACCAGCGGTGACCTCGGTGCCGCCGAACTCGGAGAAGAACATGAGGTTCGTCGTCTCGCGACCCGGCTCGGGATCGGTGTCGGCGATGCCGTCGCGCCAGTTCGGATGCTCTTGCACCTCGAGCTCGACGTTGTGATAGAGGCCCATGTAGCGCGCGACCTCGTGGGCGGTCAGGCGCGCGAACTGTCCCCACGATCGATAGCAAAGCGTGTCGACGCCGATCGCGATGCCCGACTGGCGCGAGCCTGCGAGCCCCCCCGGGCCGGGATTGGGAGCGATCGCTTGTAGACCGACGGGCGAGATCGACCGCACGAAGTAGATGTCGATGCCGCGCGGGTTCGTGCCGAGCGAGAACAGCGCGGGCGCATCGTCGACGGAGAGCGCGTCGAGATCCGGGTGATCGCGGCGATCGCTGTACGAGAGGTTGCCGAGCGCGACGCCCGCACCGGCGAAGATCGTGCGCAGCTCGCCGAGGAACGTGGTCTGAAAGAACGGCGCTTCTTGTGCGCGCATCGCGTCGAGCACGCCGCCGAACGAGTCCTGGCAAGGATGGTCGGCGAGATCGAGGAAGTGAAACCGCAGATCGAGGTTCACCGCCGTGTCCATCTTGAGGATCGCGGTGACGCGCGGGATCGCCGAGCCGACGAGGCCATTCGTGCGGAACGACGAGGTCGCGATGCGATACGCGCCGGGCTCGAGCTTCGCCGTGGTGCTCGATGGAATCTGCAGCACCGATTGTCCGGGCTCGGGCAGATGACGCAGCCGGTTCGCGAAGAACTCCTCGACGGACTTCGTCGAGTTGCAGCGTGCATCCATGGGCCCCTGCACGACGCACGGCTTCGCGTAGCTTGGATCGTCGACCTCGTCACTCGGCGACCACACCGTGCGCGCCCCGACGAGCTGCGAGGTGTCGTCGACGCGAAACACGACGGTCGCCGATCGCGCACCCGACGGCACGGGAAGCAAGATCTCGGTCTCCACGCTCGACGTGGGAATGGACCACACGATGTTGCCCGAGCTCGGCAAGCACGCATCGAACAGCTGGCCGTTGCTCGGCGCGGCGACACGCGGGGTGGTCATGCACGTGGTGCCGGCGTTGCAGTCGCGCGTCTCGGTGCACAGATCCACGCAGCGACCGAGCGCGCACGTTCCATTGCGACACTCGCTGTCGATCGTGCACTCGGCGTTCGGCGGCTTGCTGCTACTGTTCTGCGTGGTGCAACTCGCGAGGAGTCGCTTGTTGTCGTCGACGCTGGTGCCGTTGTTGATCTGGCACGACAGGCCGGGCGCGCAGTCGACCTCGCTGTGGCACGCGTCACCATTCTCGCCGCTCGCGAGCACGCAGAGGCCGTCACTCGTGCACGCGTAGCCATCGCCACACTCGGGTGCGCGTTGGCAGCGCGGAACGCAGACGTTGGCAACGCATTGGAGAGCGTTGTCACACGCTCCGTTGTTGGCGCAGGGATCACCGATGTCACCTGCGCTGCCGGGGCATCCCGCGAGCGCGATGGTGATCAGCAGGAGAAAACTACGCGACAGCATCGAAACGATGGGAATCCTAGGCCCGATGGAAGGCGAGGCCGAGTATATAATGTCGCGTCTTTCGGGGAGACCAACATGCGGTTTGGCTTGAACGAGCTTTGCTTGGGTGCGCTGACCACCTGCGTCGTATCCACCGCGGCGTGGGCGCAATCGCCCGTCCTCGACGGTGAGACCAAGGAATCCACGGGGACGCCCACCGAGGCGCAACTCGATCCGACGTTGAATCAAACGCCGACCGAAGCACCCGTCGAGTACGGCGTGGGCATTCGCCTTCGCAACGTGCGCGTTCCCAAGGCGATCCTCGAGCTGTTCGTCGATCGCGCAGCGGGTGGCGCATCGAACTTCGGTTACGGCCTCGAGCTGGTTCGGCGTCGCGGCACCGTGGAGCTACAGCTCGGCTTCGAGTTCGAGCATCTTCAGGTTGGTGAAGGCGTGTGGATCAACCGCGGCGAGAACGTCGCGATCGGCGATCAAGCGGACTACATCCTGTCGCCTGAGCACGCACCCGGAAACGCGCAGCTCGGTTGGTTCACCATCGAGTTCACGTTCGTGAACCACAGCGAGATCAACAAGAACGTCTCGATCCGCTACGGCGGTGGCGCAGGCCTCGGCATCCTCACGGGCGATCTCTATCGCTTCGACGTGCAGTGCGGCGCGGGCGCGACCAACGCGAACCCCGCGCCGGGCTGCGTCCCCGTGCAACGCGGTGGTACGGGTGCCGGCAGCGGTCCCGTGAAGTACGACCTGCCGCCGGTGTTCCCCGTCGTGAACGCGATCATCGGCGTGCAGATCAAGCCGATCGACAAGATGGTCATCAACATCGAAGGCGGTCTGCGCACGGCGCCGTTCTTCGGTGGGACCGTCGGCTACTTCTTCTGATCGCCTCGCTCGTCGCGTGATCGCGTGATCGTTCTCGGCACCGCAGGTCACATCGATCACGGCAAGACGTCGCTCGTTCGAGCGCTCACGGGCATCGACACCGATCGCCTGCCCGTCGAGAAAGCGCGCGGCATCACCACGGAGCTCGGGTTCGCGCACTTGGTGTTGCCGGTCGCCGGCGCCGAGCAACGCGTCGCGGTGGTCGACGTGCCGGGCCACGAGCGCTTCGTGAAGTCGATGGTCGCGGGCGCCACGGGTATCGACATCGTCGTCCTCGTCGTCGCCGCCGACGAAGGCGTGATGCCGCAGACGCGCGAGCACCTCGAGATCTGCGATTTGCTCGGCGTGCGCCGCGGTGTCGTCGCGGTGACGAAGTCGGATCTCGTGGACGCAGAGATGCTCGAGCTCGCGAGCGACGACATTCGCGCCACGCTCGCGCAGACGGTGCTCGCCGACGCGCCGATCATTCCCTGCTCGCCCAAGACCGGCGCGGGCCTCGACGCACTTCGCGCGGCGCTCGCCACCGCGATCGCGTCGCTACCTCCGCGCGAGTCCACGGGCGTGTTCCGCTTGCCCATCGATCGCGTGTTCACGGTGAAGGGCTTCGGCACCGTCGTCACCGGCACCGTCCTCGGCGGCTCGATCTCCGTCGGAGACTCGCTCGAGGTCATCCCCACAGAGCTGTCGACCAAGGTGCGCGGCATCGAAGTGCACGGCGCGTCCGTCGAGCGCGCCTCGGCCGGCCAACGCGCCGCGATCAATCTGCACGCGCTCGCCGTCGAGCAGCTCGATCGCGGTGACATGCTCGTGCGCCCCGCCGAAGTCGCCGCCTCGCACATCCTCGATGTCGAGCTGCGCTATCTCGCTACCGCCCCCGGCCCACTCGGTCCTCGCTCCAAGGTGCTCCTGCACCACGCGACGAGCCAATCGCTCGCCACGCTCGCGCTCGTCGGCGCTACCGAGCTCGCCCCCGGGGCCACCGCGATCGCGCAGCTCCGCCTCGCAGCGGACACGCCCATCGGCGCACTGCCCGGCGATCGGTTCATCCTGCGCGGCTTCATCGCCACCGCCACGCACGGCACCACCATCGGCGGCGGCACCATCGTGCGCGTGATGGCCCCGCGTGCACGTCGCGGCTCGAACCACGCGGCCACCGTCGCCGCCCTCGCTGCCGCCAAGCTCGAGCAGCGCATCGCGCTCGAGGTCCGCTCCACCTCCGCCGCTGGCGTCTCGACCGCCGATCTCGTCCAGCGCACGGGCATCGCCGCCGACACGCTCGCGCCTCTGCTCGTCGTCCTCGTCGAGAAGGGAGAGCTCGTTCGCGTCGACGACCGCTACCTGCACGCAGCCTCGGTCGCCGAGATCGAGCGCACGCTCATCACGGCCACGAGCGCACCCGACGCTGTACCCGACGGCATCGCCCGCGAAGAGCTTCGTACGATGCTGCCCACCGCGCTCGCGCATCGCGTGTTCGACGCCATCGTCGACGGCCTCGTGCAGCGTGGCCTCGTCGCCAGCTCGAGCGATCGCCTCACCAAGCCCGCCGCGAACGCTCCTTCGCTCTCCGCGATCGAGCTGCGCGTCCTCGATCGCCTCGCCGATGGCAAGCTCGAACCTCTTCGCCCCAAGGAGCTCGCGCCTGCCCTTGGCCTGTCCGACGCGCAGATCAAGGCCGCCCTCGATCGCCTCCTCGCCGCCAAGCTCGTCACCCGTATCAAGCCCGATCTCCTGATGCACACCGACGCTGTCGTCGCGATCAAGGCCAAGCTCCTGGCGTTCCTCGATCATCACCAGACGATCGACGCCCAGCAGTGGAAAGAGCTGACCAACGCGAGTCGCAAGTTCACCATCCCGCTCGCCGAGTACTTCGACGCCGAGAAGGTCACGCTCCGCATCGGTGACGTACGACGCCGCCGGTAGAACCACGTTCCAACTCGTTCGCTTTCGGCGCGCCAAAACTCACCCAGGTGGCGAACCGGCGGCGGTAAACTCCTCGCGTGTTGGACAAGCTTCGTCGTCGGGTCGAGCGTGCGGCATTCTTCGCGAAAGTAGTGCGCGCGACCAAGGTCGTCTCGCCGGTTCGTCCCGCGAGCCTCGCGCACTTCGTGAACGAAGCGCGGCAGACGTCGCTCGGACCGCATCTCGCGCTGATGTTTCACGCGGCAGCGAATCCCGACAAAGAAGCGCTCGTCGAGTACAGCGACCGAGGCGTTCGTCGACTCACGTGGGGCGAGCTCGATGCCACGATCAATCGCCTGGCCGGTGCGCTCGTCGCGCGTGGGCTCGGTGGTGGCGGGCGCGTCGCGCTCATGCTGCCGAACGGCATGGAGTACCTGATCGCGCAGCAAGCGCTGGCGCGCATCGGCGGCACCGCGGTGCAGATCGGGTACCGCAGCAAGGTCGGCGAGATCGCGTACATCCTCGAGAACGCCGAGCCAACGGTCACGATCGTTCACGCGGCGTACATCGACGCGATGCGCGGCGCGCGGGCGCAGAGTGGCAAGGGCGGCGCGATGATCGTCGTCGATGGCGACTCCATCTCGACCACGACCTCGACCACGACCTCGAGCGCGCTGACGGACCACGGTGCGACCGACTGGGCTCGCGCGTTGGCCGAGTCGTCGCCGAACATCCCGCCGCGCGCGAAGGGTGGCGATGGCGGCGGCGTGATCGTGTACACGAGCGGCACCACCGGGAAGCCCAAGGGTGCGAATCGCGCGTGGAAGAAGACGGGCCTCGAGTCGGTCGCCGACATGATCCATCAGTGCGGCATGCGCGCCGACGACAGGCACCTCGTGGTGTGTCCTCTCTATCACTCGGCGGCGCCGGCGTTCGTCGCGATCATGATGTCGCTCGGCGCGACGATCGTGCTCATGAATCACTTCGATCCCGAGGGCTCGCTCTCGATCATCGAGAAGGAGCGGATCACGTGCACCTTGATGGTGCCGACGATGTTCGTTCGCATCACGAACCTACCGGCAGAGACGCTGCGCAAGTACGACACGTCGTCGCTGCGCTGGATGATGTCGGGCGCAGCGCCGCTGTCGACAGAGGCCGCGCGTCGCACGATGGAGCACTTCGGTCCGATCCTGTGGAACTTCTACGGCGCCACCGAGACCGGGCTCGTCACGCTCGCGGGGCCCGGCGATCACCTCACGCGTCCGGGCACGATCGGCAAGCGCATGCGCGGCAACCAGATCCGCTTGCTCGATGACACGGGCAACGACGTGCCGCAGGGCGAGGTCGGCGAGCTCTTCGCGCGCAACTCCACGATGATCGCGGGCTACCACAAGAACGACGAGGCGACGCGCTCCTCGCAGCGCCAGGGCTTCTTCTCCGTCGGAGATATGGGCCGCGTCGACGCGGACGGCTACTACTACCTCGAGTCACGCAAGCACGACATGGTGATCTCCGGCGGCGTGAACATCTATCCGCGCGAGATCGAGGATCACCTGCACACGCATCCATCGATCCTCGAGGCCGCGGTGATCGGCGTGCCCGATCCCGAATGGGGCGAGACGCTGAAGGCGTTCATCGTCACGCGGAATGGAACGCCGCTCTCGGAGATCGAGGTGATGGACTATTGCCGGCAGCACCTCGCGGACTTCAAGCGTCCACGCAAGGTGACGTTCCTCGCCGAGCTTCCGCGCAATCCGACGGGCAAGGTCCTCAAGCGCGAGCTTCGCGATCTGTAGCTCGCGACCAGCGACTCGACGACTATTTCGTTTGGGTCCCCGGCTCGGGGACTCGCCACCCCAACATCCCTGCGAGCTCGGTTGGTCGGATCGACACCACCGAGCTCTGGGGTTAGTCGCGAAGCGTGGTGGCGATCATGCGCTCCACCTCTTTGCGGCGCGCGCTCATCGGCGGCGGCGGACTCATGCCGAGCCATTGCTCCCAGGCTCTTCGTGCGGTCGCGTTGTCGCCGATCTCGAGGCTGCGGCGGCCCCATTGAAACAGCGCCTCCGCGTACCAAGGAGGCAGCGGCGTGTTGTTCTTCTTCGCCTCTTGGTTCGCGGACTGGACCGCCTTGCCGTACGCGCTTGCCGCAGCGCGCCCGTCGTCGACGCCTTCCATCGAGTAGATGTCACCGATCAGGTTGTACGTCTCGGGCGTCTGATCGTAGCGCGCGGCGAGGAGCAGCCACGCGAGCGCGGCCTTCTTGTCCTTGTCGCTCTTCGCGAGGCGGATCGACGCGGCGCCCATGTTGTAGGCGACCTCGGGATCGTTCGGGCGCAGCTTGTTCGCCTCGATGAGCGGCGGATACGCCTTCTCCATCTCCTTGCGCATGACGAAGAGGCGCCCCAGGCCGAGCTGCGAGCTGAACATCGTCGGGTCGAGCTTGACGGCGTCTTGGTACGCGCGAATCGCCGCGTCCTGCATCGCCATGTCCTTCTTCGTGATTGCGATGCTCTCGTTCGCGCGACCCGACGCATCGAGGTGACGCGCCGTGCGCTCGTACGAGACGGCCTCGATGAACTCGCGCCGTGCTTCGTCGAGGTTGCCGGCCGCGAGCGCTGCTTCGCCGACGAGGTAGTGGCCGGTCGCGTTGTCGCGCGCTTCCGCGACGATCGCTTTGCCCTGCTCGCCCGCCTCCGCGAACTTCTTGTTGCGCACGTAGTAGAGGCCCGCGTGCATGCGAAGCTCGATCGGAACCTCGACGGTGGATCCGTCGGTGGGCTGCGCGAGTAACGTGGCGTAGAGCTCGCCCGCTTTCGCGTCCTTGCCGACGGCTTCGTACGTGCGCGCGAGCTCCATCGCGAGGTCGACGCGATCCGGTGCCGCCGCTTGCGCCTTCGCGAGCATGTCGAGCGCTTCGCTGCCGCGATCGAGCGCGCGCAGCACGACGGCGAGCTGGAACATCGCATCGGGATCGTTGGGCCGCGCAGCGATCACCTTCTGGAGCCACGGCTCGGCGAGCGTCGGCTCACCCGCGTTCTGATACGCGACGCCGAGCGTGAAGGCGAGCGACGGATCCTTCTCGGCCGCCGACGCGAGCGTGGCGAGCAGCTCGTCCGCGCGTGCGCGCAGCGCGGTCTCGCGCGCGGTGTCCTTTTCGGCCGCGGCGGCTTTGGCCATGTCCGTCAGCTTTGCGATCGCTGCCATCGTCGGCGACAGATCGAGCTCGCCCGCGAGCTTGGCCGCGGCGGTGTACGCATCGACCGCCGCGTCGTCCTGCTTGCGCGCCTCGAGGATGCGGCCGCGCAAGACGCCGGCGCGCACCTGGAGCAGCGTCGCGAGAGGCTTCTTGCTCTCCTCGAGTGCCTTGACGAGCGCATCGGCCTCGTCGAGCTGCTTCTCGACGAGCGCGAGCTGCGCCTTCGCGAGCAGCGCCGGCGGATAGTCTTTCACCTGCACGAGCGCCTGCTCGATCAGCGTCTTCGCTGCATCGCGCTTGCCGTCGGAGAGCTCCACTTCGGCGAGGCTCGTCGTTGCGGCGATCGCCTTCTTGTCGATCTCGAGCGCCTTGCGATATCGCTCGCGCGCGACGTCGAGACGGCCCGTGCGGCGCGCGGCATCACCCGCGAGGATGTACGCGAGCGCCTTCGCGCGTGGGTCCGCGTCTTTGAACTCCTTGGCCGCGATCACGCCGAGGAGATCGGACTCCTGCTGCTGCGACTGGCCGAGCGGAAGCGCCGCGGCGAGGCCGACCTGCGCCGGAATGTTCTTCTTGTCGACGGCGAGCGCTGCCGTGAAGTCTTCGCGGGCTCCCTCGAGATCGCCTTGGTCGAGCTTCACGCGTCCCCGCCCGACGAGCGCGAGGAGCTTGGTCGCTGGCGCGTTCGCTGCGATGTCGAACGACTTGATCGCCTCGGCAGGCGCGTTGGCCGCGGTCTGTGCCCACGCGAGGTACAGCGCGAGCGTGGCGTCCTTCGGAGCCTTCTTGTGGAGGTCCTGCAGCTTCTTCACCGCCGCCGCCGGGTTGGTCGGGATCGTCTGCAGCGCAGACGCTCGATCGAGCTCGGGTCCCGTGATGCCCGCGCCGAGCGCGTCGTTCAGCTTCTTGCGACCCGCTTGGAAGCGCGCGTCGATGTTCTTGCCATCGGCGAGCGCTCCAGCGAATGCACCCTCGGCGAAGATGCCCGACGCAGCACCGTGCGTTGGCTCGATCTCGAGCACCTTGCTCGCCGCCATCTGCGCCGCGCTCCACCGATTGGCGCCGTCGGAGGCGAGCGCCTTACGCGCGCTGGCGAGCTGCTCGTCGATCGTGTTCTGCCGCTCCTGCGCTGCCGCGTGCCTCTTGTAGAAGAAGAAGCCACCACCGCCCGCTGCGGCGAGGCCCAGTACGAGCCCGAGCACCAGCTTGCGATTGACGGGCTTCTTCGGCGGCTTCGGCTCGGGCGCCGGTTTCTGCGGCTTTTGCCCGAGTCGCTGGCTGATCGATTGTGTCTCGCGGGGCTCCTCAAGCTCGAGCGGCTCGTCGGCACCGGGACCCGTGCGCGTCAGCGATGGCAGCGCAGCGCGCTCGCCGGACTTTGCACCCACGGGTGTCTTCGGCGTTCCGATCTTGATCGGCGACTCCTCGAGCTGCTGCGCGCGCGCACCGGGCGCAGCGCTCGGGGCGGACAGATCGAGATCATCGAACGAGCCGCTCGACGCAGGCTGCCCCGAGGACGCGGGCTGGGTCGCGTGCGTCGGATACACGGGCGGCGACGACGATGGCTCCTCGAGCTCGAGCTCCGGCGGCGCTTCGTTGGCGAGATCGATCTGCTCGATCGGATCGTCGCCGAGATCGATCGCATTGCGCGAGTCGCGCCGGAGCCGCGGCTGCTCGACGGGAGCAGGCGGCGAGATCGTCGCGGGCTGCGGGAGATCGTCGAAGAAGCCCTTGGGCGCGATGTCATCCGTGGGCGCGGGCCCCGGCTTCTGACCCTTCACGGGCTGCGGGAGATCGTCGAAGAAGCCGATGGGCGCCAGATCGTCTGTCTGCGCCGAGCCCGCGCGCTGTCCTTTGGCGGGTTGCGGGAGATCGTCGAAGAAGCCCTTGGGCGCGACCTCGTTCGACGGAGACGCCGCCGCGGCGCGCTGTCCTTTGGCGGGTTGCGGGAGATCGTCGAAGAAGCCCTTGGGCGCGGGAAGATCGAGGCCCGGTCCCTTGGGCGCAGGCAGATCGACGTTGCCGCTGCTCGGCACCTGACCTGGCTTGGGCTGGAGAAGATCCGGAAGCACGGATCCGCTGCGACCAGGTTTGGGGGCAGGAAGGTCCGCGATGCCGCGAGGCGCGGGAAGATCGGAGATTTCAGTCGGCGCGGTGCTGCGCGGCGCGGGCAGATCCAGATCGAGCGAGATCGAGGGTGGTGCCGCCGCGACTTGCTTCTGGATCGAGCGAGGCTTGGGCGCGGGCAGATCCGTGTCGCCACCAGGAACCACCGGCGATGCGCTCGGCGGCGTGATGCGCCCCATCTTGGGTGCGGGCAGATCCGCGCTCGCCTTCGCCTTGGGCGCGGGCAGATCGACGAGCTCTCCCGCCGGACCCGCGCCCGGCGGCCCGAGCAGGTCGTCGAGATCGAGTGACGGTGGACCCGCCGGACGCGCGGTCTTGGGTGCGGGCAGATCGGCGTCGAGCGCCGCCGCGAGCCCCGAGCGCGGAGCAGGCCTGGACTCGGGTGTTCCGCCGAGCGGGCTCTGGCGTTTCGGCGCGGGCAGATCCGAGAGATCGATGATCTCGTCGAGATTGCTCGTCGCCGCGGGCACGGGAATCGGACCCGCACCTGCCGGCCCGAGCGCTGGCCCGAGCGAGACCGGCGGCGGACCGACGGGAACGGCCGGCGGCTTGATCGGCGGCAGCTTTCCCGCCGGCGGCTTGATCGACGGAATCGCCGGCACCGTGGTCGGCAGCTTCGGTATCGTCGGAACGGCTTGCTTGGTCGCGGTGGGCAATGCCACGCGCGATTTACAGCTGGAGCACGCTACGAACTTCGCGCCGACAGGAACGTCAGTTTCCGCGATGCGGTTCTGCGTCCCGCACGCCGAGCAGGTCGCCTCGATCATCCGGGAATCATCATACCCCGCGGTCGTCGAGAATGCCTGGTAGCGACCAGCCTGCAACCCCACGCGCACCCGGTCGCTCCACGTGCACGCGCGACGAGCATCGCTGTCGATATGTGCGTCCGTCGCGTGCAGGTGCGTGAGGATCTCTCGCAGCACCTTGTCGGTGCTCGCTTGGACTCTATCGACGCATGCCTTGCGCGCATGGCTGCGCACGCGCTAGGGTCCGTCTCCAACCCCTCACGATTCTTGCCCTTTCTCTCAACGTAGCGAGGTATTTTCGATGCTCGACCCAGCCCGTATGGACGACGTGCTCCGCCGAGGTGGCGATGTGGCCACCGTCGTTTCGTCGTGGAAGAGCCTCGACGACCGCCGCAAGAAGCTGCAGGCGGAGCTCGACACCAAGCGCTCCGCACGTAACGCCGCCAACGAGCGCATGAGCAAGCTCGACAAGAAGTCGCCCGAGTTCGCGGTGGCGCGCGACGAGCTGAAGGCGCTCGCGAGCCAGATCAAAGAAGGCGAGAGCGAGCTCGGCACGCTCGAGTCCACGTCGCAGCAGCGCCTGCTGGAGATTCCCAACGCGCCGCACGCGTCGGTGCCCGACGGCGTCGACGAGTCGAGCAACGTCGTCCATCACACCTGGGGCGAGAAGCCGACGTACGCGTTCGCGCCCAAGCCGCACTGGGAGGTCGGTGAAGGTCTCGGCATCCTCGACTTCGAGGCCGGCACGCGGATCTCCGGTGCGCGCTTCACGGTGCTGCGCAACGCGGCGTCCAAGCTCACGCGCGCGATCATCAACTTCATGCTCGATACGCACACGTCCAACGGCTACTCCGAAGTTTGGCCGCCGGCGGTCGTGCGTCGCGCGTCGCTCCGCGGAACGGGCCAGCTGCCGAAGTTCGAGCAGGACCTCTTCCGCTTGGACATCCCGGCGGGTCCCGATCACTCGGCGGACAACGACCTGTTCCTGTCTCCTACCGCCGAGGTTCAGGTCACGAACCTGTTCATGGATCAAATCCTCGACGGTGCGAGCCTGCCGATCCACTACACCGCGTACTCGCCATGCTTCCGCGCCGAGGCAGGTGCGTCGGGCAAAGACACGCGCGGCCTGATCCGCCAGCACCAGTTCGACAAGGTCGAGCTCGTGAAGTTCGTGGCGCCCGACACCTCGTATGACGAGCTCGAGAAGCTGCGTGACGACGCCGAGCGCATCCTCCAGGGGCTCGGACTTCACTATCGCGTCGTCACGCTGTGCACGGGCGACATGAGCTTCGCGTCGGCGAAGACGTACGACATCGAGGTGTGGCTGCCCGGCCAAGACACGTATCGCGAGATCTCCTCGTGCTCGAACTTCGAGGACTTCCAAGCGCGTCGCGCCAAGATTCGCTATCGCCCGAACCCGGGAGACAAGCCGCGCCCGCTGCACACGCTCAACGGCTCGGGCCTCGCGGTCGGGCGCACGATCGTCGCGATCCTCGAGCAGTATCAGCAGGCCGACGGCTCCGTGATCGTCCCCGAGGCGCTCCGCCCGTACATGGGCGGCGTCGAGCGAATCACGAAGTGACGCGAGCGCCGTCGCTCACGAGCGTTCGATCTCGCGAGGACGCGGTCGGCGCGTCGGCTAGAGCGCGAGAGTCTCGCAGATCTTCTTGGCCTGGATGACGACCTCGTCGCGGATGTCGCCGAGGCTGTTGTTCTTGTACGACGAGCCGCCGCAGTAGAGACGCTTGCCGCCCCACGTGACGATCAAGCGAAACGCGGTGCCGCCTCGCGCGTCGGTGCCTTCGAGGTACCACGCGGCGCCACGCTGGCGATCGGTGGTCACGTTCAGGATCTTCGCCGACGCGAGGTACTTCTTGAACGCTTCGCGATCCGTGGGTGCGCTCGAATCTTCGTAGCCGTAGTGGAACTTGAACGTCTCTTTGACGTCTCGGCTCTGCACGTCGACGTCGAGCGAGATCGTCGCGGGCTCGACGACGTCGCGCTTCCAGTTGGGCAGCAGCGATAGCTTGATCGCCTTGAGCTCGGGCGTCATCGCGATCGCCGCCTTGGGCGGATCGATCTCGATCGCCTTCGCGTCGGCGGCCTTCACATCGGCGGCCTTCGCGTCGGCGGCCTTCGCGTCGGCGGCCTTCGCATCGGGCTTCGTGGGATCGGCCTTCGCGCTCGCATCGGCAGAGCTCGCGGAACTTGCGTTCGCGGCCGAGCCATCGGCAGCGTTCGCCATGCCGGGATCGGCAGACTTCGCCGCGCCGGGATCGGCGGAGCTCCCTCCGTTGGCCGGCGCATCCGCCTCGGTGGGCTTCGCATTGGCCTTGGGATCCGCGGCAGTATCGCCAGCGTTCGAGCCCGCGGCGGCCGAGCCCGAATCGGAGCCCGCGACATCGGCGAAGAAGTCGCCCGAGCCCTTCGAAGGCCCACGAACCTCGAGATCTGCACTGAGGCTGGCGCTAAAGCCGCCGGCAGAACCGCGTTCGGTTCCGGGACGAGTCTCTTCGCTGACCTCGGCCTTGGGTTCTGCCCCTCGTTTGCAGCTCAACAGGAGCAGGGCCACCACGGCGAGCCGCTTCATCTCGATCGATATACCGCGGCTTTCCCGGCGCCGCGACAGAAGTTCCTCGATCGCGCTGGACAAGGGTCGTTTGATCCCTATAAATACGCCCCACCTCCGGGCCTCCAGGAGGAGTGGCCGAGTGGTCGAAGGCAGCGGTCTTGAAAACCGCCGAGCGCAAGCTCCGGGGGTTCGAATCCCTCCTCCTCCGCCGGTTTGATAATCGAATAGTGTCACGCAAGTGGTCATGGGCGGCACGTCCTCTCGTCGAGCGGACGTGCCGGCCCGAACAAGTTTTGATCGTTTGGCAATAAGCCTGGAGAGGTGGCCGAGTGGCTGAAGGCACCGGTTTGCTAAACCGGCATACTGGGTTTACTGGTATCGAGGGTTCGAATCCCTTCCTCTCCGCCGCTTCCGCTCGGAGAGCACCGCAACGAATACAGATACGGATCCGTAGCTCAATGGATAGAGCACCGGTCTACGGAACCGGGGGTTAGAGGTTCGACCCCTCTCGGATCCGCGAAGAATGAAAGAGCACGATGATTGGATGGCCGTCGCGCTGGAAGAAGCGCGTGCGGCAGGTGTCGCGGGAGATGTTCCCGTGGGCGCCGTCATCGTCGGAAGTGATGATCGCGAGCTCGCGCGAGGTCGCAATCGACGAGAAGTCGATGGTGATCCCACCGCGCATGCCGAGGTCGTCGCTCTTCGCGAAGCAGCCAAGGTGCTCGGCACCTGGCGGGTAGAAGCAACGCTCTATGTGACCCAAGAGCCATGTCCGATGTGCGCGGGCGCGATCGTGAACTCACGTGTCTCTCGCGTCGTGTTCGGATGCACGAACCCCAAAGCGGGCGCGGTGCAGACGCTCTTTCAGATCGCATCCGATCCACGCCTCAATCACCGTGCTGCGGTGATCGGCGGTGTTCGCGAGAAGGAGTGCGCGAGCGAGCTCTCCCAGTTCTTCGCGCGGCTTCGTCGAGGACCCGCCTACGAGTAGTCTTGGCGAATCGTTTTTGGAGGGATGTCCGAGTGGCCGATGGTGTCTGATTCGAAATCAGATGTGCGCAAGCACCGGGGGTTCAAATCCCTCTCCCTCCGCAATTTTTCACCGCACCCCATTTGGAGGGGTGACCGAGTGGCCGAAGGTGCACGATTGGAAATCGTGTGAACTGAAAGGTTCCGAGGGTTCGAATCCCTCTCCCTCCGCAGCACCGCCGAGCTATCGTCGGATTTGTTACGACCACGTGCGTGACGCTTTATGGTCCCGAGTGACGCGACAGCTGTGAACCCCGCCAGGTCCGGAAGGAAGCAACGGTAGCGGAAATAGTGGGTGCTTGGGGCCACCTTTCTAGACGAGCGATGAAGCGATTCATCGCTCGTCGCCTTTTCGGCGCACGCAACACGACGCTTCGGCGCACGTGCAGCGCGACGTTTTCGGCGCACGTGCAGCGCGACGTTTTCGGCGCATGTGCAGCGCGACTTTTCGGCGCACGCGGATGTGTCGTCGGACGGGGCAGGTATAGTCGTTCGCCGCCATGAGCTATCTCGTCCTCGCTCGCAAATATCGCCCGTCGACGTTTGCCGAGGTCGTGGGCCAGGAGCACGTCACGCGCACGCTCGCCAATGCGTTTGCGAGCGGTCGCGTTCATCACGCGTTCCTCATGACGGGGCCACGCGGCTGCGGCAAGACCACGGTCGCGCGCATCATCGGCAAGGCGGTGAACTGCGAGAACGGGGTCGCCAACGGTGGTCCCGAGGCCAAGGCCGGCACCATCGTGTGCGGCACGTGCACCGCCTGTACGAGCATCGGCAACGGTAGCGCCGTCGATTATCAGGAGATGGACGGCGCGTCGAACCGCGGCATCGATGCGATTCGCGAGCTGACGGAGGCCGTGCGGTACCAGCCCGCACAGCTGAAGAAGAAGGTCTACGTCATCGACGAAGTCCACATGCTCACGACCGAGGCGTTCAACGCCTTGCTAAAGACGCTCGAGGAGCCGCCGCCGCACGTGATGTTCGTGCTCGCCACGACCGAGCCGCACAAGCTGCCGAACACGATCCTCTCGCGTTGCCAGCGCTACGACTTCAAGTTGGTCCCGGCGCAGCGCTTGGCGCAGCACCTCGCGCAGATCTTCAAGACCGAGAAGCTGGCGATCGAGCCGGGTGCGGTCAGCTTGCTCGTTCGCGAGAGCGGCGGCAGCGTGCGCGATGCGCTCTCGCTGTGCGACCAGATCATCTCGTACGTCGGTGACGCCACGATCACGGAAGCGCATGTCGCCGAGGTGCTCGGCGTCGCGGATCGCTCGCTGACGCGCACGCTCGTCCGCGCACTCGCGCACGGCGATGCAGGTGCGGCGCTCGGCGCCGTCGAGGCGGCCATCGATCGCGGCGTGGATGAAGTGCAGCTCGCGCGCGCGATCGTGCGTTACCTGCGCGACCTCTCGGTGCTGCAGGTCGCGGGCGATCGCCCCGAGCTCGTCGACGCGAGCTCCGAGGAACGCACGGAGCTCGCCGCAGAAGCCAACGAGCTGCATCGCTCGCGCGTCTCGCAGATGTTCGAGCGCATGCTTCGCTGCTGCGACGAGCTCGGCAAGACGCTGCAGCCGCGCTTGGTGCTCGATTGCGCGCTGATCGATGTCGCCACCGTCGAGCCGCTCGTGCCGCTCGGCGATCTCATCGATCGCCTGGGCGAGCTCGAGCAGCGCATCGCGCGCGGCGGTGCCCGTCCCGCGTCGAGCGGATCGGGCGGCGGGCGTCCCACCTCGCGAGCGACGGTGCCTGACCGTCCGTCGAACACGCGCACGCAGACCCCGGCATCGTCGGCTAGCGCCACGTCGATGCCGGCCGCAACCATGTCGGCGCCCGTGTCGGCGGGCTCTCCGCCGGCAATGTCGGCTGCCGCGTCCGCACCAGCGATGTCCGCTGCCGCGTCATCGTCTGCGCCGCCGATGTCCGCTGCGCCGATGTCCGCTGCGCCGATGTCCGCTGCGCCGCCGATGTCCGCTGCGCCGAGCATGTCTTCGGCGCTCGAGGACGCACTGTCGACCAAGTCCGCGCCGATTCCGGCCGCTGCTCCGTCGACGAAGTCCGCGCCCGTGTCGATGCAGCCCTCGGGACCCGTGCCCGCAGCGGCGAGCACCGCATCCGGCTCGGGTCCTCACGCGGATCTCGCGATCCCGCAAAACGCCAGCGAGGCGCTGCGCGCGTGGGACACGGTCCTGCGCGAGCTGCAGGATCGCAAGAAGTTCTCCCTCGCAGGTCCGCTCGAGCACGCGCGGGTCATGGGCTGGACGGCAGACGTCCTCGAGCTCGGGTTTCCCGTCGACGTTCACGCGATGGGCGAGATGGCCGCGGATAACGACAAGCTCACGGAGCTGCGCACGCTGATTCGCGAGATGGGGACCGCGCAGAAGGGGATCCGCGTCGTCATTCGACTGCTCGACGAGCGCGAGTCTGCCTCCGTCGGCGCCCGATCGGTGCTAGAGACATCGAGGGAGAAGTCCTCCGCCGAGAAGAACAGGCGCGAAGCCGAAGCGCGCGAACACCCGATCACGAAGCACGTGCTCCAGACGTTCGGGGCGCAGATCAAGGAGATCAAAACCGATGTCTAACGGAAAGATGCCCGACCTGAACGCGCTGATGAAGCAGGCGCAGAAGCTTCAAGGCGATGTCGCGAAGATCCAAGAGGAGCTCGCGAAGATGGAGATGGACGGCGTCGCCGGGGGCGGGATGGTCACCGCCACGGTGAACGGCCAATTCGAGGTGGTTCGCGTGAAGATCGACAAGACCGTCGTCGATCCGAACGACGTGGGCATGCTCGAGGATCTCGTCACCGCGGCGATCAACGCGGCAGGTGCGAAGATCCGCGAGGCGAGCAAAGCCAAGATGCAGTCGGTGATGGGTCCGATGGCCGGGATGCCCGGCATGCCCGGCCTGTTCTAGGGGAGATCTCCCTGATCGCCAGGTCGTCCTCGATTCATCGCCCTCGATTCGTCGCATAGTGTCGTCGTGGCCGACCCGATCCGTCGCTTGGTCCAAGAGCTGTCCCGCTTGCCGGGCATCGGCGAAAAGTCCGCCACGCGGCTCGCGTTTCATCTGATCCGCGGCGCGAGCGGAGCAGGCCGCCAGCAGATCCACGATCTCGCGCAAGCCCTGCTCGACGTCACGGACAAGATCCGTCTGTGCTCGGTCTGCTGCACGATGACGGAAGGCGACCCGTGCACGACGTGCGCGGATCCTCGTCGAGAAGGGGACATCATCTGCGTCGTCGCGTCGCCCTCCGACCTGGTGGCCATCGATCGCGGCGGTCACTTCCGCGGCAAGTTCCACGTACTCCACGGGTTGTTGTCGCCGCTCGAAGGCATCGGCCCCGATGATCTGCGCATCGCCGAGCTCGTGCGACGCCTCGACACGGGTGTTCGCGAGGTCATCATCGCGACGAGCCCCAGCGTGGATGGCGAGGCCACCGCCATGTACATCGCCCGCACGATCAAGCCGCTCGGAGTCCAGGTCTCTCGCATCGCGACTGGGTTACCGGTGGGTGGCGAGCTGGAGTACTCGGATCAAGCCACGATCGCCCGCGCCCTCGCTGGCCGGGCGACCATGTAGGGCTGCGTTATCACGGGTGGAAAGGTTGTACGGTAGAGCCGTGGTTGATACCGTGACTCGTCGGCGGGGAACACCTCCAACGAGCGGTCTACGCGCTCGCGAGATGAGAACCGACCAAGGAGATTCGGCGCGATGATCCAACAGCTCGTCATGTACGAGGAAGAGCTTCAGCAGATCAACAACATCTGCGAAGTGCTTCACCGAGACTCGAATGCAAAAGCCGTCCTGGTGATCGATAAGAACGGTCAGGCGATGGCATCTGCGGGAGATGTGCAGGAGCTCGACGTCACGTCGCTCTCTTCACTCACCGCCGGTAACGTCGCTGCCACCGGTGGCATCGCGTCCCTGCTAGCCGAGAAGGAATTTGCAGGTCAATTTCTCGAGGGTGAGAAGATCAGCTACCACGTCTCGATCGTGGGCCAGCGAGTCATCCTCGTCGTGCTCTTCGACGGGCGCAGCTCTCTTGGCCTCGTGCGACTACGCGTTCGCAAGGCAACGGGTGAGCTCGTCGGCGTCCTCGAGACCATGGTCAAGAAGAGCCAGAGTGGCTCGGGTCAGCAATCGGTGTTCAGCGAGATCACCGATGACGACATCGACAACCTCTTCAACGACTGACGGGGAGGGGAACAGATGAGCTTCATCAACTACTCGTCCCGCGAGATCAACTGCAAGATCGTCTACTACGGTCCCGGCCTGTGCGGGAAGACGACGAATCTCCAGTACATCTACAACAAGACGAACCCCGAGGCGAAGGGCAAGATGATCTCGCTCGCCACGGAGACCGAGCGCACGCTGTTCTTCGATTTCTTGCCGCTCTCGCTCGGTGAGATTCGCGGGTTCAAGACGCGCTTCCACCTGTACACGGTTCCCGGACAGGTGTTCTACGACGCGAGTCGCAAGCTCATCCTGAAGGGTGTCGACGGCGTCGTGTACGTCGGTGACTCGCAGATGGAGCGCATGGAAGCGAACATCGAGTCGCTCGAGAACTTGAGCTCGAACCTGCAGGAGCAGGGCTACGACCTCAACAAGCTCCCGTACGTCGTCCAGTACAACAAGCGCGATCTGCCAAACGCGATCCCCATGGCGGAGCTCGAAGAAGCGTTGAACCCCACCAAGGTTCCCAGCTTCGAAGCAGTGGCCCCCAAGGGCATCGGCGTGTTCGATACGCTCAAAGCTGTGGCGAAGCTCGTACTCACCGAGCTTCGAAAGGGGAGCTGATGCAAACCGCGACGGGTGCGAAGCCTCGGTTTCGCCAGGACCTCATCGCCGAGCTCGTCGAAGAGGGCGGGCAGCGTTTCATCGATGTTGCCGACCCGGACAGCGGTCACATGTTCCGCTTCTTCGAGGTCGAGTACTCACTCGCGTGCGGTATGAATGGCGAGCGCGACGTCGCGGGCATCGTGAAGTGGGCGCAAGACGAGCTCGGTTTCACGCCGCAGACCGCGGAGGTGCAAGCCGTCATCTCGCAGCTCGCCAGCCTGCAATTCGTCGGCGCAGATCGCACCATCGACGCGGCGGCGACCAAGGTCTCCGCCGCGCAACCCACGGCGGACGAGCTCGCGAGGGGCGTCGTCGTCGGTAAGAACACGAGCGCGTCGTCGGCGGGTGATGTCGAGCTCGGTAAGGCCGGCACCAACGCGGTCGTGCGCGACGAGAAGCTGCCAGCTGCGGACTTCGCGCTCGGCGCGTCGGGTGCGAGCGCTGCCAAGGCGACGCCCAAGACGCCCGTCGAGGACATCGCGCTCGGTGCGCCCGGTGCGGTCGAGGCGCCGCGCAAGGCCACGCCCGCTGCGGACGTCTCGCTCGATCTCGCGGATCAGTTCGCGCTCAAGCCGGGCGACGTGAAGGAAGCGGTTCGCCAGTCGAAGGTGATGTCGGCTGTCGAGGTTCCCAAAGAGCTGCTCGAGGCCGAGGCCAAGCCGGCCAAGCCTGTCGAGACGAAGCCCGAGCCCGTCGCCGCGAAGCCCGAGCCGGTCGCGAAGCCGGAGCCCGTGGCAGCCAAGCCCGAGCCGGTCGCAAAGCCGGAGCCCGTGGCGACCAAACCGGAGCCCGTGAAAGCGAAGGAGCCGGAGAAGGCTCCCGAGAAGAAGCCGGAGCCCGTGAAGGCAAAGGAGCCGGAGAAGGCTCCCGAGAAGAAGCCGGAGAAGGCTCCCGAGAAGAAGCCGGTCGAGCTGTCCAAGCCGCCCGTGGTCGAGAAGCAGCCCGTCGCACCGCCGGCGCCATCGCAAGGCGTGAGCCCGCTGCTCATCTCGATCTTGATCCTCGTCGTGATCGGCGCGGGTGCGTTCTTCGTCTGGAAGTTCGTGATCAACAAGGAGGAGACGGCGCAGAACACGCCGCCACCGAAGCAGGAGCCGTTGCCACCGCCGCCGCCGGCCGACGTGACGTCGAAGGTCGTGCTCGAGACGCCGCCGGCGATCGACATCAAGGCAGCGAACGCGGGCGCGATCGAGACGATCGAGGTCGCCGACAAAGAGGTGAAGGCAGGCGACGTGATCGCCACGCTCGTCGGTGCCAAGGCCACGCAGGCCGAGCTCGACAAGCTCACCGCCGACATCGAGAAGCTGAAGCCCGCGGTCGAGGCGGCGCAGTCCGCGTACACCGCGGAGACGCAGAAAGAGAACAACGAGGCGGGCGTGAACGCGGCGCAAGCCAAGCTCGATCGCGCGAAGAAGCCGCTCACGGACAAAGAGACGGCACAGAAGACGAAGGAAGCGGATCTCGAGAAGCTCGTCGTGAAGGCCACCGGCGACGGCAAGCTCGTGTTCCCCGGCGAAGCGCCGCTCAAGGTCGGCGACAAGGTCACGGCGGATCAGGTGATCGCGCAGGTCGCGCGTCCCACCGCGCCCGTCGCGACGTTCAAGATCCCCGCGGGAACGAAGATCGCCGCCGACGGGACGCTGAGCATCAAGGCTGGCGACCAGACGATCGTGTGCACGGTGTCCGACGCGCAGGTCGAGACCGTGAAGGTGACGTGTCCGGCGGACGCAGGCCTGACCGACGGCGCTGACGTCACGTTCGCGCTGCCGAAGTGACTGCGACAGCACTCGCACTCGCGTAGCGGTTGCGCTGCCGACGTGAACGCGACAGCTCGCACTCGCGTAGCGGTCGCGCTGCCGACGTGATGGCGAGCGCTTCGCGCTTACGCTTTGTCGCGGCCGAGCGCTGCGAGCGCGACGGCCATGCGCGAGAACACGGTCATCGAGCTGGCGACGGTGCACGCGTCGAACAGCGCGGCGTCGTCGAAGCCCGCTTCGCGCAGCCGAGCGAACGTGGAGTCCGAGATCGTCCACGGCGCGAGCGTGACAACGTGGGCGAGCTCGCGAAGCGCGTCGTCGAACGGGTTCACCGTCAAATCGTCGGGCGGCGAGATGCTCGCGTCGCCGAGCCAGAGCGCGACCCAGCGCGCGATCACCGTGCGTTGTCGTCGAGAGAGCGGCGCGTCGCGTTCGTACATGTAGCTTCGCCAGGCGGCAAATGCTGCGACGGCAGCGGGGCGGCGCGAGGGATCGATCGCGGGCCGTCCGACGATCGGGACCGGCGCTGCGACGAGAGGCGGCGTGGAGAGATCCGCGAGCGGCGGCTTGATCTCCACGTCGTACTCGAGCGAGATGCCGACGGCGTCGGAGATGCGGTTCATGTGGCCGACGTGCGACGACAGCATGATCGCGTGGAGGATGTCGTCATCATCGAGGCCCACGTCGTGGGCGCGCTCGCGATGCATCGGCGAGAGTGTCCACGGTCTCTCGGTGACGATCGCCGTGAGCTCCGCGAGGCGTTGCATGCGCGGCGTCCCGCTGCGAACGGTGCGCGGAGACGTGACCACGGCCAGCGGGATCTCGCGATCTCCGTGGAGCGATGTGCGGAGAAACTCCGCGTGGGCGGCGCTGCAGTAATAGCTCTGGTTCAGGCGTGATGTGACGGCGGCGACCAGCTCGCGCTCGGGCCACGCGAGCGGACCCGCGCAGACAAGCGACGTGGAGACGGAGCCCACCTTGGGGATCAGCTGCGCGTCGAGGCTGTGCGCGCGGATGATGCCGGCGACCTCATGACCGCGCGGGATATAGACCGATGGAAGCGGTCGCTCCCGCGAGCGATCATAGGCTTCGCGAAGATCGCCGTGCGACTCCGGGTATCCAATGATCTGCAGACCCACGGCTCGTCATTGTCTCAGAGAGCTTGGATCTTTTTCACTTCGAACTGCGGCCCCACCATCGCAAAGCCCATCGCACCCTTGTCGACCTTGCCCTCGACCTCGGCTTTCATGCCGTCCTTCGCTCCGTCCAGTTCGCCCGTCAGCTGATAGGTCTCACCCTTGTCCGTCTCGAACGTCCACTGTCCACCCTCGAGATCCGTCCGGCGAATCGTACCTTTGAGCTTCATGTCCAGAACGTAGCCCCTTCGTTGACGAGCGGCCATTCAACCAGCCAATCGCAACCGCTGTCTCCGGCAGATCGAGTTGTCCACCCACTGGCAATTCTAGCGATTTCCAGCAGTTGCACTTGGCGCGCACGGTGCAGCCTC
This sequence comes from Pseudomonadota bacterium, assembly GCA_023428295.1. GTDB lineage: Bacteria > Myxococcota_A > Polyangia > Haliangiales > Haliangiaceae > JABFXX01. The sequence continues at coordinate 62,086 of JAEYYV010000184.1, forward strand.
ACCAGCGCATGCGCCATCTGCTCGCCCTCCTCCTTCTCGGGTCGTTCTCCCTGACGGCTTGCGTGACCGACACGGTCGCGGAGGACCCGATCGACGGCGGCGATGGCAAGGCCGATGGCTCCCCGAACGTGACGTGGCGGGCGGACATCGAGCACATCGTCCCCAAGAAGGTTCACGAGTATCTCGAGAAGTATCAGTGGGGCGACTACCACATCGTGTTTCACATGAGCCGCAAGTGGTACTTGCTCGGCGACAACGGTCGCGGCTGGCTCAAGCGCGTCGGTGAAGCGTCCGCGGATCTGCAGGAAGGTGACCCGGGCAACGGCGTCGAGTTCCTCGTGATGCATCGCGCGATGATCCAGCACCTGACAACTCGGTGGGGCAACGAGGCGGTCACCAACGATCCCGATGGCCGCACGAAGTTCAAGGACGTCCTCCAAGGATGGACGACCGACGAGGACGTCATCGAAGCACTCGAGAAGGTCGGCGGCGACGTCGCGAAGTTCCGCGGTGGCCTCGCCAAGCTGAACGACTTCGCGTCGTTCTCGTCGGAGGACGAGTTCGGCAACTTCATCCAGACGACGCTGCGCCTCTCCGGCGAGGTCGATCCCGACGACTCCGCGATTCGCTTCTACGCGCGCGACGCGTCGCCGGGCGCTGGCTTCCACAACTGGCTGCACGGACAGTTCATGGATGACTCGTCGCCGATCGACGTCGGCAATCCGCAGACGAACCTCTCGAACATCATGTTCTGGCGCATCCACGGTTGGATCGAGGCCAAGTGGAAGGCGTTCGAGCTCGTCCACCGCCGCACGCCGATGGAGATGCTGAAGTACGACGAGCAGCTCGAGCGCTTCGCGCTTCACATGCAGCTGCACTCGGACTTCTCCGAGACAAACCACGCGGTCAACCGTCCATCGAAGGCGCTCGTGAAGCAGGTGAAGGACGTCCTGTTCTCGAACGAGCCCGACTGCGACAAGCTGGCGGAAGGCACGATGACCGACAACTGCGAATAGGCGCGTTGGCGTCCTCGATCGCGGCGAGTGGAGTTATTCCACTCGCCGTTCGACGTTTCGGCCTTCGCGCCGATCTCGCGAGTCGTCCTGCGTCCTGCGTCCGGGGGACGGACGTCCTGGCTAGTAGAGCAGCCATGGCTGCGACGACCTCTCACACCGACTCGTCCGTGGGAGGGAAGCATCAACTGGCATTCGGCACGATCCGCGGTGTTGCAACCGATCGTTCGCAGTCGTTCGAGGCACGCACCCTCGGCACGCTGCGTGCTCTCGGCGCGGGTATCAATCGAGGAGAGCTTTGAGATGAAGACGACGACGACGTTCACGGCTATCGCGCTCGGCATGAGCCTGGTAAGCGCGTGCATCACGGATGAGGGCGACGACAAACCCGACGAGAGCGAAGTAAAGGGCGGTCCGGACGGGAAGGGTGAGGCGTGGGGCTCGGCGGACAACCCGGCGCTCTTCAACAGCAGCCTCGAGTACCGCGCGTCCGAGCTGCCCCGGACGGGCGAAGCGACGAACATCCCGTGGGCCGGCAACTACTGGCCGGTCTACGAAGACAGCATCAACCACAAGTGGGCTGGCTCGAGCAGCGAAGCCCCGTCCACCAAGTACGGCCGGGCGTTCGGCGTGACCGGCGTCGAGGACGCGGTGTCGCGCTATCACGGCGTCGACAACAACTCGACCCGCACGGCCTGCACTACCGACAGCCAGTGCAACAGCTCGCTCGGCGAGTCGTGCGCGAAGCGCGAGGGCCAGACCAATGGCCGCTGCATCCCGACCTGGTGGGGCATCTGCCACGCCTGGGCGCCCGTCGCGATCATGCTGCCGGAGCCCAAGAAGCCCGTCACGTTCAACGGCGTCGAGTTCAAGATCCAGGACATCAAGGCGCTGCTCACGCTCGTGCATGACCGCACGAGCTCCAAGTTCGTCTCGCTTCGTTGCAATGCACTGCACAGCGAGCAGGAGATCAACTTCGACAAGTACGGCCGCCCGGCCGGCAACAACACGTCGGACACCTGCCGCGACACGAACCCCGGCACGTTCCACGTCCTCATGGCGAACTACCTCGGCAAGCAAGGCGCGTCGTTTGTCTACGACCGCACGTTCGACGCGGAGGTGTGGAACCAGCCGCTGCGTGGCTATCGCATCACGGAGATGACCGAGGTCACCGCGGTCGAGGCGAACCGCGCGATCGGCGTGACCTCCGAGGGCGGCACCACCACCGAGCGCACCGGGTCGGCCGCGGCAAACGCGTTCGTCCAGGTCGGCGCGTTCCCGGTCACCGCGGGCCAGAGCATCTCGGTCGTGATGAGCGGCTCGGGTGATCCGGACCTCCACGTGAAGTTCGGCGCGGAGCCGACGGCGTCGTCGTACGATTGCCGCCCCTACGCGAGCGGCGCGGACGAGAAGTGCGAGCTCACGGTCCCCGCGGGCCAGTCGCAGGTGTTCGTCGGCGTGCACGGCTACGGCGCGGCCACCAACTTCAAGATCGTCGTGACGCAGGGCGGATCGGTCCCCACGAACTACGTGTTCAATCCGAACGCGAAGAAGTGGTTCAAGGTCCACATGGACGTCGACTACATCTCGGAGTCTCCGGGATCGCAGGACGGCAACCTCGGCGCGACGATCGATCGCTACACGCACCAGGATCGCTACGACTACATCCTCGAGCTCGACGACGCCGGCAAGATCATCGGCGGCGAGTGGATCGGCGCTTCCAAGCTCAAGCACCCCGACTTCCTGTGGCTCCCCACGGGCGTCGGCAGCACGAGCGTCGCGGGCGGCAAGATCACGTACGCGAACGTGAAGCAGATCTACGACCTGTCCATGGCGACGGAGCCGACGACGCCGCCGACCGGTGGCGACATCAACGTCACCGACGCGGGCACGCTCGCGAAGGCGCAGTGGAAGCAGCTCGGCCCGTACACGGTGCCGGCGAACAAGACGCTCACGATCGAGATGTCCGGCGACGGCGATGCTGACCTCTACGTTCGCAAGAACGCGGCTCCGTCGGCCACGGCGTATGACTGCCGTCCGTACGCGAACGGCTCGAACGAGCGCTGCGCGATTCCGGGCCCGGCCACGGTGTACGTCGGCGTGAATGGCTACGCGACCACGAGCAACTACTCGCTGACGATCAAGACGGGCGCGGGTGGCACCACGACGCCGCCGGTCAACCCACCGACGACGTTCACGCACCTGAACGAGAGCGGCTCGGTCGCGCAGGGCGAGATGAAGGTGTTCGACCTGCCGATCACGGCGGGCAAGCGCGTCGTGATCCGCACGACCTCCACGAAGGATATCGACCTGTACATCCAGATGGACGCAGCTCCGACGACCACGGCGTACTTGAACCGCGGTTACACGAGCTCGGGCAACGAGACCATCTCGTACCTGGCGACGAGCAACGGCGTGCTCAAGATCGGTGTGCACGGATACGCAGCCGGCTCGTTCACGGTGAAGACGACCGACCAGTAGTTCGATACGCTCGGGTCATGCACCCGAGCGCGGCGTTTCGGTGGGACGACCAGGTCGCGATGCTCTCGTTCGTTGCAGAACGAAGCTTCGCGACGCTGGTCGATTCTTCATTTCGGGTCGCGCAAGCCCCGCTGTTTGTCGACTCCGATCGCAGCATCTACATGCACCTCGGTCGCGGCAATCCGCTGGCGCAAGCGATCCCGCAGCGTGTCGTCGCTGTCGTCCACGGCGATGACGCGTACATCAGCCCGGACTGGTACGAGACCGAGGATCAAGTGCCGACCTGGAACTACGAGAGCGTCGAGATCGAAGGCGTGCTCGAGCCCACCGACGACGCGATGCTCGTGCGGATCCTCGAGGGCCTCATCGCGAAGCACGAGTCGTGGGTCATCGGTAAGAAGCCGTGGTCCCTCGACCGGCTCTCGCCCGGCACGCTGAACTCGATGACGAAGGGCATCGTCGGCGTGAAGCTGTCCTACGAGTCGCTGCGCGGCACGCAGAAGCTCATGCAGAACAAGTCGCTCGCGGATCGCGACGCAGTCGTGAAGCAGCTCGCGCGCAGTCCATCGCAGATGGATCGCGGGATGGCCGTGCGCATGGTGCTCGCGAAGCGGCCCACGTAACCCCAGAGCTCGGTTGTGTCGATCCGACCAATCGAGCTCGCAGGGATTCGAACAGACGACGTCTGGTCAAACGAAGTGATCCTTGGGGCTAGTACGTGCGCGAGATCGCGCCGAGCGTGACCGCGACACCGATCGCGGCGGCGACGAGGATCGCGATGACGGCGACGATCACGACGCGGCGACGATCGCGTCGCGTCTGCACCGCCTCCTCGACCAGTGGATCCGGATCGCCCACGGCATAAGCCTGACGGGTTGGCTCCAGACGTCAAGGCGCCCTGGGGTACGGGGACGGATCTAACCCCGAGGCTCACTTCGTTTGACCAGACGTCGTCGATTCAAACTTCAGTGTTCCTCGTGGTTCTCGGGGTTCGCGCATTCGCGCTCACCCGTCGAAGACTCGGCACCCCAACATCCCTGCGAGCTCGATTGGTCGGATCGACACAACGGAGCTCTGGGGTCAATACGTGATGCGGTCGTCGAGGTACGCTTTGTCGACGGTGAGCGGCTGCACGTACACCTTGTTCTCGTAGAGGTACTGATAGCGCGCGAAGTTCTCGGTGACCTTCTTCATGTACTCGCGCGTCTGCGTGTACGGCACCAGCTCGACGAGCTCGTCGATCTCGCGATCACCCCACTTGTCGATCCAGCGCATCACGGGGCGGGGGCCGCTGTTGAACGAGCCCGCGCCGAGCGGGACTTGCAGCTTGAACTTGTTGAGGACGTGGCCGATGTACCAGCTGCCCGTCTTCACGTTGTAGTCGGGATCGTAGAGCGAGCCCGCGTCGTACGGGATGCCGAGCTCCTTCGCGACTCGACGCGTGGTGGCGGGAATCATCTGCAACAGGCCCTGCGCGTCGGCGTACGAGAGGACGTGCGGATCGAAGCCGCTCTCTTTGCGCATGATCGAGTAGAGGTAGCCGTCGGGGTTCTTGCCGAGGTGCTGGTGCTTCTCGATCAGCTCGCGATACGCGCGCGGATACGCGTTCTCCCACCAGCGCTTCGCGCTATCGATCGGCGGACCGTCGAGCGCGCCGCCGTGATAGCTGACCGCGAGCATCCACGGGCGGTTGAAGTTGCCCGCTTTGCGATAGCGATCGAGCAGCATCGCGAACGCGGGCCCGCGCGGGTTGCGCTTCAAGAAGCCGCGCTCGTCGCGCGAGAGCTCGATGCCCGCGTCGATGCCCATGCCCGCCGCGATCAGCTCGTCGGCCTTCTTGATCAGCGGGTCGCGCGCGAGGGATTCGTCGACGGTGGCGGCGAGCTCCGAGCCGCGCGGCCTGGGGTTGTCCACGCCGAACGGCGGTAGCGTGACGCCGAGCTTCTGGAGGCGCGCGTGCGAGAGCAGCGCGTACCACGAGAACGGATAGCGCTTGATCGTGTCCGTGTAGCCGGCGATCGCCGACGCTGTCTCGTCGAGGCGCTCCTCCATACGCGCGAGCCAGTACTTGCCCTTGCCGCCCTCGAGCGAGCCGCCGCGCTTGGCGAGCGACGCGAGACGCTCCTTCGCGTTGAACCAATCCCCGCGGAAGTAGTGCGACAGGCCGAGGTACCAGAGCGCGTCGTCGACCCACTTGGACTTGGGATACTTCGCGAGGGAGCGCTCGAGCGGCGCGATCGCCTTCTTGTAGTTGCCGCGATTGAACTCGAGCCAGCCCGCGAGGAACGCGGCCTCCGCGGCGTACGCGGAGCTCGGATACTGCGCGACGACCTTCTCGTACCAGACGATCGCTTCGTCATCCTCGTCCGCGCGAGACAGCGCGCGCGCACCGTGGAACATCGCGGACGCGGCGTCGGAGCCCATCTCCTTGTACACGCCGAGGAGCAGCTTGCCTGCCTCGCCGTAGCGACGGCGCATCTTGAACAGCGTGGTGCCGAGCCAGTAGTCGCGCTGGCGCGCTTGCTCCTTGGTCAGCTTCTGCGGGAGCTGCTGGAGCTCGATGACGGCTTCGTCCCACAGATGTGCCGCTTGCAACTGTTTGGCGCGCTCCATGCGCTCGCCGATCGTGAGCGGAGATGCGAGGTGCTTCATCGCGTCGGCCGCGAGCGGATGCGCGGGGTGCTCGATCACGAAGCGGCGATACGCGGCGCCCTGCGCGGCGCCCGATGCTGCTTGCGCGATGCGGAACTTCGCGGTGCCGACATCGCCGCTCGTGCTCGCCTTGTCCGCGGTGATCAGCTTGCCGTACGCCTTGGCGGCTTCCGCGTGTTGGCCGCGCATCCACAGCACGTCGGCGCGGCGCCACCCCACCTCGCGCGCGAAGCGAGTGCCGCCGAGCTGGCCGAGCTCGCGAAACGCGGCGTCGGCCTTGGCCGCCTCGCCCGTGCGCAGCGCGACCATGCCGCGCAGCCACAGCGCGTAGTCCTTCGCGACGAGCGTCGAGTCGTCGAGCTTCGCGAGGGCCGCACGAGCGCCGTCGAGATCGTTCGCGTCGTACGCCTTGTAGGCAGCACCGAGGTCGGTGGCTGGCGAGGCCTCCGCGATAGCGGCTCCGAGCGATGCACAAACGGCGCAGACGCCGACGAGAAGTCGTCGCATTCGTCGAGTATGACGGTCCGTGTAATCGGCGCCAGTTTCCGCTATACGTCCGCCATGGCGTACGCAGCGCTGGACTTTTACGGCATCGACGAGCTGTTCACTCACGAGGAGCGCGTGGTTCGCGACACGGTGCGCGAGCTCGTCTCGTCGCGCGTGATGCCGAGCATCGGCAAGCACTTCTCCGCCGGCACGTTCCCGCACGAGCTGATCCCCGTGGTCGGCGAGATGGGCCTGCTCGGACCGTCGCTGACCGGGTACGGCTGCGCGGGCGTCTCGCCCACGGCGTACGGCCTGATCTGCCAGGAGCTGGAGCGTGGAGACTCCGGGATTCGCTCGTTCTGCTCGGTGCAGAGCTCGCTCGTGATGTTCCCGATCTGGGCGTACGGCTCCGAGGAGCAGAAGCAGAAGTACCTGCCCGAGATGGCGGCGGGCCGCACGATCGGCTGCTTCGGCCTCACCGAGCCCGACTTCGGCTCGAACCCCACGGGCATGCTCACCACCGCGACGAAGACCGCGCATGGCTATCGCCTGAACGGCACGAAGCGCTGGATCACGAACGGCTCCGTCGCGCACGTGGCGCTCGTGTGGGCCAAGCTCGACGGCAAGGTGCACGGCTTCCTCGTGCCGACAAAGACCAAGGGCTTCACCGCGAAGGACATCCACGGCAAGTGGAGCCTGCGCGCGAGCGTGACGAGCGAGTTGCACATGGAGGACTGCGAGGGCGGCGAGGACGCGATCCTGCCCGGCGTGAGCGGCATGCGCGGCCCGCTCTCGTGTCTGTCGCAGGCGCGCTTCGGCATCTGCTACGGCGCGGTCGGCGCGGCCATGGCCTGCTACGACGAAGCGCTCTCCTACGCGAAGGACCGCGTGCAGTTCTCGAAGCCCATCGCCGGCTACCAGCTCGTGCAGCGCAAGCTCGTCGACATGGTCAGCGAGATCACCAAGGCGCAGCTCTTGTGCCTGCGCATGGGGCGCCTGAAGGAAGCAAACAAGCTGACGCCGGCGCAGATCTCGCTCGCGAAGCGCAACAACGTCGACATCGCTCGCAACATCGCGCGCGACGCACGCGACATCCTCGGCGCGAACGGCGTCACCGACGAGTACCAGTGCGGTCGCCACATGCTGAACCTCGAGAGCGTCTACACGTACGAGGGAACGCACGACATTCACACGCTCGTCGTGGGCCAGGACATCACGGGCCTCGCCGCGTTCGACTCGTGAGCGCGGCACCCGATGTCCTGATCGTCTCGGGGCTCGATCCGTCGGGCGGCGCGGGCTTCCTCGCCGACGCGCGCGTGGTGCACATGCTCGGCGGTCGGCCCGTCGGCGCGATCACCGCGATGACCGTGCAGAACACGCAGGGCCTGCGCTCGGCGCACGGGATCGATCTCGAGGTCCTCGGCGAGCAGCTCGGCGCACTGCTCACCGACATCGAGGTGAAGGCGATCAAGATCGGCATGCTCGTCGAGCGCGATGTCATGCGCGTCCTCGACGAGGCGTTCGAGCTGACCGACGCGCCGATCGTGTGGGATCCGATCGCGGCGCCCACGCGCGGACAGGTCGCGTACGGCCGCGAGGTGCTCGACGAGGGGCTGCGCGTGCTCGGCCCGCACCTCGCGCTGATCACGCCGAACGCGCGCGAGCTGTCGATCCTCGCCGGCACCGAGGTCAACTCGATCCTCGAAGCCGTCGAGGCAGGCAAGGTGCTCGCGCGCACGTCGCGCGTGCCGGTGCTCGTCAAAGGTGGCCACATCCCCACGCTCGCGGCAGCGCGTCGCGCGGAGATCCGCGGCGCGATGAACGAAACGCCCGGTGTCCCCGGTGACGGCGCGCCGGTCGAGGACACGCTCGAAGCGGTCGATGCGCTGTGCATGGCCGACGGGCAGGTCGAGTACCTGCGCGGTCCGCTCGTCGCTGGCGAAGACGTGCACGGCACGGGCTGCGCACTGTCGACCGCGATCGCGACGCACCTCGCGCTCGGCCAACCGCTCGTCGCTGCCTGTCGCGCGGCCAAGCAGTTCGTCGCGACGTGCATCGGCGCGCCGGTGAGGGCAGGGCAAGGCGCGCCCTCGGTGCTGTGACCGCGGCGTATCGTCGCGCGGTCCCGTCGATCGGCTCGCGCGGCGCGCGCGCCGCTCGGTGCTGTAACGTGGGCGGGAAAGAAGGCATCGCACCGCCATGAAGATCGTCATCACTGGAGGCACCGGCTTTGTCGGCGCGCCGATCGTCTCGGCGCTCCTCGCGCGCGGCGATCGCGTGATCGTGTTGTCTCGCAACGCCGAGCGCGCACGCGCATCGCTCGCGAGCTCGTCCGGTTCGCTCGAGGTCGTCGCGGCAAACCTCGAGGAGGCTGGCGAGTGGCAGACGTCGCTCGCGTGCGATGCCGTGTTGCACCTCGCAGGCGAGTCCATCGGCGGCAAGAAGTGGGACGCGCGCCAGAAGCAGATCCTGCGCGACTCGCGCGTCGAGTCCACGCGGCACATCGTCGAGGGAATCGCGGCCCTGCCGCCCGAACAGCGACCGAAGACGCTCGTGACCTCCTCGGGCATCGACTACTACGGCTTCGCGTCGACGCGCGGAGACGACTTCGACGACGACCCCGTGACGGAGAAGGATCCTGTGGGCACGTCGTTCCTCGCGCGCTTGTGCCGTGATTGGGAAGCCGAGGCACACAACGCAGAAGCGCTCGGCGTCCGCGTCGCCAGCATGCGCTGCGCGGTGGTGCTCGGTCCGCCGGGCGGCGCGCTCGACAAGATGACCACGCCCTTCAAGTTCTTCGTCGGCGGGCGCATCGGTAACGGCTATCAGTTCTTCTCGTGGATCCACCGCGACGACGCGGTCGCCGGGTACATCGCCGCGCTCGACGACGCGCGGTACACGGGCGGCATCAACCTCGTCGCAGCGTCCACGCGCAATCGCGACTTCTCCAAGGCGCTCGGCAAGGCACTCGGCAAGCCGAGCTGGCTCCCGGTGCCCGCCTTCGCGGTGAAGATCGCCGCGGGCGAGTTCGCCGAGTACGTCCTGAACGGACGCAACGCCGTGCCCGCCAAGCTTCGCGAGCTCGGCTTCACCTTCACGCGCCCGACGCTCGAGTCCGCGCTCGCCGACGTCGCGTGATCACCCGAGCGACGCCTTGTCCGCATTTCGGACAATTCCAATGAAGCAGAATCGAAAGTGGTGGATTTGACCAAATCGCGACTTTTTGGGGTCGGACCCCAACTCGCTCCGAAAGTGGTGGATTTGACCAGGGGGGCTACTCGAGCTCGAACTCGGCGCGAACGATCGTGATGATGTCCTTCTCGTAGGACGAGGTGTCGTTGTTGCCCTCGTGCGAGGTCTCGGTCGAGTTGGCGGGGTTGATGTTGATGATGCCCATGCTCGTGTCGATGAGACGCTTGATCTGCGCGCCGCCCGTGGCCTTCAAGATGTTGTCGGCACGCGCACGCGTGTCCTTGCCGGCGGCCGCGAGCATCTCGACCTTCAGCTCGCCAAGGCGCGTGTAGTAGTAGCTCGGTGCGCCGCTCGTGATCGAGATGCCCTGCTCGAGGAGACCGGTCACTTCACGCGACGCCTTCTCGACCTTCGCGACCTCGCTCGAGCGCACCGCGATCACCTCGCGCACGAGGTAGCCCTTGAACGTGCGCTTGTCGATGCGCGTGGGCTCCTTGGCGCCCGGGAACATCTTCAGCTCGAAGGTCTTCTCCCAGTCCTCGGAGACCGACGCGGACTGCGGTTGGATCTCGGTGGGCTTGATGCCATAGCCAGAGATGAACGCGACGGTCTTCTCGCGCGCTTCACGCAGCTGCCGATAGGCGTCGCTGCGATCGAGGGCCCGCGCTTCGATCGTCGTGTGCCACTCGATCAAGTCGGACACGATGCGCTTCTTCGCCGAGCCGACGACCTTGATCGTTCGCTTCTCGGGTCTGACCTTGATCGAGTGATACGTGTCCATCACCTTGCCGGTGCAGATCACCGCCGCAATGGCGAGTGCGACGAGGCCGAGCCATCGCAGATCGACGCCACGGGGCAGATTGCCACTCGGCTCGGTGGCTTTTTCGACGAGCATTTCCATATGTTCCTCCTCGGATTCCTGACGGTTGCCGACGCGAAACGTGGACTCCTCGGCGCCTATTCGGCACTTTTGACGTCCGTAAGAGCACGCCGATCCTGTCCGCCGTTCGGACAATTCCAATGAACTGGAATCGAAAGTGGTGGATTTGACCAAATCGCGAGTTTTTGGGGTCGGACCCCAACTCGCTCCGAAAGTGGTGGATTTGACCAGGGGCTATTCGAGCTCGTACTTCTGCACGAGCCGGATCAAGTTGCGCCGCGAGACCTTGAGCTCCTCGGCCGCGCGCGTCTTGTTGCCGTTGTGACGACGCATGGCGGCGCCGATCATGCGCCGCTCGAGCGCCTCGACGGCGGCGGGCAGCGAGTCGGGCGTGCTCGCGACGGGATCGCCCGCGGGCGCCCACTGCTTGATGCGTGGCGAGAGCAGCTCGGGACCGATCATCGGATCGTCGCCGGCGAGCACGACGAGGCGTTCGATCTCGTTCTCGAGCTCGCGCACGTTGCCGGGCCACGGATACGCGAGCATGCGCGCTGCGCACTCGGGCGTGAGGCGCTTGACCTTCTGGCGACGGTGCCGCGCGAGGAAGTGCTCGATGAGCAGCGGGATGTCGTCGATGCGCTCGCGGAGCGGCGGCAGCACGACGTTGATGACGTGAATGCGATAGTAGAGGTCCTCGCGGAACGTGCCGGCCGCGACCATCGCTTGGAGATCGCGGTTGGTGGCCGCGATGATGCGCACGTCGCTCGATTGCATCTCGGTGTCGCCGACGCGGTTGAACGTGCCCTCTTGGAGCACGCGCAGCACTTTGACCTGCAGGGCAGGAGACATGTCGCCGATCTCGTCGAGGAAGAACGTGCCGCGATCGGCGATCTCGAACAGGCCCGCTTTGTCCGCGACCGCGCCCGTGAACGCACCGCGCTTGTGACCGAACAGCTCGGAGTCGAGGAGGTTGTCGTTGAATGCGGAGCAGTTGGTGACGACGAACTTGCGATCGCGGCGATCGGATCCGAGGTGGATCGCGCGCGCGACGAGCTCCTTGCCGGTGCCGTTCTCGCCTTGAATGAGGACGGTGGCGTCCGACGGTGCGGCGCGTTCGAGGAGCACGTAGAGCTCCTGCATGATCGGCGCGCCACCGATGATCCCGTGAAAGCTCGTGCGTCGATCGGGCGCTTCGATCGGCTCGGATGCAGCGCGCTCGCGCAGCGCGTGGGCGACGTCGAGCGCGGCCTCACCGAGCATGCTCTCGACGAGCGCACGCTCTTCGCTCGTCAGCGATGGAGCGATCACGGCGAGGCCCGCGCCTCTGGGATCGTCGGACGATAGCGGCACGAACACGGCGGCATCTCGCGGCGGGCTCTCGACGAGCGTCAGCTCCAGACGGCGTCGACGGAGGACGCCGCGAACGTGCCGCAGCACGCGCAGATCCAACCCCGTCCACCACGGCTGCGACATCGAAACGTAGTGTGACAAGCCGTCACACGAGACGCAAGGTGGCGATGCAGCTGGACTTCGAGGCTAGTCTGGAAGGTCGACGCACCAGCGAAGCGCGCTGCGAGTCTCCGTCCAGCCGGCCTCGTCCACCACGAGGTACGGGCTCTCGAGCGTGATCACTTCGAGGCCCGCTTCGACGCCGTATTTCGAGCCGAACGAGCCGGGCGTTGGATAGCCCATGTCGTGCTGGGCGGGATAGCCGCAGCGCTCGGACATCTCGCGTGCGAGCTGCTCCCCGCAGCCGTCGTAGTTCACCATGCGATAGCCCGCGTGCACCGAGACGATCCGGTGCGGCGCGATCTGATCGATCAGCGCGACGAGCGCCTGCGTCTCGGGTTGATCCTCGGCGGCTTTGCCCGGGTTGTAGCCGGGGCGCCGATGCTCGCCCCAGTTGCTCGACGCGAAGTTGCGATTGAGATCGACATCGTTCGCGTTGTTGCGAGTGCCGGCGACGACACCGTCGGGGTTCACGCACGGAACGATCCACGTCTCGCGACCCGGCGGACGCTCGACGAGCTCGTCGGCCAAGCGCTCGAGCATGAGCTGCGACACGGCTTCGTCGCCGTGGATCGCAGCGAACAGCAGCGCGAGCGGTCGCGGCTTCGCGTAGCTCGGCGGCAGAAAGTGCAGCGCCTCGATCGGTCGACCGAGGACCGAGTGACCGATCACGAGCTCTCGTCGCGTCATGCCTATTCGAGCTTCTTGCCGATCACGCTCGCGAGCCCGTACGACGAGATCGCGACATACGCCGAGCCGAGACCGAGTGCGCCGATGACCGCGCTCGCTTTGCCGACACCGCCACCGCCGTAGGCCCAGCCGAGCACGAGCGGGTTCAGGTTTCGCTCGAAGTCGATGCCCTCTCCGCCGCTGAGCCCGATCCCCACGCCGTGAACGATCAACGGGAACAGCAAGAGCACCCACGCGAGCACCTTGGCGCCCGCCGTCGCCGGCGCAGGCATCCACGCGAGCAGCGACACCACGAGCACCAACACGTACGTGACGAAGAGAGCCATCACCACCTTGAGCTCGCCCGGCGCTTCGATGAGCCCTTTGAACAGCGCGACCAGCGGAATGGTGCCCTGCTCGGGGATCAGGAACGGCGCGAGCGCGGCGAGCGCACCGAGGGTGATGAGGATGCGAGGCAGCGGCGACTCGGTGTACTCGTTGCGGACGAGGAGCGCCGGCACGAGGATCAGCGTTCCGCCGATCGAGAGCAGCCCTTGCCACTCGGGTAGGCTGCCGAGGACGAGCACGGGCACGAAGATGCCCGCGAGTCCGAGGACGGCGGCGATGAGACCGCGCGGTGCGGAGGCCATCGGGATGGCGGCGATCACGATCGAGAGCAGTCCGACCGCCGCGAGGATCAGCGGACCGAGCTTTGCGGTTCCCTCGCCGTGAATCACGGCGTCCCACATTCCGACGAGCGGGCTCAGCGACAGCGGCACTGCGAAGCACGCGATCAAGATGCCGCCCCAGATGAACAGCTGCGCGCGCAGCGTGTTCTTCCACGGCTCGATCGGACGCGCACCGCGAGTGGCTTGGTACGACGGCGCTACATACGGAGGCGCCGGCGCTTGTGGCTGCGGCTGTGCTTGCGGCACTGGCGGCACCGGCACCGGGTTGTATGCGGGCACGACCGTCTTTGCTTCGGGGCTGTTTGTCGACGGTCCACCCATCGACGGACCCGGACCCATCGGACTACCCATCGGTCCACCCATCGACGGACCCGGACCCATCGGACCACCCATCGACGGACCTGGACCCATCGGTCCACCCGTCGACGGTCCTTGCGGTCCGCTTGGCATTCCGGCAGGCGCCATGCGATTCGGATCGGGTTGGAACGTCTTCAGATCCGCGTGCGGTGACGGACCACCGAGCGGCATGCCGCCGGGAACCGCGGGCCCGAGCACCGGCGCGGGTTGACTCGGCGAGTGCGGGCGCGGTTGCTGCGCGGCGGGCGGTCCACCGTCGACGAACATCGTGCGCGCTTGCGCACTCGCCGTCGGACCGAAGCTTCCACCGGCAGGTGCGCTGTATGGCGAAGGCATCGCGGCGCGCGCACCGGGCGACGGACCGGGCGACGCCATCGTCGCTGCCGTACCGAGTCCGGCAGTTGGCTGACCGAGACCAGCGCCCGGCGTTGCCATCGTCGCGGCGTGACCGAGGCCGGGCCCGGGCGTCGCTAGCGTTGCTGCATGACCGAGAGCAGGATTCTGTTGCGCGCGTTGTGCGTTCTGCGCGGCTGCTTGCTCGCGAAGTCGATCGAGCTCGGCGTTATTGCTGTACCCCATCACGGTCTTCGCCATCGCCGGCTGCGCAGCGGCTGCCGGCGCTTGCTTCGCACCACAGAAGACGCAGTGGAGTGCCGCGTCCGGCAGATCCTTGGTGCAGCTAGAGCATTTCTTCACGATCCCTCTGCGTCGCGAGCTCGACTCCGACCTGCGGAATATAGGGCCGCGTGCACTCGCGCTGCAAACGCGAACTCAGTACCGTTGACGACATGGTCGCGTTGGGTGACGTACGCAAGAGCGCTGCAACGCTCTACGGTCAAGGGCAACATCTCGCCGCGCTGCGCCTCTACGACGCGATCATCGCCGTGGCTCCTCTCGACTACGACGCACGCCTTCGCCTCGCCGATTGCGCGCTCGCGCTCGGCAACGCGGGCGCCGCAAACGTGTATCGCGCGACAGCGTGGTACTGCCTGAAGAGCGGCCATCCCTTGCCCGCGCTCGTGTGCGCGCGCGTCCTCGAGGCCCACGGTGCCGACGCGAGCGATCTCACCACCGCGCTCGTCGCGAGCTACGGCTCGGAGTCCGAGCGACTCGGCAAGGTCGCCGCGCGCGTCGCGCTGCCTGCGGACAACGTGCCCGTGACGGTGCCCGACGTTCGCCAAGCGGGACCGGGGGACATCGTGGCGCAAGCGCTTCGTCGCGCGGAGCACGCGACCGACAACTTCACGGACTTCCCCGACGCCTTGCACCCGATCCCGCTGCTCTCGCAGATGTCGGAGGCCGCGTTCAAGCGCGTGCTCTCGACGCTGCTCTTGCGACGCTTGCCCGCCGGCGCGTTCGTCATCAAAGAGGGCGAGCCGGGCAACTCGTTCTTCTTCGTCGCTGGCGGACAGCTTCGCGTGTTCGCCACCGACGGGCTCGGCCGGCAAACGGATCTCGCCGCGCTCGGCGAAGGCGCGGTGTTCGGCGAGATGGCGCTGCTCTCGGCGCAACCGCGCAGCGCGACTGTCGGCTGCACCACGGACGTCGAGGTGCTCGAGGTCGGCCGGCAATCACTCGCGGCGCTCGCCGACGAGCTCGCGCCGGTCGCCGAGGCATTGCACGGCTTCACGCGCGAGCGCTTGCTCGGCAACCTCATGGCGACGAGCCCGCTGTTCAAGCCGTTCAACCGCATGCAGCAGCGCGATCTGCTTCGCCGCTTCACGAGTCACGACGTGGCGCCCGGCACGGTCGTCATCAATGAAGGCGAAGAAGGTCGCGGCCTGTTCGTGGTGCTGTCCGGAGAGCTCGACGTGTCTCGGCGGTTGGCCGACGGAGATACGGTGCCGCTCGGCGGGCTCAGGACCGGCGACGTGTTCGGCGAGATGGCGTTGCTCCGAGGAAACCGCACGACCGCGACGGTCATCGCGACACGACCCGCGACGGTTCTATTCCTCGCACGCGACTTCGTGCAGCGAATGGTCGCGGGTATGCCTGAAATCAAGAGCTATCTCGAAGCGTTGGCAGAAGAGCGCGAGATCGACAACCAGCTCGTCCTCGGCGAGGACGACACACCACCCGACGAGCGCATCCTCATTTAGTCACCTATACTTTTCGTCATGGACGAAGAGACCGCACCGCCCGCGAAGCGTTCGAGCTTCAGCCGGATCCTGTGGCTGCTCGTGATCGCAGCCGTCGTGTTCCTGTGGTGGCAACACCGCGGCGAAGACGAGGCGATGGATGCCGATCCGGTCGCGCAGCAAGCGATGGATCGCTTGACCTCTCCCGACGCAGATCCCGACGACATCCTCGTCGATCTGAGAGACGACGTCACGCCCGAGCGCGTCGCCGAGATCGAGCGCACGTACGGCATCGATCTGGTGCTCGTCAGCGACGAGTCCGCGGACGAGCAGTTCTATCGCGCGCACGTCGATCCGGCGAAGCGCGACTCGATCCTCGCGATGCTCTCGATGCTGCCGGACGTGGAGGTCGCCGAGCCCGACGCGCTCGCGTACATCCCGCAGGGCGAGGACGCGATCCTCGTTCCGCAGCCCGACGCGAACTACGAAGGCTTCCCCAACGACCCGCTCTACGCGAAGCAGTGGCACATGCGGCAGATCGGAATGCCCGAGGCGTGGAAGCTCGCCGACGGTAACGGCGTGATCGTCGCGGTGCTCGACACCGGCGTCGGCTACGAGGACAAGGGCAAGTTCACGGAGCTGCCCGATCTCAAGGGCATCAAGTGGGTCAAGCCGTACAACTTCGTCAGCAACAACAAGAACGCGCATGACGATCACGGTCACGGCTCGCACGTCACCGGCACGATCGCGCAGGTCACGAACAACGGCATCGGCGTCACGGGCGTCGCGCTGAACGTGAAGATCATGCCGCTCAAGGTGCTGTCCAAGAACGGCTCGGGCTCCGTCGGTGGCATCGCCGACGCGATCCGCTACGCGGCGGACAACGGCGCGAAGGTCATCAACATGAGCCTCGGCAGCTCGTTCCCGTCGACGCCGCTAAAGAACGCGGTGAAGTACGCGTACGACAAGGGCGTCACCGTCGTGTGCGCGGCAGGCAACGAGAGCCGCGACAAGGTCGGCTATCCGGCCGCGTATCCGGGCGCGATCGCCGTCTCGGCCACGCAGCAGGATGAGGCGATCACGTTCTACTCGAACTACGGCGTCGCGATCGATATCGCCGCGCCGGGTGGCAACACGCGCGACAAGAACGGCGGCCGCAACAACCCCGATGGCGGTGTTCTCCAGAACACGATCGCGATCGGCGACCCGTCCAAGAATGACTACTACGCGTACATGGGCACGTCGATGGCGTCGCCGCACGCGGCAGGCGTCGCGGCGCTCGTCGTCGGTGAAGGAGTGACCAAGCCAGCCGCCGTCGAGAAGATCCTGCAGAACACGGCGCGCAAGCCGGCCAACCAGCAGTACGACAAGCTCAAGTACGGCGCTGGCATCATCGATGCGCCGGCAGCGGTGAAGGCGGCCAAGAAGGCAGCGGGCGGTGGTGGTGGAGAGCTCGCGCTCGGCCTGCTCCTCGCGGGTGCCGTTGCCGCATCGGCTCGTCGCGTCGGTCTCGGTGCGGGCGTGAAGCTCGGCGCCGGCTACTTGATGGGCGTGCTCGTCGGTGCCTCGGGCCTGTTCTTCCTGCCGCATCTGTCGTCGACGCTGGCGTCGGCGCCGGTGCTCGAGACGCTGTCGCACGGCATGCCGTCGTGGGACCTGTCGATCCTCGGGCCAGACGGACATGGCAACGCGCTGTTCTTCAGCGCGCTGATCCCGTTCGCGCTGCTCGCGGTCGGCTATGGCGTGCCCAAGCTGCGCGCTCCGCTCGCGGGACTCTCGATCGGCGTCGCGGCGCACCTCGTGTTCGCGGCGGTGGCGCCGGCCATGGCGCTCTCGTACATGCCGTCGCTGTTCGGCTTCGCCACGATCTGGCTCGGCGTGAACGCGATCATCTGCGTGCTCCTCGCGCGCATCGCGCTTCGCCGCTAACGAGCGCGAGGCTCACCCCGCAGCGCGGTTCGTCGCTATGCTGCGGGGCGTGAGTCATCGCATCTCGATCGCACGCAGCGAGCACAAGTTCTCCTGCGCGCACATGACCGTGTTCCCCGACGGGACCAAGGAGCGGCTGCACGGTCACAACTACTCGCTCGCCGTGGCGGTAGATGTCGAGCGCGTCGACTTCGCGTCGATGGTGCCGTTCCAGGTGATCAAGGACGCGATTCGCGAGCTGTGCAAGGAGTGGAAGGAGCGCGTGATGATCGCGACGGAGAATCCGTTCGTCACGATCGTGCGCGATGACTCCGAGCTCGAGGTCACCGTGTGCGGGGCGCGCTACGTGTTCCCACGCGGCGACGCGCTGCTCCTGCCGATCGACAACATCTCCGCCGAAGCGCTCGCCGCGCACACAGCTGCCTTGCTCCGTGCGCGGCTGTCGTCCGTGCTTCCAGCGCACGTCACAGCGCTCACGACGACCGTAGAGGAATCGCTCGGTCAGGGCGCGAGCTGCACGGTCTCGCTGCACTAGATCTCGCTGCGATAGACCCGCAGACGCGACGCATCGCGTGGCACATGCGCTGCAGCGCACTCGCCCATGTCCGACGACATCCTGCGCAGCGGCGTCGGCGCTCCTCCGCGCCCGGCGTCTGCGAAGCGTGTCGACAAGGGCTTCATTCCGGAGCTCGACGGGCTACGCGGTATCGCGATCTTGCTCGTGATGGTGCATCGGTTCTGGCCACGCAGCGGCACGGGCATCATGGCGGACGCGGCGGGGGCGGGATGGATCGGCGTCGATCTGTTCTTCGTGATCAGCGGCTTCTTGATCACGGGCATCCTGCTCGACACCAAGGGCGAGCCCGGCTACTTCAGGAACTTCTATGCGCGGCGCGTGCTGCGCATCTTCCCGCTGTACTACCTGTTCGTCGGCGCGGTCCTCATCGCGTTCTCGAGCCCCGAGTTCCGCGCGCACGCTGGCTCGCCGATCTGGTACCTGCTCTTCCTCGGCAACATCCCCGAGAGCTTGCTCGGCCATGACGTGCCGTACTGGCTCGCGCCCGTGTGGTCGCTCGCGATCGAGGAGCAGTTCTATCTGACGTTCCCGTGGCTCGTCGCTGCCGTGTCGCGCGGGCGTCTCGCCAAGATCCTCGTCGGCATGATGATCGCGGCGCCGCTGTTTCGCTTCGGCTTCATGCTCGCGGTTCCCGCGGAGGAGCGCATCCAGTATTTGTTCACGCTCTGCCGCATCGACACGATCGCGATCGGCTGTCTGCTCGCGGTGGCGGTGCGCGCGATCGATGTCGACCGCTATCGTCCGTGGCTCGCGAAGCTCGTGGGCATCGTGTTCGTCGGCTGCGTGATGCTCGCGATCGCGACGGGCCTCGACCGCACCACGCTGTTCGGTCGCACGTTCGGCTACTCGCTCGTCGCGATCGGTTGCGCGAGCGTGCTCGCACTCGTGCTCCTCGCTCGCGATGCAGCGGCGACGCTTCCGCTGCGGTGGGCCTGGCTGCGCTACGTCGGCAAGCTGTGCTTCGGTCTCTACCTCTTGCATCGTCCCGCGGACACGCTCGTCGGTGCGCTCGCGGATCGCGTAGGCTTCGATCACGCCATCTGGCTGATCCCCGCGAAGGTGGCGCTCGCGCTCGCGCTCGCGACGATCTCGTGGCTTCTCCTCGAGAAGCGATTCCTCTCGCTGAAGGATCGCTTCGCATCGCGCCGCCATCCGATGGGCAAGGTCGCGCTCGCCGCCCTCGCGCTCGCGATGGTCGTCGCGTGCAACAGCAACCCCGGCGCGACACCACGAGACGGAAGCGTCGACGCTCACGACGCCACCACGACGGACATCCTGATCGAAGCCGGCGACGACGCGGACATCGGCGATGCGTACACGGGCGATCCCGACGCGCAGCTCGCGGACGGTGCTGTCGAGCAGCCCGGCGTGCCGCTCTACCCCGAGGGACTTCGTCACTCGCCGATCACGCCCGCGCTCGCGCAGCGCCTGCAGGCGATCAACGCGACACAGCCGCGCGCGACGAACGTGTTCCTCAAGGTCGGCGACTCGATCACCGCGCTCGCGCAGTTCGTACAGTGCTTCGATGGTGGCGCCGTCGAGCTCGGCGCGAACGCCGCGCTGGCGCCGACGATCTCGCGCTACCTCGCGGGCCACATCGGCGCGGACTCGCCGTACAAGCGCACGAGCTACGCCGCCGTCGGCGGCACCATGGCGAGCGACGCGATGTCCGGATCGCCATCACCGCTCGCGCGCGAGATCGCCGCCGCGAATGGCCACGTCGCGCTCGTCATGTTCGGCACCAACGAGATCCGCATGGGCACGTCGTACGAACAGTTCGCGCGGGGCTTGTGGGACGTCGTCGACACGCTGATCGCCAGCGGCGTCATCCCCGTCATGTCCACGATCCCGCCGCTCAACAACTACCCCGAAGCCGACGCGCGCATCCCCACCGCGAACAGCCTCGTGCGGGCGATCGCGCAAGGTCGCGGCGTGCCGCTCGTCGATTACCACCGCGAGATGCTGCCGCTGCCCGGCCGCGGCCTCGGCTCCGACGATCTGCATCCGAGCTCCGCACCCGCGGGCGCCTGCCAGCTCACCTCGGCCGGCCTCGCGTACGGCTTCAACGTGCGCAACCTGATCTCGCTCGAAGCGCTCGCACGCGTCGACGCCGCGCTCGACAACACCGCACCCGACGCCACCGCTCCCACCCGCGTCGGCGCTGGCACCACCGCATCGCCGTTCCTCTCGGCGCTGCCTCTCGCGAGCCTCGGCGACTCGCGCGACGGCGAACCCAACGCGCCGACCTGCACGGCCACCACGGGCCACGCGATCACCTATCGCCTCGATCTGCCCTCCACCGCCGCGATCACCGCCACCGTCATCGATCGCGCCGCCACCGACGTCGTCGTCGAGATCGCCGATGCCTCCGGCTGCCGCGCCGCCGGCACGGGCACCGCCACCGCCACCGTCTCGGGCGCCGTCAGCATCCGCGTGCGCGGGACCTCGCCCGCCACCGACGGCGAGTTCCTCCTCGTCGTCCGCTGAATCTGTCCGCATTTCGGACAATTCCAATGAAGCAGAATCGAAAGTGGTGGATTTGACCAAATCGCGAGTTTTTGGGGTCGGACCCCAACTCGCTCCGAAAGTGGTGGAATTGACCAGGGGGGCTACTTGAGGTCGTCGAGGCCGCCGCCGTTGACGACGTTCGTGTAGCCCTGCGCTTCGAGCTGCGCCTTCGCCTTGCTCGCGCGACCACCGGCGGCGCAATGCAGCACCACGGGCTTGGACTTGTCGCCACCCATGAGCTTCTCGACGTCTGCGAGCCGCGACTCGAGCTGGTCGAGCGGAATGTTCGTGGCCTGCGCGAGGTGATCGCCGGCGTACTCGTCCGTGGTGCGCACGTCGATGACGACCGCGCCGCTCGCGATCAGCTCTTTGGCCTTGGCGGGATCCTTCGACGCGGGCGCGGGCGCGTGGGCGGTCGCGGTGTCCGAGGACTTCGCGGGTGGATCGGACTTCGCCGGCTCGGACTTCGAACACGCAGCGACGAGAAGCAACGCGAGTGCGAAACGCATGGGCGAACCATACGCCCACGATCGTGATCTCGCACGTGCGAGCGCCACGCGCTGACCCAGCGCGCCACCACGTGACGTCACGACGGTGACGAACGACGCGAGATCAGGCGCTCGCGCGATCGCGACCGCGTCCACCAC
>JAEYYV010000187.1 GCA_023428295.1 Pseudomonadota bacterium
CCGTCATCCTCGCGGTGCTTGCGCCAGTTGTTCAATACGTACGCGAGCGCGTGGCGCGCCTGGCGCGGGCTCGAGATGACCTCGGCGAAGTAGCGATCCGCGAACACCTTGCCGCGACGCTTGGTGCCTAGCTTGCGACCGAGCGTGCGGTTGATGCGCTTGGCCGCCGAGATCTGGAGCGACTGCATCCCCCGCGACAGCGCGTCCTTGTTGTCCGCCTCGACGAGCAGGTGCACGTGGTTGTGCTGGATGGAGATGTGGACGATGCGCATCGCCTCGCGTCGCGCGACCACGAGCGTCGCGTCGCGCACGGCCTTGTAGATGTAACGGTTGCGCAGTATGCCGACGATGGACAGCACGCGGAGCACGACGTGAACGGGCTCGCTGGCCTTGATCGCAGGCCGCTTGCGATGCGGCGCACCCGCGCGCTCGCCCTTGGGCGGACGTCCGGCTCCGGGGCGCTTGCCGCCCTTGCGCGACTTCACGCGCGTTCCGTCCTTGGTCAACAGCTCCTGCTGCACATGCCTCTTCCGCCGCCGCGCCATCCCGATTCCGTAGCAACGATCACCGATCGACGCAAATAGATTCGGCACTATTTTTAGTATGATGTCTTGAGCAGCGGTTCACTCCCATTTGGTGAGCCCTTTTGATTTTCGCTGTCGTGGAATTGCCGGTCGGCGGTAGTAAGCACCCACGATGGCGTTCGCAGGATCGCGGCTCAGTGGCGGTCGTGTTGCACGCGTGTTGTTGATGGCAGCTTGATCCCGTCGCGTTGTGACGGGTGGGTCGGCTGATCCGCGGGAACGTCGCGACGCCGAAGATCTCGCCGCCACGATCAAGGTCCGCACGGACACCGAAACGATCGAGGGCCTCGGATGCCAGTCCGAGACCCTCAGCCGACGGACACGGGCTTCGAGCTGACGATGCTCGCCACCGATGACGTGGGCAAGCTTGTCGGCGTCGCGACCGCGGGGCGATCCAGCGGGCACGTTGCTTCGAGCGATGCGGCCTTTGCGCCGGCTTGTTGGCGATGTGCCGGTCGTGCTTTCGCGGTCACCGCTACTGCGATGGGCTCATCCGGCTGCACCGACCGAACCTACCCATCCCGAGGCGCTCTCACGCAGCAGCGAACCTCGTCGGAGAGCCACCCGAAATCCGGGAGCGGACTGCGATGAAACCTGTCGCGTTCGGACGCGCGAGCAGCAGAAGCGGGACGCGCGAGCGCGACATCAGGTGTCACCACACGGTCGTGAAGATCACCGCGATCGCAATCGCGAGTTGCGACCGCGAACGCGCAGCGCCGAGCGTGATGGATCACGGTTCCGAAACCGTGGCTTCAGCGACGAGCGTGTCGCCGCCGCTCGACCTGATCGCACCGATGGTGCGGTGCCACCGAGGTCGCGGGCAGGATTCCTGATGCCACTTCCGTTAACCGCAAGTCTCGAGATGAGCGCGCGCACGACGAGGGGGCTGATGCGCCTCGGCGAAGACGAGTTGCTCGAGGCAGTGTCGCCGACCCCGTCGTCGACGCCACATCCGCGCGCGCTGCCGTCGTTGTTCGAGTCGATCGCGCTCGATCACAGCGGATCACCAAAGACGCCGTGGAGAGAATGGCGAGCTTGGTGGCCCGTCAGCGCTTCCACTGCTGCACGGCCCATCCGCTCTTCCGCGCATGCCGCAAGAGGCGCGCGTCCGGGTTCACCGCGATCGCCGTGCCGACACGCGAGAGCATCGGCAGGTCGTTGTAGCTGTCCGAGTAGAAGTAGCTCTGCGCGAGATCGATGCCGTGCCTTTGCGCCCACGCTTCGGCGAGCGTCACTTTGTGGTGCCCGAAGCAGAGGGCGCTTGGCTTGCCCGTGAACGCGCCGCTCGCGTCGACCTCGAGCTCGCTCGAGAGCACGTGCTCGATGCCCACGCCTTTGGCGACCGGCCGCGCGGCGTAGCAGGTCGAGCCTGTCGCGAGGACGACGATGTGGCCCGCTTGGCGGTGATGCTCGATGGCGATGCGCGCCGCGGGGGCGACCTCGGTGGCGACGTGCGCGCGGTACCAGACGTCGCACTTGGCGATCATCTCGTCCTCGGAGTCGCCGCGTAGATCGAGGCACAGCTTCGTGAACACGGTCTCCATGTCGAGGACCGCGAGCTTGTAGAGCGTGGACCAATAGATGGCCTTGGCCATCATCGACGGGGCGAGCTCGCCGCGCTTGTAGAGGAAGCGCGTCCACGACATGCCGGTGTCCACGTGGAGCAGCGTGTTGTCCATGTCGAAGAACGCCGCGCGGGCCACGCGGCGAAGCTAGCGCATGAACATGTCGCCGAGAAATCGGATCAAGATGTTCGAGCCTGCGTGAACGAGCGTCGGCGCGAGGATGGAGCCGGTCGCCGAGCGCATCCACCCGAAGAGCAGCGCGGGGAAGAAGGTCGCGAGCGCGCGCGGGTCGCCGTCTTTGGGGATGTGGATCAGCGCGAAGAGAGCGGAGGTGAGGATGAGGGCCCAGCCGATGCCGCCGCCCCAGATGCGGCGCTTGGGTGGGAACGCGCGCTCGAGCTCGTGCAGGAGGAAGCCGCGGAAGAACAGCTCTTCGGGGAGCGCGACGACGACGAGCTGCACCGCGCAGAACTCGATCAGGTCGCGCGTGATCGTCGGGGCGTGCAGCGCGTCGAGCCCGCCGAAGTGCATGCACGTGCCGCGCGGGAGGAGCTTCGCGAGCGAGGTGTCACACGCGATCGAGTAGAAGGCGAGATAGCCCGCGATGAAGATCGGGAACACGAGGAAGAAGCCCATCGCCGCGAGTGCGAGGCCCTTCTTCAGCGGCTCGGCGTGAAAGCCGTAGTCGTCGAGCTCTTCTTTGCGGCGCCACGCGACGTAGACCGGCGCGTAGAGGAACAGCACGGCCACGAACGCGGAGCCGAGGTGGCCGATCGCGGGGAGCGTGATGTCGATCTGCACCAGCCCCGCGACCAGCACCGCGACGATCGCGTAGGTGACCAGCGCGTCGCGCTTGGCCTGCCGTGCGAGATCGTCGCTCACTGCGCGCGATCGTACTCGATCACGCGCCGAGCGCGATCAGTTCCATCCCATCCCAGCGATCAGTTCGAGCGGAGCGGCTCGTACGAACCGGTGATCACGGTCTCGGCGATCACGCTCGTCCGCAGCTCGGCGATCAGCTCGAGGTTGTCGTTGGTGACATCCGCGGCCGTCTTGTAGCCCCAGATCTGGACGTACGCCGTGGGGTTCGGCTGCATCTCGATCGCCATGAACAAGCCGTCGCGCGACGAGGCCGCCTGCTGCGAGTGGCGGACCGGCAGGCCGACCGACGCCGAGAAGTAATACGTGTCGACACCGTCGAGGAACGTGGGCGGAACGTTGCCCACGCCCGAGGTGGACGAGACCGTGGCGATGAAGTTCGAGACCTCGAAGCCTTCGCAGTCGCGCAGCGCGCCGGCGAGGACGCCCGTGCCTTCGGTGCGCGAGACACCGATGAGCGCCGGCAGCGTCGCCGCGGTGGCCTTGGACACGATCTGGATGTCCGAGACCGTCTGCGGCGTGGTCGTCGGATCGGCCAGCACTTGGTTCAGGAGCAGCGTGTCGAGCGAGTCCGACGTGTCGACCATCTTGTAGCCGAAGCGCTTCGTGCCGGCGGGGATCATGGTGGTCACCGCGCCGGTGTCGTCGGACATCGCGGCCGGGCCGAACGGCGAACCCACGTCTTGATTCGGGAACGCCGTGACCGAGACGCCCGGGTTGTCGTTGCCGCTCTGGAAGTCGGTGACCTGCGTGTTGAGCGTGATCGCGGTGGTCGTCGCGACGTCGTTGCTCGGCGTGCCGAGGCAGTCGAGGTTCGCCGGCCCCTTCTCGACCCAGTTGTTGTCGCCTTCCTCGTTGTTCGCCATCAGCGGCGCGGTCGGCTTGTTGAAGCCCCGATCGTTGACCTTCGCATCGACAGGCTGCGAGCCGCCGTCGTCACCGCATGCGGCGAGGAGGAGAAGAACGGGAAGAGTCGAAGACAAACGCATGGCGAGGCTCCCTCAGTAAGATGAGGGTTTGTAACGACCCTCCGCGGCGTAAGCAACCATTTCCGGTCCTCACGGCGGCCTAGGTGTGATCGTCGCGGCGCACGGTGTACAACGCGGGGCATGGACGTCCGCCAGATCCGCGACTTGCTCGGCGACAAAGCCAGCCTCCTCGACCACGAGTCCAAGACGATTCCGCAGAGCCAGCTGACGCTGCCATCGCCGACGTACCTCGACGATGTTTTCAGCCATACCGACCGCACACCCCGCGTGATCGGCTCGCTGCAGCGGATGTTCTCGCACGGCAGGCTGGCGAACACCGGCTACATCTCGATCCTGCCCGTCGATCAGGGCATCGAGCACTCGGCCGGTGCGTCGTTCGCGCCGAACCCGATGATGTTCGATCCGGAGAACATCATCAAGCTCGCGATCGAAGGCGGATGCTCGTGCGTCACGTCGACGTTCGGTGTGCTCGGCACCGTCGCGCGCAAGTACGCGCACAAGATCCCGTTCATGGTGAAGCTCAACCACAACGAGTTCTTGAGCTACCCGAACACGTACGACCAGACGATGTTCGGCAGCGTGCGCCAAGCGTTCGACATGGGCGCGCTCGGCGTTGGTGCGACCGTGTACTGGGGCAGCGCGGAGTCGCGGCGCCAGCTGCACGAGACCGCCGAAGCGTTCGCCGAAGCGCATCGCCTCGGCATGTTCACGGTGCTCTGGTGCTACGTGCGCAACAGCGCCTTCAAGACCAAGGACGGCGACATGAGCCTGTCCGCGGATCTGTCGGGCCAGGCGAATCACCTCGGCGTGACGATCCAAGCCGACATCATCAAGCAGAAGCTCCCCGAGCTGAACGGCGGCTATAACGCGCCCGAGCTCAAGGGCTTTGGCAAGACGCACAAGAAGGTCTACTCGGACCTCACGAGTGACAACCCGATCGACCTCACGCGCTATCAGCTCGCGAACTGCTACATGGGCAAGATCGGCCTCATCAACTCGGGCGGCGCGTCGGGTGACAACGACGTTCGCGACGCCGTGACCACCGCCGTCATCAACAAGCGCGCAGGCGGCATGGGCCTCATCCTCGGACGCAAGGCGTTCCAGAAGCCGTTCAAGGAAGGCGTCGAGCTGCTCCACGCGGTGCAGGACGTCTACCTCTGCAAGGACGTCACGATCGCGTAGCGTGATCGGGTTGCGATCGGGTTGCGAAGACGTCTCGATCGGTGATCGACCGGGACACTAGCGTTCCCCGATCGCTGATCTCCGCGTCGAAATTGGTAGGATGCTCCCCGCATGGCCAGGCTCGGGGAGCTGCTCGTCGCAGCAGGGCTGCTCACGACCGATCAGGTCGAGCGCGCCCTCCGTGCGCAGGTCATGTGGGGTGCGCGGCTCGGTACGAACCTCATCGAGCTCGGCTTTATCGATCTCGACACGCTCTCGCAGGTGCTCGCGCAGCAGCACTCGCTGCCCGCGGCGCTCGCGCGTCACTTCGAGAAGGTCGATCGCGAGCTCCAGCGATCGCTGCACCCCGATGTCGCCGAGATGTACACGGTGCTGCCGCTCGTGCGCGTGCGCGATCGCGACATCGTCCTCGCGTCGAGCTCGCCGCTGACCAAGAAGGCGCAGGCGCGCATCGCCGACGAGCTCGCCGTGGAGCCCGAGCAGATCATCTCCGCGATCGCGGCCGAGCTGCGCATGCGTTACCAGCTCGAGCGCGTCTACAACATCCAGCGTCCCGCGCGCTTCATGCGCTCGCCGGGCAAGACGATTCCGCCCTTCCCTGCCTTCGATGTCGATGTCAGCGGCGAGGACGAGTTGCTCGAGGTCGAGGTCGAAGGCCCGGGCGGCGACGTGTCGTCGACGGAGCCGTTCCTCGCGACGTACACGGCGCCCGCCGCACGCTCGCCGTCGATTCCGCCGCCGACGCTCGAGCACAAGAAGCCCGTGCCGACGGTCGACGAGATGGCCGGTGTCGACATCGACATGGACGACAGCTCGTCGCGTGTCGCGGCGGCGGCGCCCACAGCGTCACCGCGCGTGGCGCCCAAGGCGATCGGTAACCTGCCGTTCACGACGCCATCGTTGCCGGTCCCCGGCGTGGCGAGCGTGCCGGGCGTGGAGGCCGTCGCGATCAAGCCGCGCACCGCCGATGAACAGACGGGCGTGACGACGCCCGAGCCCGTCGTCGCAAAGCCCGCGGCGCCGGCGCGCTCGATGCCACCGAGCACGTCGTCGTCGGGGCGCATCGAGATCATCGTGCCGCCGGTCGAGAGCGATATCGCCACGGTGCCGGTCGCGAAGCTCGAGGAGCGCGACGTCACGCTCGAAGGCGAAGCGCCCGTGCGTCCGAGCGCGCAGAAGATCGAGCCGCCCAAGCCGGGCTTCGTGAAGCCGGTGCCGTCGACCAAGCCAGCGACCAAACCGGATCCCGCGACGAAGTTTCCATCGCTCGCGAAGTTCGACGCGATGGCGGAAGCGGATGCGGCCGACAGCGCGAAGATCGAAGCGGCGATCCCCGAGGTGCTCACCGACGCGCAGACGCGACCGGCCGCGGTGCCGATGATCTCGCCGACGCCGACGCCGCCCACGCCGACGCCGACGCCGACGCCGACGCCGACGCCAACATCGACGCCGACGACCGCTACGCCCAAGCCCAGCATCGCGAAGGGCGGCGCCATCCCGAGCGTCGTGAAGCCCAAGGCCGGGCCGAGCGCCGACGAAGCGGCCGAAGCCGCGCGCGCCGCTCGCGAGAAAGCAGAGGCCGCGCGCAAGCAGACCGAGGCCGCTGCCAATGCGGCGCGCGAGAAAGCAGAGGCCGCGCGCAAAGAGACCGAGGCCGCTGCCAATGCGGCGCGCGAGAAAGCAGAAGCCGCGCGCAAAGAGACCGCGGCCGCTGCCGACGCTGCACGCGCGAAGGCCGAGGAGGCGCGCGCGAAGGCCGCGGCCGCTGCCGACGCTGCACGCGCGAAGGC
>JAEYYV010000218.1 GCA_023428295.1 Pseudomonadota bacterium
CGTCGTCCAGATGCTCAAGAAGCGAGCCTTCGGCTATCGCAGCTTCGAGAACTTTCGCACCGTCGTGTTGTTCCGCTGCGGCGGTCTCGAACTCTATCCATCAACCCACCTGAAAGCCGGATGAGCCTGTTCCACGAATAGAGCCAGTAATCGACTGAACTGCATTTGCAGGTATCGAGCGCGTCAGAGTCGAACGAATCCAAT
The DNA here is from genome assembly GCA_023428295.1 of Pseudomonadota bacterium. Lineage (GTDB taxonomy): Bacteria > Myxococcota_A > Polyangia > Haliangiales > Haliangiaceae > JABFXX01. The sequence goes on from JAEYYV010000218.1 coordinate 205, forward strand.
CTTGAATCAGCTCTGCTGGAATCACTGGCTGCTCGATCTCCAACCGCAGCCATGGCGACGCGTGAAGCGCGACCAGCGCCCCGCCCGCGCCGCGCGTTATCGAGGCACCGCTAGGCAAGTCCAGTTGGAGCACGTGGTGTGAAGTGCTCATCTTTCAAGGGGCGAGCGTGGACGTGCGCATCGAGACATGAAGATTCGATTCTCCCAGGAGGATTGCGACGACGTCTTGTCCAGGTAGCGCGAAGACCGTGATCGCACCATCGTACGATCGGAGTTCATGGGAAAGAGAGAGATACGAAAGTGACTCGCGACCGTCCTCGTGCCAGCGCACGAGCAGCGCATTCGATGAGGCAGCATAGCGTTCCCGCACATAACCTGCGTACCGAGGCGCATGACGTACCAAGTCCTCGACGGTTGTGTTCATCCTTTTGACGCTCATCCTGATCAAGTAAAGCGGCAACAAGAACGCGGCGATGAGCGCCGCCGCGATGAACGCCGCGCTTCGTAGCTTGAAGCTGCCGGACTGAATGATGAGGGCGGTCATCACACTACAGAAGACGACTGCCGGCACGAGTACGACCAGCGTCTTCACTCGCAGTGAATGATGGAGCCTGGCCGCAAGAGGCTCGACGAGTCGACGCACGATCTCGTCCGTGCGTGGACGTTCCTCGGCATCAATGGAGGGCACGGCTGGTGACCTTTGTTCGGAGGCACTTTCGACTGCCCTCTGGACGCCATGCAACTACTGAAGTGCGCCGCCTGGGCTGGCATGCCACTGCTCGTTCGCCAGAGCTCTCGCCGAGCAATGCGGGCAACACGCAAATGCGACATGGCGTCTCGCGCACTTTTCTCATCCCGCCCATCCAGGCGCGAGAATGCCACGGTCATCGAATTGACCGCAAGGAAGCAGCCATGACGGTGTCGAGACGGAAATGGGGACCGGCCCCGTTGCGTGTCAGGGCGCCGGGTGCCCGTTCATGCCCTTGCGCGTGCCCGCCTCGTGCTTCTCGAGCTCGAGGTCCGACTCGATCAGCGAGCCCATCGAGAGCTCGCCCTCCTCGAAGCCATCGAACGAGACGACGCGCGACGGATCGAGCTGCGACAGGCGATACAGGTCCGTGTACGCCTCGAAGATGTGCGGCGTCTGGCGCAGCTCCTGGTACACGCGGCCGACCGCCTTCAGGTGCTCCGTCTTCGCGCGCGCCTCGAGCTCGGCCACGCGCTGCTCCGTACCCGCGAGCAGCATCGCGGCATCGGTGCGGCCCTTCTCTTCGTACTCGGCCTTCGCGACCTCGAGCTTCGCCGCGACGGTCTCGAACATCTGCCGCGTGACCTCGGGCCGGAGCTCGATGTTCGCGATGCGGACGTCGTAGACCTCGATGCCGTAACCCGCCATCGCCTTCTTCACGAGCGCCGTGAGCTCGGTCGCGAGCTCGGGCGCGTTGCGCAGGAACAGCGTGCGGTCCTTGCCGGCGAGCTCCGCGGACGCTTCGTGCAACGCGACGCTCTCGAGCGCCGCTTCCCAGTCATCGACCGAGAACAGCGCGCGATCGCTGTCGACGATGCGGAAGGTCACGCGCAGATCGACCTTCACGAGCGTGCCTTGGCTGTCGTTGGTCTCGATGTTGTGGAACACGCGCTCGTCGTGCTGGCGGCTCACCACGATCCAACGGTTCCACGGCGCGAGTCGGTTGCCGCCGACTCCCGCCTCGGTCGATCGCTCGTGCAGCTTACCGAAGCGGAGCTGCAAGAGCTCGTGGGACTCGGGCGTGATGACCGCGAGGCTCTTGAACGCGAACACACAGAGGCCGACGAGCACGGGAAGTGCCGCAAGTCCGATCAGCAGATAGATATCGATCTCCATAGCACTAGCTCCGCAGCGACGAGGGTTGGTGGTTCATGTACACGCGGCGCGATCCGCCGAGGACGTCGAGCCGGCGGCGCGCGACGTAGTCACGCAGCACGCCGCGATCCGCGAGCAGCGCCAGCTCGGCGCCGACCGTCCGGATCTCGGCCTCCGTCGCGCTCGCATGAGCGTTCGCGATCGCGATCGCCTGCTCTGCCGACAGCACGCGCTGCTGACACTGCAGATCCGTGCGAGCGACGAGCGCCTTCGCCTCGGACTCCGCGGTGACGACCGCGTTGAGTGCATCGACCAGCTCCTCGGGCGGATCGAGTTGCAGGATATCGACCGCGGTGACGATGATGCCGTACTCCTCGAGCGCGGGCGCGGCGATCGCCTGCTGCGTGCGCTGCTGGAGCTGCGGCATCCGCATGCGCAGCGCGGTGTACGAGGACAGATCCTCGGGGTTCTGTCCGAAGCGCGCGATCTGCTCGCGCACGACGAGCCGGAACAGGCCGCAGAGGTGCTCGATGGCATCCTTCGCATCGGCGAGATACGTCGAGATCCGCGCCGGATCGATCCGGTAGCGGATGCGCGCGTTGACGCGAATGCGCGTGCCGTCGCCTGCGAGCGCTTCGATCGCCGGGTGCTTGGCGTCGAGCGCCATGCTGCGCTCGGCGAGCGAGATGGGGATGACGGTCGCCCACGGCGCACGCCAGTGCAGGCCGGGTCCGAAGACGCGCAGCTGGCCCGCGCCATCGCGCACGAAGCGCCCGAAGACAGCGAGCACCGCGACGTTGCCGTTATCGACGCGGAACCCGGAGCGAATGAACAGCCCGAGGAGCACGAGGGCTCCACCGATGCCGAGTCCAATAAACAAGGAAGTCATGAGTTCTCCGTTTTAGAGAGGCTTGAGAGGGAAACGATGGGGGTGAGTGCTGCGTCCCGTCAGGGCGAGCGACCGAGTGGTCGGCTCCTCGGGATGCGCCGGATCGACAGGAACGTTGCGCGCGTACGCGACGACGAGACCGCGGTTGACTTGAACCACGTCCTCGTTGAAGTGCGCGTGCGCGTGCTCGACGTCCGGGAGCTCTTTGACCTTCTCGGGCGAGTCGACGATCCAGCCGTTCGGCACGCGCTTGCGCGGCGGAATCTCCACGCCGACCACGACCGCGCCGAGGCCGATGAAGCAGCCCTCGCCGATGATCGCGTCGTGAACGATCGCCTTGAAGCCGATGAACGTCTTCGCGCCGATCATCGATGGTCCGTGGACGAGCGCCTGGTGCGCGAGCGAGCAGTCCGGACCGATCCAGATCGCCCACCGCCGGCCCTCGACCATGACCCACTTGTCCTTCAGCGCGTGGAGGACCACACCGTCCTGCACGTTCGAGCGATCACCGATGTAGAACGGCGCACCTTCGTCGGCGCGCACCGACGTGTCCGCCGCGACGTTCACCTCGCGGCCGAGCTCGACCCAGCCGATGACGGTAGCCGTCGGATGGACATACGCCGTCGGGTGAATCTTCGGCTTCGTGCGAACGTGACGCGACCACACGGCCTGCTCGTTCAGGTTGACGCCATGGACACCTTCTTGCGGTGCACCGCTCTGGGACACGACCGCGCGGATCGTCGGCGACGGCCGCAGGATCGGCGCATTCGCCTTTGGCCTCGCGCGCCGCTTCGCGAGCAGGTGATCGACGTACATGATCGCGCAGCCGACGGCGAGCCCCGTCATCAAGTGGCCGAGCATCGTGCCGATCGCCGAGGCGAGGAACGCGAGCGCGTGGAGCTTGTTCTCCCGCGCCGCGTCGATGAAGTACTTCACCTTGATCAGTCGCCACGCGATCGTGACGAGCAACCCGGCGAGCGCGGCGAGTGGAATCACCGCGAGCGATCCGCCGAAGAAGTACGCCGCGATGAGCAGCAAGGCGCCCGAGCAGATCGCGGCGATGCGCGTGCGCGCGCCCGCCTGGAGATTCACGGACGAACGCACGACGACGCCGGCCAGCGACATGCCACCGAACAGACCCGACGCGAGGTTGCCAACACCCTGTCCGAACAGCTCGGCGTTCGCGTTGTAACCGGACTTGCCGTTCGAGCTCTCGTCGACAGCCTTCGCCGAGATCAGCGACTCCGCCGCCGACAACAGCGCGAGCGGAATCGCGGCGGCGATCAGACCGAGCCAGCTGGTCCCCTCGGTCAGCACCGGAATCGACATCGCGATGCCCTCGAGACTGACCTCGCCGACCTTGGCGACCGGCCAGGCCAGCTCGTACGCGACGAACGTCGCGATGATGATGCCGAGGAGCGACGAGGGGAAGCTCTTCAGGTGCGCGAGCCCGACGGTGATCCACACGACGACCAGGCCGCAGACCACGGCGAGCCAGTTGACCTCGCGCAACCACTCCATCGCCCAGAAGTCGGTGATCATGTGCCACAGCGCGCGATCCGAACCGAACAGGATCGGTATCTGCTGATCGAGCAACTTGAGCCCGACGCCGGTCGTGAACCCGGCGAGCACGAGCTTGGGCAGCAGGTTGGCGAGCTTGCCGTAGCCGAGGAGCGCGATCAGCAGCGTGATGGCGCCACAGATCAGCGCGGCCGCAGCCGCACCGCCCACGCCGAACGTGGCCACGATGCCGAACACCATCACGTTGAGCGCGGCCGCAGGTCCGCTGACGGAGTAGTTCGAGCCACCGAACGCCGCGGCCACCGCCGCACCGATCGATCCGGCGATGAGACCCGCGCTCGCCGGTAAGCCCGCTGCGATCGCGAGCGCGACGTTCAGCGGAATCGCCACGGTGGCGACCGTCAGACCCGCGAGCAGGTCCTTCATCGACAGGCCGTTCGCCGCGATCTCGCCCCAGCGATCGCGCAGCGTCGTGCGGATCTCGTCGAGACCCGACGACTTCGGCTCCTTCTTGCCGCGCGTGCGGGGATTGGTGTTGAGGTTGTCCAGCCGCGCCTTCGCGCGTGCCTGTTCGCGGGCTGCCGCTGGTGTCACAGCGCACCTTCCCGCACGCGCACCACGATCGTGGTGCACTCGTTCTGAATGCAAAGCATGAGTTCCTCGTCGCGATCACGTCGACGACGTGATCACGCAGCAAGACGTTGTTGAAACTGGATCGCGGGCGCGAGGCAGCCAGCGGCCTATATCAACAGTCTCGTCGAGAACTCGGAGGGATGCGGATTCGGGACCTGCGCAGAGCGCAGCAACACCGGAACGTGTGCGACGCGAACGCGCTCCGGGCGCGCCACGATCACCACCGGCGGCGGCTTCGTCGACCATCGCGACTCTTCGCGTGCGACGGACTTCTTGTGCTGCTCGTGCTCTTCTTCGTTGTTGTTCGAGCCCTGCTGCTGGAGCATCGGCAGCCCGAGCCACAGGTTCTCGTGGGCCCGGCGGGTCATGCTTCCCGACCAGCACAGCGGCCAGATCGCGACCGTGAAGACAACCAGGGCCCATGCGACCCACGAGCGTCGTACTTCTACTACTGGACGCGCGAGCACAGCAGTCTCCTGATAAGCCACTTAACCAGGTGCGTCAAGCACGGGATTCCCCGCTCCCTCGTTTTTGTTGCTGCGCGTCTCCTCTTACTCGCAACTTACGCGCCTCGCACAGCCGCGGAGTGGGACGCTGATTCTCTCTCACATGTGGTGCAGCCGCGCTCGATCGCGCGCACCATCGGTCGGTCGTCTCGATCATGAAGGTCCGCGCCCTCGCGTCGCTGTTTGTCCTCCGGTGTGTCCTCGGCGGGTCGATCGCAGCGGCCGAGACCGAGGCGCGGATCGCGAACGGCCCTGCTCCGCTCGTCGACGACTCCACCCCCGCCGCCGCTCCTGCGCCCGCCCCGCTGCTCTTGCGACGCTCGTACGCGTTGACCGCGATCGAGTCGGTCGGCGTGCTCGCGGGGATGAACATCGGCGCGCAACTGATCGGCAAGCACTACGCGAAGATCTCGTTCAAGTCGATCGCGACCAACTTCCGCACGGACTGGGCGTGGGACGAGGACGCCTTCACCACGAACAACTTCGGCCATCCGTACCAGGGCACGCTCTACTACCAGACCGCGCGAACGAACGGCCTCGGCCTGCTCGGCTCCGCGATCGTCACGTACCTCGACAGCTTCGTGTGGGAGCTCGTGATGGAGACCGAGATCCCGTCGCTCAACGATCAGATCGTGACGCCAGCGGCGGGCATCCTGCTCGGCGAGGCGCTGCATCGGTGGAGCCGCGCGATCCGCTACACGCCGACCGGCGAGCGCCCCGGAGCTCTGCGCACGGTGTTCTCCACGCTCCTCGAGCCACTCGGCACGGTGAACCGCTTGGCGTTCGGCGAAGCCTGGCGCCTCACACCGCCGCCGCCGAGCTTTGGCTTTGTCGCCGCCGGATTCGATGGCCTCGCCGTGACGTTCGACGAGGGCAACGGCTCGAAGGTGCTCGCACGCACCAACCTCATCCACGGCGCGCTCGCGTACACGTACGGCCTGCCCGCCTCGCCCGAGTACACGCCGCGCGGTCCATTCGATCACTTCGACGCGCGCGTCGAGGGCGCCGTCTCTCCCGACGAGTACTTCGCGTCGCTGCGCCTGCGCACGCTCCTCTACGGCTGGAGCTACTGCGCGGGATCACGACTCCGCGGCGTGTGGGGCGCGTTCGGCGCGTACGACTTCGAGAACCCGGAGCGCGTCCGCATCAGCGCGGCAGCGGTCGGCGTCGGCACGACGCTGCACCTGGACATCGGCGAGCGTGGGTTCCTCCAGAGCACGGGCACCGTGAACTTCATCCCGTACGGCAGCGCGGGCGGCGACGTGCCCGGCAACTCCGATCGCGACTATCACCGCGGCCCGGGCTCCTCGCAGCTCCTCGAGGTGCGGCTCGGCTACGCGGGTCTCGGGCTCTTCCGTCTCACGGGCGCGGCCTACGAGATCGACGGCGCGCGCTTCCAAGAGGGCTCCGAGATCCTGACGCTCACGCGGCTCGAGGCGCTGTGGGGCTTCGCGGAGCATCACGCGATCGGCGTGGGCGCAGACTTCGGAACGCGTCGCGCGCGCTTCCCAGACATGCCCGCACTGACCGATCGATCGGCGCACGTGAGCGTCTTCTACGCGCTGATCCAGGATCGCGCGTTCGGCGGGCACCGGCGGTAGCATCGTCGACTCGTGTTCGCGCATAGTCCATGCGGCCAACCGCGGGGACACCGAACATGACAACCACCTACGAAGCCGCAGATCTCGAGGGTTCCGAAATGGTCCTCGAGCGCGAGGGCACGGAAGTCTGCATCCGCGTCGGGCACCGCACGCTCATGTCGAGCGACGTCCACGACTCCGAGGACGAGCTCGGGCGCATCATCGCCCAAGCCGTCACCGACGTCGCGACGCCCCACGTGTTGATCGGCGGCCTCGGGCTTGGCTTCACGCTCCGCGCCGCGCTCGACGGCCTGCCAGCGGACGCGCGCGTCGATGTCGCGGAGCTCGTGCCCGCTGTCGTGCGGTGGAACCGCGAAGATTGCGGCGACTACAGCGGACGTCCGCTCGACGACGAGCGCACGACGCTCTTTGTCGAAGATGTCGCGGCGGTCATCGCGCGAAGCGAGAACACGTACGACGCGATCGCGCTCGATGTCGACAACGGGCCGAGCGCGGTCACGCATCCTCGCAACGAGCAGCTCTACAAGCGAGCTGGCCTGGCGCGGGCGTACGCGGCGCTTCGTGCCGGCGGCGTGCTCGCGGTGTGGTCGTCGTTTCCGTCCGACACGTTCACGAAGGCGCTCGAGGATCTCGGCGGAGCGGTCGAGCTCGTCGAGACGACGCTCGGGCTCGGCTCACCGCAGCACTACATCTGGCTCGCCCGGAAGCCAGACGCACCCGACGAGTGAGCGCGGAGCAGCCGTTCCGTTCTCTGATCTTCTGCTTCGTTGCAAGCGATTGGTTCATCAAGAGCGACGAGGCCCCTACTAAGCTGTACCTGTGGCTGTTCGGTCGAGCAAACCAGAAGTCTGACCAAGAGCTATTCCCGCCCCTCCCTCTCGCGATATCGATGATCGATCGCGTGCGCGAACCGCTTCGGAAGCGGCGCTGATCGCGGCGTTGTTCACGCTCACGGTCGCGCTCGCGCAACGTGTCGACCATGCGCATGCCGCGAAGCCAGCGTTGGACGCGCTCGCACTCGAACGGCTCGCGTCGCGTCGCGTCGTCCATGCCCTGCAACGCGCCACGGTGAAGTCGTCGATCTCGTCGTCCCAATCCCTGTCGGCGAGCGCCACGCACGGGTCGTTGAACCGCTCGTAATCTGCTTCCACGTCAGCTGCTCCGTCAGTAGCTCGCGGACGAACTGATGCGCTTCGCTCATGGGCGTAAGAAACCACGCAACCCGGACGCGGGCCTTCCGATGGGTGCGTTATGGGCATTCGATCCATCTCGTCGCTTCGTGAATCACTGGCTGCCGTGGTCCGGTCGTGACCGAGTTCGCATCGAGGGCCCGCGGGTTCGGCAGCGTTCTCGCACCGCGCAGCTCTATCGAGCCCGCAGCGAAACCACGCACACCCGCGGAAGAGGCAAGCGATCGAACGCACGCGTTCGTGCGCGAGGTGAGCGCTCTCGACGCGGCGATCGTCGCCGTTCAGCGCGCCAGTGACGCCAACGATCAACAGCGTTGGCAAGATGCGAAGCAGAGTCTCGATCGTCAGCTCGCAGCAGCACGCAAGTCGCACGAGCGCACGCGCGAGCTCGCGCGGAGAGAGCCAGACGCGGAGCAGGAAATGGCGGCAGCCACCGTCATGCTCGCGAACCACGAGCGCATCGCCGCAACGTTGTCCGAAGCGCCGCGAGGGTGGAGAGAGGTCTCGCGCGAAGCGGAGATCCTCGCGGTTGCCACGTCTCCGATCGAAGGCAACGCGCGCGACGGTTGGACGCGGAAAGCAAGCGCCCTCAAGTCGGCGTTCGGCTCACTGTCCGCAGCTGAGAGTCGCACGCTCGCAGGCCGACTCAGGAAGCAGCGACACAACGATCCGATCGCAATGGCCCTATCGCCCGGCGTCCGCGTCACGCGCGAGCGGTTCGGCGAGTTGCTCGCCTTCTTGGACGGCGCACCTCGACGCGAAGCCCTGCGCTCTTCACGAGAGCCGATAGGTCCGCAGGTGGCACCGCAATCGAATAGCGAGCCGGTGTCCGACGTGAACGACGGGCCCCAGAAGATTCCGGACAACGTTCGCGGCGAACTCGAGCAAGCCACCGGACGGACGCTCGATCATGTTCGCGTCCATGCCGGCGAGCGCGGCGCTGCGGTCGCCGCGCAATATGGCGCGCGCGCAGTGGCGATCGGCCACGACATCCACATGGGCGAAGGACAGCTCGACACGGTGAGTGCCGACGGGCGCGAGCTGATCGCACACGAAGTGGGCCACGTCGTGCAGGCCGACGCGTTGTCCGGACCGGTCGGCATCGCAGCCAAACGCGACGACGAAACCCACGAGGATGCGGCCGAGCGCGACGCCGATCGGTTCGCCGCACGCTTTCGCGCCGACGGCGCCGCGGCGAAGTGGACGCCGAGCGTGTCGGTCACGGGAGCATCGCCGATGCGCGCGCCTGCACGCGGGAAAACGCGAAGCTCCGAGCCCGAAGGCAAGGAGAGCGCGCCTACGCCGATCGTTCGCGTCGATCAGATCGCGACCACCAAGAGCTACGGAAAAGAGTTGGTCACCGCCGGCGGATACCTCTCCATGTGGGCGACCGAGTTACTCGACGTCATGGTCAAGAACGCCGGTCCAGTGCCGCCAGATCCGCACGTACGGCTACGCTGGACGACCCCCGCGATCGTCGTCGATCAGCTTCAGATGTGGATGACGATGGAACGTCCACGATTTGGCGCCGACGATCGTGCGCTCCTCGTCCGCCTGTTCCACCCGATGGACCTGTACGCCATGGTGGATGCGTACCGAGACATCCGGCCGCAAGCTCCCGGGCACGAGGCGGAGGGGCCGCTCGGAACGTCGGCATGGCAGACGGCGATCGGCGACACGGTCGCTGCCGAAGCTCGCCCACGGCTGCGCGCTGCAATCCTGCATGCGGGCCAACGATACGTTGCAGCCGCAGACTCGCTACACGCGAGCGGCGTGCGTGCCGAGCAAGCGATCAAGAAGGAGCTCGCCACAAACAACGCGGTCCTGCCATCGACACCGCTCGAACACATCGCCCTGCTTGCCATGCGCGACGCGCAGATGGTCACGTACACCCCACCGACGGCGAAGTCACCGCGCGAGCCGGCCCCGGAGAAGCTGAGACCTCTCTTGATCAAGTGCATGGGAGAGAAGGATCCGACGCTCTGGAACGTGCTCCTCGTCGAGACGCCCGATGCAACGGCGGAACAGCTCGCGGCTGTCCTCTTCAACCGAGGTGACGACGGAGTCGCGCACACGTACAACGCTGACCTGATCACCGTCGCCGCGCCGTACTTCGTCATCCCGCCCGCATGGGCGGCAAGGCTTCACAAGATCGGCGCTCAGCTCGGACCAGCAGCTTATGAACCCAAGGTCGCAAAGAGGCGCCGCGAGGACAATCGTTACAATCCCGAGGCTGCACAACGCGCGACGGAGCAAGCAGCGCCCGATCCGCGCACCCTCCTCGCGGAGAGCGCACTTGCCGACGAGATCGCGCTCGCGCAGAGCGACCTCGAGACGCGACGTGGATCGAGCGAGGCGCACGGCAAGGGTGACGACGAGAAGTCTGAGGTCTTGGATTCGATGCTGTCAGTCGATGCGGTCGCGTTGATCACGCGCGGCCGGAGTCAGCTCGACTATCTGCACGGCGTCATGGCGCCGTGGTCGTTGTTCGAACTGCTCGCACCAAGCTCCGACTTCCTTTCGCGTGCGCAGGAGAAGACCACGCGCTCGGACGTGCTCAACGCGTCTTGGTCAAGCTTGTTGGCGCGTCAGGGACGACTGCTTTCGCAGATCAGCGAGCAGGTCGGTACGTTCGTCCGCGAGGTCGGAGCGCCAGCATTGAACGGCGGCGATCCGACCGGGCCGGTCGGTCGCGTGCTCGCGACCTACGCGCGTGCGGCCGGTGCTTCGCATCAGATCGGATCAGGATCCGCGCTACTCGCAGAGGCGACACGGTTACGCCAAGGCGTGATGCTCGCGACCATCGAGCTAGCGGTTCAAAGCTCGGGTGGGGCGGTCTCCGAGGAGCGCACTCGCGAGCATAGCGCGCGCGATGTCGATGGAGAATCGCTGCACCTCGACGACACGCAACGAAGTATCCGCATGCGCGCCGCCGAGATGCGCAATGCGCTCATACAGGGCAAGGGTGTAGACGCTGGCGCAGCCGAGGAACTGATCCTCGAAGCCGAAGAGAATCGGTTGATCGCCAGCATCTCCTCCCTCAAGTTGCAGTTTCGCGAGTTCAAGAGCGCGGCGGACCAAGGCACGCTCGGCTTTCTCCCGGGCATCGTTCAGAGCACCGAGCTCCTCAACATGCGTGCGGATGCCCCCTTCATGGAGGCCGAGCTCGCCCAGATTCACGAGTTCCTCAAGGACGGACACAAGATCATCTACGGGCCGCGCGACCCGAAGGACGCGAGCGCTCCATGGCTGCCTGATATCGCGACGCGAAAGCGCGACAACCTGCGGCAGCATGTCCAGAGCGCACACGCCAAGCTCGCCACGCTCAAGCAAGAACAACGCATCGAGCAGTTCCTGCAGCGCGCTGACAAGGTGCTCGCCGATCAGCGATGGCGCATGATGATCGCCGAAGCCGCCGCGATGATCGGCGTCGGACTCGTCACGGGAGGTGTCGCGAGCTTCGTAGGCGGCGCGGTTCGCGGCATGATGATGCTCGACCTGAGTGCGGAGACCGCCGGCATCGTGTCCACGATGCGGACCGCGCGGGCGTTCGGAGCTGCGGCTGAGATCGTCACCGACGCGACGCTGAGCGGTGCAGCACAGCACGCACTGACAGGCGGCGACGCTGCGATCGCCGAGAGCATCGTCTCGAACGCGCTCACCCGATTCGCGCTGACTCCGCTGGGGCGCCTTAGCTCCGGCCTCGGCGAAGTCGACAAGAAGTCGCTAGACATGTGGCAGCGCGTCGGCCACGGAGCGAAGTTCGTTCTCGCGCACGGCGCACAGTTGAGTGCGGAGATGCTGACCGGCACTGCGATCAGCTATGCCGTTCATCGAGTCGCGGCGTGGAAGCGCGGCGAGCACCCGAGTGACGAAATGGTGGACTCCTGGCTCCTGCAAGGCGCCTCGTTCGCCATCGGCAGATTCCTCAATGGCCGCCTGCGCCATCGCATGCAACAACTCGACAAGCTCGGGCAACGGATCGGGAGCCTCCCGCGCCGCATGGAGAAGCTCGCGCATCGCGCCGCCGAGCTCGAGCGCACGGGCAGTCCGGACGAGGCACTTGATATCCTGATCGAGCATCGGTCAGTCATCGACGATGAGATCGCCCTGATCGCCAAGCTCGAGCGTGAGGGAGTGATCCACGCGAATGAGGCGGACGTGCTGCGCGCCGATGCCCATGCAGATGGTGACGTGATCAAGTCGCAGGCGTTCGTCGCTGTAGAGGCTCGTGCTGCGGGGCTGGAACCCGTAGTCGAATCCGCCGGAAGATGGGCAGGCGACAGCAAGGAGATCGCGAATGCGATTTTCAAAGCGCGTGCACTCGGCCTCGATGTTCGCATCGTCGAGATCGGCAACCAACAGAAGCGTTGGCGCGTGAAGTTCGGCGACGACATGCTCGAGATCGACGAGCTTCCCCCGAAGGCCATTGTCGGCCAGCGCAACGGCAGACAGGACGCAGGAGCAAACGTTCGCGATGACGTCCGCGACCTCCTACGCGCGAAGGCGGCGGTAGAGCTGGCGCAGATCCGGATCACGATGGCACCGACGGAGCACGCGAGCCGCGGATACCTCGTCACGCCGGCCGAGGGGCGCCGCATGGTAGAGTTGTTCACCGACCTCGGCGCGGAGATGACCGAATACAAGAACGGGGTGCTCGTGCGTATGCCTCCCGCGCCAGGCGTCGACGCTGGCGGGCTCCGCGAGTGGTACTTCGAGTTCCGCGATGACGCGCACACCGGACATTCACGAGCGAAGGCTCCGGACGAACACGCCACGACGTCCACGACGAAGCTCGGGGCCGGAGAGCGAGCGGCGAGCACTGGCCTGCCCGATACAAACGTCGCGACGATCGAGATCTACGGTTACAGCGGCGTCCGTTCGATCAATGGCAGAAAGCTGAGCGACATGTCCGAGGCGGAAAGAGAGGCGATTAAGGCAGAGGCCAATGCCGAGGATCCGCTCCTCATGGCGGGTCACGTCGCGATCTCCTGGGACGGCGGCAAGACCGTCTACGGGTTCACACCGGACACGAGCACTCCGGGCGTCGCTGGCCTCTCGGTAGAAACGGTCGTGCAGAAGCTTCGCAACGGCGAAGTCATTCCAGGGAACGTGAAGCTCGACAACGACCACTACGAAAAGGCCGCAGCGAAGCTAGCGAAAAAGGGATGGGATACAGAGGTGACACGCGTTGTGATGACGTTTGATCCGAACGAGCGCTCCGCGATCAAGAACCGAACGCTCGGCGAGTTGGAGGCCAACGAGCGCGGCGAACACTCGCATGGGTACTGGTTCCCAAAGAAAGACACGATGCCGAAGGATACGGTCGCGACAAACGGCCAGGAGTTCGCGGGCAACCTGATCGCGAATTGTGCAGCGTGGTTGCGACTCGCTGGTGTTCCGATCCCGGAGCCCACTGGACGCATGAGCGAATACATGCCCGCACTAAAGGAGTGGGGAGCGGCTGACGCGCCGGTTGCGGGTCGTGGAAAGGGGAACGCGAAATGAGAAACAATGACTACTCCGATGACGAGCAACTGAGGCGGACGCTCACGATTGCTAACTGTGGAGCAATCGATGGCTTTCGAGAGACGTCCGATGAGTGGTGCCTCGACACGTTCGGCATTGGCAAACGTCGTCCCTACTTCCGCAGCGGTTGGAGCTTTGATCTCTTTCCTGAGTCTCGGTTCTACCGGCGATGGTTTGATTTTCCCGATCTCGGGGCGAAGGGATGGGCGATCATTCTGCGTGTCTGGGACGCTGGATCGCCCCCAAACCACGCGGACGTGTACGAGAAGTTTCCCGGGTGGGTGCCACCGGAGCGCGTACAGGAAGCGGATCAGTGGATCACGTTCCTCAATGCCGAGATTCGCGCGCGGCTCCTCGATGCAGGCAAGACGCCGACGGATCCGGACCCGAGCCAGGGGGCGATTCCTCCACCGCTATCCCCCGACGCCGCGCAGTTGCCCGCGAGTATCCGGCAACGGGAGACAAAGTGACGAAGCCATTCGAGCAGATGACCGACGAAGATCACGTGCGCTTCATGCTCGACGGTGGGGATCGTGGCCTGATCGATCGACTTCACGAGACGGATGATGTCTGGACCTTCGGAGGTGGGGTTCAACTCGCCAAGGCGTATCCCGTACTGCGGTTCGGAGACCCGGACGGGAAAGGCGAGTTCGTCCCTCTCAGCTCTCACTGCCGCTTCGAGCTCACGCCATTCTCGCTGGCCGATACAGGCGCAAGTGGGTTCGCGCTGTGGTTGCAGACGGGACCTCGTGACGAGACTTCGCCATCGCTTCGCAATCGGTCGCTGTGTGGCTGGGTTCCGCCGGATCGCGAAGCTGAAGCGAAGGCATGGGCAGCCCACTTGAACGAAGCCATTAGGGAGCACGTCGCGAAGCAACAAGCTGCGTGGAATGCCCTCACTGACGAGCAGCGCGAACAAGCGATCAACGAGGCACGGTTCGAGGCGAGTGTTCGCTTCCTCGAACGAGTCGGCATTCCGATGCCTGGACGTAAGAAGGAGGGGTGATGGCGGTCTGGCTCGAAGGTGCGATGAACTGGAGATTCACCGAAGCAGAGGTGATGACGTTCTACATGATCGTTACGAATGGCCTCGAGGGCGACACGCGCTTCGTCGGCGACACGGCTGGCGACGTCGAGCTGATTCGCGGATTGCTTCTCGGGGCCGGCGGCTGTGACCCTAGCCCTCCACCACCCGACGCGCCGCTTTACTGTCCGGGAGACGAGTGCTACTCGCAGGGCGGCGTGTTCGCATTCGTCGATCCGCGTCCAAACAATGGCGCCCCTTCGCCGCCCTTCCCGCCGAAGTTTATCCGTAGCGCGTTGCTGTGGCCCGGAGCGACGCAACAGCGAGCTGGATCGCGCCCGATGAAACCACTGCACGAGCTGACGGACGACGACCATGTCCGGAACATGCTCGACGGCGCCGACCACGGCTTGCTCGATCGTCTGGGCGAGACGGATGACGCGTGGTCGCTCGGTGAGGTCCAGCTCGCAAAGCGACTTCCATTCTTCCGATTCGGCGGGCCGCCACCTGCGGAGTGCGAGTTCGCATCCCTCAACACCTTTTGTCGCTTCGAGGCACTCTCGTTTGCTCTCGATCAGCGCGCGCGCGGCTTCGCCGTATGGTTGCAGACTGGGCCGCGTAACGAACGATCGCTTTCACTTCACAACCGCGGGCTCTGTGGCTGGGTTCGAGCCGATCGCGAAGTCGATGTGAAGCGGTGGATTTGGTCGCTCAATGACGTCATCGAAGCTCTTCTCGTGAAGCAACAGGCATCGCTCGAAGGTCTCACGCGAGAGGCACACAGCGAGCTGCTCACCGCGTCGCTGCGCGAGGCGAGAGTGCTGTTCGGCGACGTCAATGGTCCGGGACAACGGCGATGAGCGAGTCGACAACTTTCCGGTGGTCTCGGCCCTGCAACGACGCAGACGTCACGTGGAACGAGAGAAGAAGACGCCATGAATGGCCCGCAGCAGACCGAGCTCGCCGACGTGATCTGGCGCCCCAACACCCAACCTACGAACACCCAGCAAAGCTCCTCGCCAACCTCCTCGCTGCGCCCGGCACTGTCGTCGTCACCGAACACGCGATTCACATCAAGCTCGCACCGGCAGCGAACAAGGCCGAGCTCAGGGCGGTCAAGTCCGTTTTCTTGTGTGAAAGCCTGACGAGAGAGTTCGGGTTCGGTGCTCATGCCGCAGCGGCGTGATGGTTGGTGAGCAGAGACATGTCGAGGTACATGCGGTCGCTCCAGATCTCCGTGACCTGAAGCGCGACCGCGGTGATCAGGCGAAGTGCGCTCGCGCGATCCGGAAACGCGCCGATGGCGCGCGTGCGGCGTTTGATCTCGCCGTGGAGACGTTCGAGCCCGTTGGTCGAGCGGAGTCTCATCCAGTGTGCCTGCGGAAACGCAAAGTACGAGGTCGCGTCGGCGAAGCCGCGCTCGAGGCAGGCGGCTGCTTCGGGAAACTGCTTGCCGAACTGGAGGCGGAACGCGCGCAGTTTGCGCTTTGCTGCGTCGAGCGAATCCGCGTGCAGGACGGCGACGAGCTCGCGTGCGAGTCGCTTCTGGTGTTGCTTGGGGACCTGTGTGAAGACGTTCCGCATCAGGTGCACGGTGCAGCGTTGCTGCCTCGCCTCGGGCAGCACCTTGCGCGCGGCAGCGATGAGCCCCACGTGCTCGTCGCGGATGATCAGCTGGACGCCGGAGAGGCCACGAGCGACGAGCTCGCCGAGCAGCTCGGCCCAGCTTGCCTCGGACCTCTGCGCGCCGAGGTGAATGCCGAGCAGCTGACGATGGCCATTGCGACCAACACCGTACGCGACGAGTGCAGAGACATTCTCGACGGTACGCGCCCAGCGCGCGTCGACGAACGTTGCGTCGAGATACAGGTATGCGATGGGCTCGATGATCGGTTCGCGTTGCAAGTCCTCGACCTGGTCCTCGAGGCGCTTGGTCACGCGACTCACGCTGGAACGGCCGACGCGCTTGCCGAGCAACGCCTCGGTGACGTCGCCCATGTCGCGCGTCGAGACGCCGCTGACGTACGCCTGTGTGACTGCCGCGTCGATCTCCGGACGCCGACGTGCGTACCGCCCGAGCGGTGCCGTCGCCGCGCCGCCATCGCGCGTGCGGCCGACGCGAACCAGAACTTCTCCGGAGGTGGTCACGATGCGTCGAGGGTAGTGGCCGTTCCGGACATCGATGCGCTGGTCACTGCGCTCGTACGGACCGGCGCCGACGAGTCTCTCTAGCTCCTCCTCGAGAACGATCTGGATGGTCGTCTGCACCGCGCTCCGCACACGGTCGTCGAGGTCACGAAGGAAGTCTTCTTGCGTCGGGATCACGGAATCGATAGCGTCGAGGCGAAGGGATCGTTTTGGTCGCTTCACGAGACTCCTTGGGTGTCGCAACCGGAGGCTCTCTCGGTCTTTCTTGCCGCCCAAGAAATCGGCTTCTACACAACTATAGGGACACGACCCGCACATCGCCCAGGATGGGGTTGGTGACGCGATCGAGAAAACCGGCGAGCTGGTCGGAGACATCATCTCGCTCAGCTCGAAGGATGCGATCGACAAGCTTGGCCGCGATCTCGCGCTGGCCGAGCTTCACCACACCACCCTGCTCGATAGTGCGACGATCGATTCCTACAACGCCGCGCTGGAGCGCGCCGGCGGGGCGCATGACGGTATCGAGGGCGCGCGAAGTTCGATGCTCGGGGCTCTCGGAAACCGCCGGACGGCCTACAACACGTTCGGTACCTCGGCGCGCGACGAAGTGGCCGGTTCGAACAAGAAGGGTCCCGACGCGACGGCTCCGGCAACAGGTCCCGAGAAGCTTGGCGGAATGTTGTCCGCAATTCCGCTCGTGGAAGAGGCGCGCGATCAAGCGCGGGCGCTCGTTCGCGATGGCGAGGGGATTCCGATCAGCGATGCAGCGGCGCGAGGATGCGGCATCGCCTCGGCACACCATCATCCGGTCGTCGCGCCGTTCCTGACTGTCGCGGACGAACTGCACGCCGTCGAGAGCATGGCGCGTCGTGACGCGGGGACCTGGCAAGAGCGGTTGGAATCGCTCGTCGGGGTCAAGACCTACATTCTCGGTAAGAAGGCAGGCGAGTAGCTACGGTTGCGACGGCGGAACGCCATCCGGTCGACGATAGACGTGCAAGATGTGCGCAGTCCCGGACCGGCGGTTGAAGACCTCATCGTCTTCGAACGTGATCGGGATCCAGATCGATGCGCCCCGGACGTACGTGAGTGCCTTGTTGAGGGCGTAGCTGCAATGTGCTGGCGACTCCTCGCCGCGCCCACTCGTGGAGCAAATCGTCGTACCCACTTCGAGATCACGCGCGAGCTGCCATGGCCCCCGATCCGCCTTCACGACGAGCAGCTCTTTGGTCTCCCGTTTGGTGGCGTCGAGCTTTGGGTATTTGACGACTGCATCGATCGGCACCACGTCGACGATGCGAGCAGACGGATTGGCTAGCAAGAATCGTCGGAGCGCGAGACTGCAGACCTCGGGGCCGACGTTGTTCTCCGCGAGTTCCTTTCCGAGCACCATCGTGCCTGCGGCTTCCATGCACGGCACCAAGGCAGTGCTCATGATCGGTGCCGGCTCGCTACTCGAATTCTTGCAGCTCGCGGTGAGGAGCGAGAGGCAGAGGAGAGCCTGGAGCGTCGAATGTATTTTCGTCACGTTGATTCGCCTCCAGCGACACTAACGATACGGCGCCGGGCCGGGTTCGTTGTCGAACCAAATCCGAACGAACTGATGCCATCGCGAGAACTCGTACCCGAGACCACCGCCGGTGGCTTGTCTCAACGAGCCGTCGCGACTTCCCTCCTCGTTGCTGCTCCACATGTTGGGGAGCACCACGGTCTCGATCTGCATCACCCTGACGCCGTTCTGCTTGATCCACGATGCGGCGATCGCGACCGCCTGGTCGAACGTCTCCGCTCTTTCGCTGTGCATGCTGAACATCCCCTCATCTTTGAGAAGGACGTAGCGCGGCACGAAGTCCATGAACGCCAACATTGATCCTCCACGTTTCAGGGAGTCAGCTCATCCGCGCCGCGGTCGGGTGCTGCGCCTTGCGGCCTCGATTCGTCATCGACGTCCATCGTCGTTGTCGTCGCCGTTGTCGCCGTGTCGATCGCCGTGCTTCCTGTCGCAATGTGGTAGTCGAACGGCGACGAGTCCGGTTGCGCGAACGCTAGCCCGGCGACGCTATTGGCAACGGTCGACGTTGGGTACGTGCAGGCGCCAGACGTTTGAGCCGTAGCGGCGGTGGTGCTTCCGGCGAGTGAGTTCCGCGCAATGATGTTGTTCGCGCCGCTGAACGTCGCCACGTTGCAGACGATGCCACCCGAGTTAATCGCGGCGCGGTTGTCTACGATGGTGTTGAACTCGAGCCGATTCGCTCCGGCAACAGCGATCCCCAAGTTCAATCCGCCATAGGTGCCCGTGTCTTGATCGCCGTTCCGGTAGATGAAGTTGTTCCGCAGGTCGAAGGTTGCACCGCTGCCGGCGATCGAGATTCCGCCGCCTTCGTTTCCAGAAATCGTCGATTGGAGCACCGAGAGCGCTCCCCCAGACGTGGAGATTCCACCGCCCGGGTTGTTGGAGAGCGTCACACGTCGAAGGTTGACGGTTGGAGCGCCACTCGCCGCAGGCACGACCACTCCGATTCCGCTCGCCGTGTTCGGAGCGTCGGAGATCGTCAGATCGTAAATGGTAATGCTGGTGCCATCGTCCCGAACCGTCAGGATCGCGTCACCGGTCGCGCGCGTAAGCTGGGCTCCCGGGTTGGCGAGAAACGTGACGACCCGTGCCGACTGGACAGTAACGGCTTCGTCGATGGTGCCGGTGAACTTCACGAAGGCACGATTGGTCGCGAGTGCGTCGCTCACCTGGTTGCATGGCATCGCGCGCGTGCACGCGTTGTTATCCGTTCCCGCAGGATCGACGTACGCAACGTTGAGATCGGTTCCACACATGCCATCCGGCAAGCACGCCGCCGAGTCGCATTGCGCGTGTTCGGTGCAAGGCTGGCAGTCGTTGTCGATGCACGCGGGTGTCGCGCCCGTACACGCGGCCTTCTCGGTCTCTGTGCACTCCACGCACAGGCCGGTGGGAACGTTGCAGACGGTGGTATCGGGACACTCCGTGCTCGACAGACAAAAGCCCATCGTGTCCGTCGGTGCGTCGAGCAGATTGCAGTTGTTGTTCGGTGCGCCAGGGCAGTAGAGCGGATCCTTGTGACACGCAACGAACAGGACGAGGAGTACGACGCTGAACAAGTGAAGTCTCGGCATTGTGCTCCTAGAAGCTCGTCGACCAACCCGCAACGGCGCCGCCGTTCGGAAGAAGAGACACGGTCGCGCCATTCGCGGGGTGCGCAGTAGCAAGTAGATGCCGCCAACGATCGCGACACCACCAAGACCCGCAACAATGAGCCCTGGAGTCGAGTAGTAGTATTCGTGGCGTTCTTCGAGCGCACCGGGTTCGGCCGTCCACGAGACCCAGCTCCCTCCGATCAATGCGATCGCTCCGCCACCGATCAATGACGCTGCTACCCACGGGAAGCCACGCTCCGGGGGGCGCTTCGTTTCCTCGACCATCGTCTCCTCGACCGTCATGGTCTCCCCTTCAACCAGCTCGACATCGCGGGTCAGCGTGATGAAGCCGTCCCGTTTGAAGGTCACGCGGTGCGGCCCCGGTGTCGCGGGTACAAGCTGCTCGCTGAGTGTTACCAGCCGATTGTCAACCAACACCGAAGCGTCCGTCGGCGTCACGAGGATGCGGATCGCAGTGACCTTCGTCGGTGGGTTCGGTCCAGGTCCCTTCTCCACGAGCAGCCGCGCGAGTGCAGCCGATGATTGTGCGAGCGCCGTATCGGAGCACGGGTTGCAGAACTGTTGCTCCAGCGGTGGAACGGCATCGCTTCGCTCGGCGATCTGACCGACGAGGCGAATCCCACCATTCTTTTCTGGAAGTGCTTCCACGAACACCACGGTCGAGACGCCCTTCGCACTCGCGTACGGCTCGATGCACGGCCAAGGCTTCTCTTGTTGAAGGCAGGCAAGGATGGTGACGGAGTCCTTGGACGAGAACGGAGGATCTATGACCGACCATTGCGCTAGCTTGAGCGCGCCGGTTACCGCTGCAGCGATGACCGTTTGCTCTTTTGCGCTGGCCTTACCGTGGACGATGACGGCACGCGTATCGGCTCGTGCATCGAGCGTGCTCGCCAGAGTCGCGACGATTAGAAGCGCCGTGAAAGCGACGACGTGTTGCGAACGAGCTGTCATGGTCACCATGTCTCTTCGATCGTGACCGGCTTGTTTGCTGTGATGTTCACTGTCACGGTTTTCTGCTTCGTTGCGTTCTTGATCTGCACGCGATGTCTGCCGACGGAGAGCTTGGTACGCACCGGGGTTTGTCCCAAGTTCTTTCCGTCGACGATAACCTCTGCCCACGGCGAGATGAATACACGAAGCTCTCCGCGCGCAGTGACTGTGGGTCTTCGCACGTCCACTTCCGTCGCGGATCCAGATCCCGCTGGTCCGTTCGACGCGCTTCCGATTCCGGAGGTCACGCCCGCATCGCTCACCGCTGCGACTGGAACGGCAGCGTCGATTGCTGGCAGCTCTTGAGCCGTAGCATCGACAACGACGCTCGCGACGTTCGCACTATCGATCGTTGGTTTCGCGACTGCCAAGTCGACGGCAGAACCGGAGTCAGATGCGACGCGCGGCTCCGCCGTTTGCGCGTCGGGCCGACGGACCACGAGGACGACGGCAATCGCCGCAGCGATCACGGCGATTCGAGCTGTGGGCACTGGACGAGGACGGCGAGTTGTCTGCGGTCGATCCGCGAGGAGAGATGACGCGATGGCGCGTGCTGCCCTGGCATCAGGACGCAAGCAAGTCGGCCACCAACGAGCCGCAAGTGGCGGCGTAAGGAGACGGCCATGGAGAACGTGATCGAAGCAATTCAGAAGTCGTTGCAGTCTGACGCCGACGATGCTGCGCGCGCCGATGGTGTACGTGCTTGTCGCGCGGTGCTGGCCGCACTCGAAGCGAAGGTCGGTGAGCCGCTGGCAGCTCAGTCAAGCGCGACACCGATGCAAGCTGTTGTCGCGGGGCTGAGTGGGCTGCCAGTCGAACAACTGCTCGACCTCGCGATCGCAAAGCTCAAGACGATCGTACCGGTGCAGCCACAACCAACGAGTGCCGCGGTCTCGACGAGCGCTCAGCCATTGCGCTTCCACCTTCTCCCAGTCCCTGCTGAAGGACGGCGATCGTGATGCGCCCGCAGATCACGATCGCGTGGCGTGACGCGAACGCCCCACTGGTGCTCGCACGTTGTCTCGGTGGACTCGCCGCCGACCTCTGGCTGGCTGGCAGAGCCGAGTTGACATCAGGCCACACTGTACCGGCCCGATGTCCATCGCGAGCCAGAAGACCAAGAACGGCGTCCGCTACGCGAACTTCGGGTGCACGTCGCACCATTCGCGCGGCAAGTCGATCTGTTCCAACGGCACGACCATCAGCGAGAAGAAGATCACCGAGGCTCTTATCGATGCGCTTCGCGAAACGCTCTCGGTGCCGCACATCGCCGAGACCTTCGCGGACGCGTTCGAGAAGCGCATCGGCGAGCGCGCGCAGCTCGGAACGGCCGACCTCGAGAAGGCCCTGCGTTCAGCTGAGACCCGCGTCGCGAACGCCACTCGCCTGATCGTCGAGATGCCGGACGATCTCGACCTGCGGAGGCAGCGAGCGGCCGACCAAGCGGAGGTCCGCCGCCTCCAGGCCGAGATCGGCACCCAGGCCGCTGCCGGGACGGCGACCGTCCCTGACCGCAAGACCATCGCCGCGACCGCCGGGGAGTTGCTGGCGACCATCGCGGAGCAAGCTCCGGAGCGCGGCCGGGCGATCCTGGCCGAGGTGATGTCCCCGCTGACCCTGACGCCGAAAAAGGAAGGACCCGAACACTTTATAGAGGTGTCCGGGTCCGTCGACCTCGCGAAAGTCTTCGCGAGTGGAAGTAGCGGGGGCAGGATTTGAACCTGCGACCTTCGGGTTATGAGCCCGACGAGCTACCAGGCTGCTCCACCCCGCATCAAGTTGTCATGCCTGGAAGAACCAGACACCGGCCTTTTGCCATGGCCCCGTGAGAGCGTCAAGTCCCAACACCGATTACAGACAGAACTCGAAGTTGTCGACGCGCGGTTGGAGGGTGGCTGGCTGGATCGCGTAGGTCCCGCTCCCAATCTCCACGCGGAGCTTGTGGATCGGCACGTTGGCGATGGAGCGGCTGATGCGCGCGTTGTACGTGACGTTATCGAAGGAGGTCTCGAGCACCAGGAATGCCCCGTCGTGCCGGATGCGCAGGTGACGATCACCGCTGCGGTCGAACTTGAAGGGCTGATCATCGAGGGCGACGGGGCCGGCCTGTTGGCGAAAGCGCAGCTTCGTGCCGTCGACGATCGCTTGGTAGTAGCGGTTGGATTGGAGCTCGTCGTACAGCTTGATGTAAAGGTTGAAGCCGTTGGTGGCGGTGGTCGGGTCGACGATCACGAGGTGGATGGAGCCACCCGTGAGATCGAGCGGCACGTTGCGGATGATGCCGGTGTGGTTCTCGGCAGCGGCGATGGGCAGATCGAAGATCAGCGTGTCGTCTTTGACGTCGAGGGTGGCTTGGGGGACGGCGGTGCCGTCGTAACGGGTCCAGCGCGTCGAGAGATCTGCGAAGGTCGTGTCGAAGCGTTCGACGAGCGTGCAGCTGGCCGCGGAGTCGCTCGGGGCATCTCGCCCCGGCGGAGCATCGTCGAAGAGGATGCGAGCATCGGGATCGCTGCGTCCGTCGAGGCCGAAGATCCGGTCGCAGCCCGTCGCGACGAGTGGGAGCGCGAGGACTGCCAAGAACAACTGCACGGTGCCGATTGTACAGTGTCGGGATGCCGAGCTACCTGGATGGACGCATCGAGCTGATCGTCGCGGACATCACGAAGCTGGCGGTGGATGCGATCGTGAACGCTGCGAACTCGGCGATGAGCGGCGGAGGTGGCGTCGATGGGGCCATTCACCGCGCGGCGGGGCCGGAGCTGTTGGCGGCGTGCCGGCTGGTCGGCCGCTGTCCGACGGGCGAAGCGCGGATCACCGACGGGTTTCGCTTGCCCGCGCGGAAGGTGATCCATGCCGTCGGGCCCGTATGGGACGGCGGCGGGCATGGCGAACGCGAGCTGCTCGCGGCCGCGTATCGGAACAGCTTGCGGCTCGCCGTGGAGCACGAGCTCGGGACGATCGCGTTTCCGTCGATCTCGACCGGCATCTATGGCTTTCCGATCGAGAGCGCGGCGCCGATCGCCGTGCGCGAGGTGGTGTCGGCGCTCGAGGTGGCGCCGCGGATCGAGCGAGTCGTGTTCTGCTGCTTCTCCGAGGAGGATGCGGCGGTGTACGAGCGCGTCCTCGAGACGGCGACCGCGGTGACGAACTAGCGAGGCGCGTTAGCTCGCGTTAGCTCGCGTTGGCCGCGCGTGCCTCGCCGCGTTGATCGATGCCGCGCGCGTTCGCGCTCGCGAGCACGTGCTTCGCCTTGTCGGCCCACTCGCGGTTGTCGGCGTGGACCGCGAGCAGCGAGCCGCCCGCTTGGACGAAGGTTTCGTACTTCTTCGCCTCGTACTCGGGGATACCCATGCCGACGAGCGCGCCGGTCAGCGTGCCCACTGCGCCGCCCGCGCCCGCGCCTGCGAGCGCCGCGACGATCGGGCCCGCCGCGATCAGCGGACCGAGGCCCGGGATCACGAGGGCGCCGATGCCGACGAGGAGGCCGAGCGCTCCGCCGATCGCGCCACCCGTGGCGGCACCGACGGCGGCGCCCTCGGGGGCTTTCGTGTGCTTCTCGGTGGCGACGGCTTGCGTGGTCGCTGGATCCGCGGCGAGTGCGGAGATGTCCGTCGCGCGGAAGCCGGCGACGCGAAGCATGTCGATCGCGCGGTTCAGATCTGCGGGTTCGTCGAACAAGCCAAACACGGCAATTCTCTTGTCGTCCTTCGGGTCGATCATGATGGCTCCTTCGATCTCGAGAGAAGCATCCGATGTGCCAAGGGCGTCGGGGATGATCGCAGAGCGCGGCTGAGCGCGGCTGAGCGCGGCTGAGCGCGGCTGAGCGGCTGAGCGCGGCTGCGCGAGGCAGAGCGAGGCAGAACGAGTACGATGCGCGCGGTGGCCCATCGCACGCGCAACGTTCCGTTGATCACGGCGATCGCGACGACGCTCGTGGCGGTGGTGCTGGCGATCGTGCACACGAGCGTCGCCGCCCTGCCCGGCTTGGCGGCGATCGAGGGCTTCACGATCGATGCGCGGTTTCGGCTGCGCGGGCCGCGTGCGCCGTCGACGGATCGCGTGGTGATCGTGGGCCTCGATAACAAGCTGCGGCGCGAGGCGTGGGACGTGCTGCAGACGCGGCGCGGGTACGCGCGGTTGATCGATGCGCTCACGGCGTACGACCCGAAGGTGATCGCGCTCGACTTCTTCTTCAGCAGCCCCGAGGTGATCTTGCCCGCCGAGCTCGCGGAGCAAGTCGTCGAGGCCAAGAAGGAGATCGAGGCGAGCACCGAGGCCGACGCGAAGACCGAGCGACACGCGCCGCTGATCTTCGCGATCGCCGAGGAGCTGCGCGGTGACGAGGTGCTCGCGGAGAGCGTGGCGACGAGCGGGCGCGTGTACATGGCGGCGTCGTTTCACCTCGGCGGTCGCGTCGCGAGCGCGGAGGAGCCGGTCGGTCTCGCGAAGGCGCGGCACGGCGAGGTGGCCGACGCGGGTGGCGGCGGCGCGCTGCGGCCCGTGAACGCGAACGCGGTGACCACGACGATCGCGGACATCGCGAAGGGCGCGGCGGGTGCGGGCATCGTGAACCACTATCGGGACGACGATGGCGTGACGAGGCGCGTGCCGCTCGCGATCGAGTTTGCGGGGCGCCACTACATGCCGCTCGGGCTGGCGGTGGCGCTCGCGGAGCTCGGAACGATCGGCGACACGCGGTATCTCGTCGGAGAATCCACGCTGCAGGCGGGTGGACGCGAGCTGCCGGTGTCGCGTGCGGCGAGCGTGATGCTCGACGTGATGGGGCCCGATCGCATTCAGCGCGTCTCGGCGGCGGACGTGATCGCCGGGCGCGTCGACAAGGCGGCGCTCGCCGGCAAGCTCGTCTTCGTGGGGCTCACGTACGCCGAGAGCGACAAGGTCACCACGCCACTCGCGCGCGACGCGGACGGCATCGAGCTGCACGCGACGCTCGCGGAGAACGTGCTCGGCAATCGGTTCTTGCGCGCGTCGGGGAGCGTCGCGACGATCGTGGCGACGCTCGTGCTGTGCGCGCTCGCGTGCGTGGTGCAGCTGCGTCGCGTGCGGCGGCGTCCGTGGGTACCGCCGCTCGTGGCCCTCGGTGCGATCATCGCGTACGTCGTCGTCGGCGTCGTGCTGTTCGCGAGCGGTACCGTGGTGACG